>JAOPXY010000047.1 GCA_025964895.1 Aeromicrobium sp.
GCCCACCCGTGGCCGGCGGACACGTCGGCGGCGAACACCGGACCGCTGAACCGTCGGGTCCACAACCTCAAGACCGAGGGCCTGATCCGAATGCGACAAACCAGCCCGGGGGTGTTCGAGTGGACCACCCGCACCGGGCACACCTACACCCGACATCCCGAACCCGTCCCGACCGCCGCCTGGGACGTCACAGACCTCGACACCGCCTACGTCATCCCGACCCAGACCCCCGAGGAGTTCGCCGAGCTGCTCCAAGCCTTGACAGGCGCCTGAGGCGACGACTCTTGACAGGGCACTTGCTTATTGCAAGTGTAGGTCCATCAGCACCGACCGACCGAGAGCGAGGCCCCCTCATGACCCAGATGTTCGTCAACCTGCCCGTGACCGACCTGGATCGCGCCAAGGCTTTCTACGAGGCCCTCGGCTTCTCGATCAACCCGAAGTTCACCGACCACAACGCCGCCTGCGTCGTCGTGGAGGACGGGCACAGCTACTTCTTGATCCTGGTCCGCGAGTTCTTCCAGACCTTCACCGAGCTGCCCATCGGCGACCCGGCCGTCAACCCGACGGTTGCGGTAGCGCTGTTCCAGGACAGTCGCGAGGACGTCGACGCACTTGTCACGAACGGCCTGGGCGCCGGTGGCTCGGAGCCGAAGGCCGCCTCGGACTACGGCTTCATGTACCAGCGCCAGCTCAACGATCCCGACGGCAACATCCTCGAGATCGGCTGGATGGACCCGGTCGCCGCCGAGCAGGGTCCCGAGGCCTACGCGGCCCAGCAGGGCTGAGGCCGATGGCCGCGCGCGAGTACGGGCAGTACTGCGGCGTCACGCGGGCGCTGGAGCTGGTAGGGGAGCGCTGGGCGCTGCTCATCGTCCGTGATCTGCTCGTCGGACCGCGGCGGTACGGAGAGCTCGCCGCCGGGCTCCCGCGTATCCCGAGCAACATCCTCGCGGCCCGGCTCAAAGAGCTGCAGGCCGCCGGCGTGCTGCGCCGCGGCCCGCGCTCGCGCGTCGTGGTCTACGAGCTGACCCCGTTCGGGCGCGAGCTCGAGCCTGTCGTGCTGGCACTCGGCGCCTGGGGGTTCAAGGCCATGGCAGATCCGCGCGAGGAGCAGGTCGTCACGCCCGACTCGATGACGATGGCGCTGCGCACCGCGTTCCGGCCGGGCGTGGCGATCGACCTGCCGGCGACGGCGTACTGGGCACGGCTCGGCCCCGCGGAGCTTCTCGTGCGCGTCGACGGCGCCACCCTCGACGTGAGCCGCGGCGACGGACCCGTCGACCTGGCCTTCGCGGCGGGGCCGGGCATCCGCCGGGTCATCTCCGGTGAGCTCGCTGCGGACCGAGCGATCGAGACCGGCGTGGTCGAGGTGCTACGCGGGCGTGGTGACCTCCTCGGTCGTTTCGCGAGCACCTTCCACCTCGCTGCCTGAATCCGGGCGTCCGGGTCCGGGGCGGCTGAGCAGCCGCCGTCGGGGTACCCGACACCATGCGCATCTTCTTCACGGGCGGCAGCGGCAAAGCCGGACGTCACGTCGCCCCGTTCCTCGCCGACCAGGGCCACCAGGTCACCAACGCCGATCTCGTCCCCCTCCGCCATCGGTCCGTCTCCGACTTGACGGTGGATCTCACCGACGCCGGGGACACGTACTCGGCGCTCGCCGGGCTCGCGAACCTCGACGAGCTGGACCTGCCCACGCCGCCCCGCTACGACGCCGTCGTGCACTTCGCCGCCGTGCCGCGCATCGCGCTGCGCTCCGACGCGGCGACGTACGCCGCGAACGTGCTGAGCACCTACAACGTGCTGGAGGCGGCGACCCGCCTCGGCATCGGCAAGGTCGTCTTCGCGTCGTCGGAGACGACGTACGGCATCTGCTTCGCGCAGGGGGAGCGCCGGCCGCACTACGTCCCGGTCGACGAAGATCACCCGACGGTGCCGGAGGACTCGTACGCGATGTCGAAGGTCGCCAGCGAGGCCACCGCCCGGTCGTTCCACGCCCGCACCGGTGCGGACATCTACGGACTGCGCATCAACAACGTCATCGAGCCGGACGAGTACGCACAGCTGTTCCCGCCGTTCCTCGAGGACCCGTCCCTGCGCCGCCGGAACATCTTCGCGTACATCGACACGCGTGACCTCGGCCAGATGGTGCAGCGCTGCCTCGAGACCGATGGTCTGGGCTACCAGGTCTTCAACGTCGCGAACGCGGACCTGTCGGTGGCCGCGACGACCCAGGAGATCATCGATCGCCACTACGGCGGGGTTGAGGTCCGCCGCGAGCTGGGTCGCGACGAGACGCTCTACGCGATCGACAAGGCACGCCGCCTGCTCGGCTTCGAGCCCGAGCACTCGTGGCGCGACGTGCTGGCCGATCCAGGGGTGTCGCCGGCGGCCTACACGGCTGCGGGTCGCGACAGGCTGGGCCCGTGCATCGCGTCGACGGACTGACCAAGGGCCTCGCCGTGCCGCCCGGATCCACGACCGATCTGGACGAGCTCGTCGGGGTCGCGCACGTCACCGATTCCCGGCACTTCTCCCTGCCGCTCATGATCGCGTTCGACGGTGCCCTGACGAGCAACGTCCAGGTCATGCGGCAGTACTGCGCATCGGCCGGCGTCGAGCTGGCGCCGCACGCCAAGACGTCGATGGCGCGGGGCATCGTCGAGCGTCAGCTCGCGGCAGGCGCCTGGGGCATGACGGCCGCGACGGTGCACCAGGTCGCGGGGCTCGTGAGCTTCGGCGTGCGCCGCATCCTGCTGGCCAACGAGCTGGTCGACGCCGGCGCGATCGACTGGATCGCCCGCCACGTGCTCGCCGCCGGAACGGAGTTCTCCTGCTACGTCGACAGCCTCGACGGAGTGCGCATCCTCGACACGGCGCTCGCCGCGGCGCCCGGCGAGCCCACGCTCGACGTCATGGTCGAGATCGGCTTCCCCGACGGCCGGACGGGAGCGCGCAGCGCCGCGACCGTGCTCGAGATCGCGCGAGCCGCAGGCGACAGCGCTCACCTCCGGGTCGTCGGAGTGGCGGGGTTCGAGGGACTTTTCCCGGGCTTCGGCACGGGATCCGTGCCGTACGGCGTCGCGGAGTTCCTCGGCGCCATCCGCGACGCGGCCGAGGCCATCGCGGCCGAGGGGCTGTTCGCGCCAGAGCACCCAGCGGTCGTGAGCGCGGGTGGCAGCTCGTACGTCGACGAGGTGATCAATCACCTGCACCCGTCGCGCTTCTCCTTCCCGGTCACGACCGTCGTGCGCAGCGGCTGCTACGTGACGCACGACCACGGTGTCTACGAGCGCAGCTCGCCCCTCGACGGGCGCGCGAGCGACGGCTCGGCCCGGCTGACGCCGGCCCTCGAGCTGCTGGCGAGCGTGCTCTCGCGGCCCGAGCCCGATCTGGTGATCGTCGGGTGCGGGCGACGGGACGCGCCGACCGACGACCAGCTCCCGCGGGTCGTCGGCCGTCTGCGCGGATCCGTGCCGGAGAGTCTGCCTGGCTCGGCGAAGTCATTCGCGATCAACGACCAGCACCTCTTCGTGCGGGTCGACCCGGCGGTAGACCTGCGGGCCGGCGACGTGCTGCGGCTCGGCATCAGCCATCCGTGCGGAGCCTTCGACCGGTGGCGCCTCGTCCCTGTCGTCGACGCCGACTACCGGCTCACGGGCTATCTCGAGCCGGCCCTGTCGTGACGTGCCGGGACGGCACCAGGGGATTCGTCCAGGGCCAGATCGTCCGCAAGCGCTGACACGCGCGCGTCCGCTCCCGATGTCGTTTGCGGACTGCGGTCGTCGTGAGACGATAGTCCCAGATTTGGGGAGCGTGAGGACTGGAGAGCCGATGCTGGACACCGTCACTCTGCGCGTCTCGTTCGGGGTCGTCGCACTGACGATGCTGATGCTGTTCTACCTCGTGACGTTCCGCTCGACCCGCTCCGCCTACTGCGCCTGGTGGTGCGCCGCGCTGAGCCTGTTCCTCGCCGGATCGGCGGCCTACCTGCTGGACGGCACGGACCTGCAGGGGATCTTCAACCCGCTCGGCAACGCGCTGCTGGTCGGCGGCACGGCGAGCGTGTGGGCCGGCACCCGGGCGGTCACGGGGCAGCGGGTGCGAAGCATCGTGCTCGGCGTCCCCGTTGTGCTGACACTGGTGGCGTCGGCGCTGGACGACCCGACCACCAACGTGTGGTCGGGGGCGCCGGTCTTCTTGTCGATGATGACGTTGATGCTGGCGCTGTCGTCGGTCGAGCTGTGGCGCGCCGCCCCGCGGGGCGTGGAGCTGCGCCTCCGCGAGCGCACGTACGCGCCGATCCTGCGCGCGATGGCGGTCATGGCCGGCATGCTGGCCGTCTTCTACGCGGGTCGGACGATCGCGTTCGTGGCGGTGGGCCAGGACGGCCTTCTGTTCGAGGCCGTGTTCGGCACCGAGGTGACGACGCTCGTCACGACCGTCATGCTGGCGACCGTGTCGTTCAGCATGACATCGCTGAGCCATGTCGACGACACCCTCGACCTGAGGGCGCGAGCCACGCACGACGGGCTGACCGGGCTGCTGAACCGCACCGAGTTCCTCCGCCTGGCCGCCACGAAGTGGCGCTCCGTCCAGCACGGGCAGGTCCGAGGGTCGGTCGTCCTGGCCGATCTCGACCACTTCAAGCACATCAACGACCAGTACGGGCACGCGGCCGGCGACTATGCGCTGCAGACCTTCGCGGCGGCGTGCCGCGGTGTCGTCCGCTCGACCGACCTCGTCGGCCGGTATGGGGGTGAGGAGTTCGTGCTGTTCCTCGACGGTGCGCGACCCGAGCACGCCCGGCTCGTCGCGAGCAAGATCAACGAGCGGCTGCGCTCGACGCTGGTCCCGGACGGGATGTCGCTGCCGACGGTCAGCTACGGCGTGGCCTGCGCCGACGCGGGTCGTGGGCTCGACGAGACGATCGAGCTCGCCGACGCGGCGCTGTACGAGGCCAAGACACTGGGCCGCGACCGGGTCGTCCTGGCCGGCACTGGCGTCCGCGACCGCGAGGCCGGCTGACCTACGAGGCGCCGATCCTGGTCAGGGGGACGTCGAGGCGGCCGGCGAGGTCGTCGACGCCGGTGCCGAACGTCTCGACCACCGTCGTCCCGTGGGGGCCGACGAGGAACGTGGCGTGCTCGGTGTAGACGCGGCTGACGCAGGCCAGGCCGGTGAGGGGGTAGGTGCACCGGGGCACGAGCTTGGGAGTCCCGTCCTTCGCGAACAGGGTCATCATGACGAAGACGTCCTTGGCGCCGATCGCGAGGTCCATGGCACCGCCGACGGCGGGGATGGCGTCGGGGGCACCGGTGTGCCAGTTGGCGAGGTCGCCGTGCTCGGAGACCTGGAACGCGCCGAGGACGCAGACGTCGAGGTGGCCGCCGCGCATCATGGCGAACGAGTCCGCGTGGTGGAAGTAGGAGGCGCCGGGCAGCTCCGTGACGGGGATCTTGCCGGCGTTCATGAGATCGGGGTCGATGTCGTCGCCGGTGGCGGCCGGTCCCATGCCGAGCATGCCGTTCTCGGTGTGCAGGACGATGCCGGACCCGGGCCGCAGGTGGTCCGCGACGGTGGTGGGCTGGCCGATGCCGAGGTTGACGTAGGAGCCGTCGGGGATGTCACGGGCGATGGTGGCGGCCATCTCCTCGCGGGTCAGGGGGCCGCGGTCGAGGTGCTCGACGGTCCGGTCGGTCGGCGGGGCGATGGTCATGCGGTGGCCTCCTGGGTGACCTGGACGATGCGGTCGACGTAGATGCCGGGCGTCACGACGGCCTCGGGGTCGAGGTCGCCGGTGTCCACGATGCGGGTGACCTGCGCGATCGTCGTGGCGGCGGCGGTGGCCATGACGGGGCCGAAGTTGCGGGCGGTCTTGCGATACACGAGGTTGCCCAGAGGATCGCCGGCGTGGGCTCCGATGAGGGCGACGTCGCCCTTGATCGGCAGCTCCAGGACGTAGTCGCGGCCGTCGATCGTGCGGGTCTCTTTGCCTTCGGCCAGGGGGGTGCCGACGCCGGTGGGGCAGAAGAACGCGCCGATCCCGGCGCCGGCGGCGCGCATCCGCTCGGCGAGGTTGCCCTGGGGGACGACCTCGAGGTCTATCCGACCGTCGCGATAGAGGCCGTCGAAGACGTAGGAGTCGGCCTGGCGGGGGAACGAGCAGATCATCTTGGCCACGCGTCCGGCGGCCAGCAGGGCGGCCAAGCCGGTGTCGCCGTTGCCGGCGTTGTTCGACACGACCGTCAGATTGGTCGCGCCCTGCGCGATGAGGGCGTCGATCAGTGCGACGGGCATGCCGGCCATGCCGAATCCGCCGATCAGCACGGTCGCGCCGTCGGCGATCCCGGCGACGGCGTCGGCGGTGGTCTCTGCGATGACGGTCATGCTGCCTCGTTCTCCAGGACAACCGCGAGGGCCTGGCCCACGCCGATGCAGATGCCTGCGACACCCCACCGTTGGCCGGACTCGACCAGCCGGTGCGCCAGGGTGCCCAGGATCCGGGTGCCCGAGGCACCCAGCGGGTGGCCGATCGCGATGGCGCCGCCCTTGGCGTTGACGATCTCGGGGTCGATCTTCCACGCGTCGACGCACGCCAGCGACTGCACCGCGAACGCCTCGTTGAGCTCGACCGCGCCGACGTCGGACCACCCGATCCCGGCACGGGCCAGTGCAGCGTTCGCCGCCTCGACCGGAGCGAAGCCGAAGTCCTGCGGATCCAGGGCGTGCACCCCGCGGCCGGCGATCCGCGCCAACGGGTCACGCCCGATGATGCCGGCCGCCTGCGCCGAGCCGATCAGCACCGCGGAGGCTCCGTCGTTGAGGGGGGACGCGTTGCCCGGGGTGATGGTGCCGCCCGGACGGAACGCGGGCTTCAGCGCGGCCAGCTTCTCAGGTGTCGTGCCCTCCCGGATCGACTCGTCACGGGGGAGGTCGACGCCGTCGACGGCGACCACGAGATCGTCGTAGAACCCGTCCGCCCACGCCGCCGCGGCCAGCGCGTGCGACCGCGCCGCGAACTCGTCCTGCCGGTCCCGGCCGATGCCGAACCGCTCCTGCAGCTGCTCGTTGCACTCGCCCAGCGAGATCGTCCACTCCTTGGGCATGTTCGGGTTCACCAACCGCCAGCCCAGCGTCGTCGACACCGCGGTCGTGTCAGTTGCCGGGTAGGCGCGCGACGGCTTGGGCAGCACCCACGGGGCACGGGTCATCGACTCCACCCCGCCGGCCACGACCACGTCGGCGTCGCCGGTCTCCACGGCGCGCGACGCCATGATCGCCGCATCCAGGCTCGAGCCGCACAGCCGGTTCACGCTCGTCGCCGACACCGACGTCGGCAGCCCCGCGAGCAGCACCGCCATGCGGCCGACGTTGCGGTTGTCCTCACCCGCACCGTTCGCATTGCCCCAGAACACGTCGCCGATCGCTGACGGGTCCAGGTCCGGCGCCTTTGCCAGCACCCCCCGCAGCGCGATCGCCGCCAGATCGTCGGGACGGACGCCGGCGAGGGCACCCCCGAACTTGCCAAACGGGGTGCGTGCCGCGCCGTAGAGGTACGAAGGGGTGGTCATGATGTCTCCTCTTCCAGGTCTGCCAGGACCTTCTGCGCGATGCGGAAGGCCGTGTTGGCGTCGGGGACGCCGCAGTAGATCGCGGTCTGCAGCAGCAGCTCCTTGATCTCGTCGTTCGTCACCCCGTTGGTGCGAGCCGCGCGCACATGCATCGCGAGCTCCTCGTGGTGGCCGCGGGCGACGAGCGCCGTCAGGGTGATGAGCGACCGGCTGCGGCGATCGAGTCCCGGACGTGTCCAGATCGAACCCCACGCGTACTGGGTGATCAAGTCCTGGAAGTCGGCCGTGAGCTCGGTGGCGGCCGCGGTCGCGCGGTCGACGTGCGCATCGCCCAGCACCTGGCGGCGGACGGCCATGCCGGCGGCCCTGACCTCGGCGACGGTCGGTGATGGCCCGGCCGGCTCCTCCCCGGCGGCGTGCGCGCGGATGAGCCGAGCGACCTCGGCCGGTGCCTCGGCGGGCGCCAGGTGGGCGACGTCGTCGATCACGACGAGCCGGCCGTTCCTGACCCCGTCGGCGATCTCCTGCAGCGACGCGGGCGGAGTGGGGACGTCGGCGCGTCCGGCCACGGCCAGCACGGGGGCGCCGATCGCACCGAGCCGCTCGCGGACGTCGTGCCCGGCCAGGGCTTCGCAGACCTGCGCGTATCCCTCGCGGTCGGCGTCCCGCAGGGCGTGCAACAGCGCGCCGCCGGTCTCGGGCTCGCGCTGGAGGAAGCCCGGCGCGAACCAGCGGTCGGCCGATCCGGACACGACTGCCGCGGTGCCGGACGCCCGGACGGTCGCGGCCCGCTCGTGCCACGCGTCGGGCTCGCCGATGACGGCGCCGGTGCACAACAGGACCGCCGACTGGACGCGTCGCGGTGCCGCGAGCAGCAGGTGCAGGCCCACCGCGCCTCCGACCGAGTCGCCCGCGTAGACGAAGGACGTGTCGACGGCACCGCGCTCGGCCAGCATGTCGTCGAGCATCGCGAGCACGCCGGTGGCGAGCTCGGGCATCGTGAACGGATGGGCGACGATCGAGTTGCTGCCGTGGCCCGGCAGGTCCCACGCGACGATCTCGAAACGGTCGGCGAGGTGCGTCGCGGCCCGCGACCAGAGCGTGCGGGCGGAGGTGCCGAGTGACGGCCCGAGCACGAGCAGGGGGAGGGCCGGCGACCCACCCAGTCGTACGGCGGTGATCTGTGGGACGGTCACGCGTTCTCCTCCAAAAAGGTGCGGGCACGTTCGACGGCGCCGGCGACGATGTCACCGGTCATGCCGGTGTACGTCGTGGGGTCCGGGTCGCTGTCGTGCCCGTCGCCGAGCAGGTCGGCGACGCCACGGCGCTCCGCCAGGACGTCGTGGGCCGATGCCTCGAGCGTCGCGGCCATCCGGGCGGTGTCGACCCGCAGCCCCTGCAGCAGCTCGGTGGTCTGGGAGCCGGCGACGACGGCCCGCCGGCCGAGCGTCCGCAGAGTCGCCCACTCGGCGTGCCAGGGCCCGTCGGGGCGCTGGTCGCCCGCCGTGGCCGACGCGGTGTGCATCGTCGCGCCGAGCCCGGGCGCCGCGAGGGCGGCGCGCCGGACCAGCACCGACAGCACGGGGTTCTGCTTGTGCGGCATCGTCGACGATCCGCCCCGCCCGCCGCCGGACAGCTCGGCGAGCTCGCCGATCTCGGTGCGCGACAGCGTCGCGACGTCGCCGGCGACGTGCCCCCATGCATCGGTGCAGGTCACCAGCGCGTCGGCGGCACGGGTCAGCGGCACGCGGGCGGTGTGCCACGGCCGGTGGACGCGGAGCCCCAACGCGCGGCCGGCCGTCAATGCGGTCTCCGCCGTGACGCCGTCCGGGTCAGCGAGGCCGTGCAGGGTCGCGAGCTCCGCCGTGGCCGCGAGAGTGCCGACAGCCCCACCCAGCTGGGCGGGCAGGAGCGTCCGGGCGTCGACGACGAGCTCAGCGGCGTCGATGACTCCGTCGAGCCAGGTCGACACGACGGTGCCGAACGTCGTGGGCACTGCGTGCTGGGTCAGGGTGCGGCCGACCATCGGCGTCCAGACGTGGCGTTCGGCGAGGATCGTGAGGGCGATGACCTGGGAGCGCAGCTCGTCGAGCACGCGGGACAGCACGTCGCACAGTGTCAGCACGAGCGCCGTGTCGAGCACGTCCTGGCTCGTGAGGCCCCGGTGCAGCCAGCGGGCCGCCTCGCCGCCGGCGCGCGAGCGCAGCAGCGTGACCAGCGGGATGACGGGATTGCCGCCGGACTCGGCGTCGCGGGCGATCGCCTCGACGTCGCCGGCCGTCACGAGGCCGGTCAGGTCGGCGCGGGCGGACTCCGGTGCGAGCGCCCTGTCGACGAGCGCGTCGAGCCACACCGACTCCACGCGTGCCATGGCCTCGAGCAGGGCGGCATCAGACATCAGGGACCCGGCGCGTTCGTCGCCGGGCCAGAACAGATCGGTCATGGGAGCAGTCTGCCGTCAGCGACCCGGGAAGGTCAGGAAGACCGTCTCGCGGGGGCCCTGGAGGTGGATGTCGAACAGGAGGCCCTGGGGGTCCGGGCTCGCGATCAGCGTGTCGCGGCGAGGCCCCACCGATGCGAGCAGCGGATCGGCGTCCAACGCGTCGCCCGGCACGTACGCCCGGGTCAGCAGCCGGTCGAGCAGCCCCCGAGCGAAGACCGTCACCGCGAAGAACGGCGCCGCGCCGGGCTCGGTGGACCCGGGCAGCAGGGTCGAGAACGAGTAGTGGCCAGCGCGGTCGGTCGCGCAGCGGCCCCAGCCGGTGAACGTCCAGCCGTCGCGGTGCAGCGACCCGGCCTGCTGCACGACGCTGCCGTCGGGCGCCGCCTGCCAGATCTCGACCAGGGCGTCCGGCACGGGCACGCCGGCGCCGTCCATCACCTGACCGTGCAGGCGAATGGCGCCGGCGCTGCCGGCCGGGACGAGCTCGGCGTCTCCCTCGTACGGCAGCGCGTAGTGGAAGAACGGGCCGACGGTCTGGCCCGGGGTGGGCGCTGCGCCGGGCGTGGGGAGAGTGCTCATGCGTCGGGCTCCTCGTCGTCCATGAGGGTCCGGTGGCTGCCGCTCAGGACGATGTCCCAGCGGTACCCCGTGCTCCACTCGGGCACCGTCAGGTTGTGATCGTAGGTCGCGACGAGGCGGTCGCGGGCGCCGGCGTCCGTGATCGACTGGTAGATGGGGTCGAGGGCGAAGAGCGGATCACCGGGGAAGTACATCTGCGTCACCATCCGCTGGGTGAACTCGGTGCCGAACAGCGAGAAGTGAATGTGCGCCGGCCGCCAGGCGTTGCGGTGGTTCTTCCACGGGTACGGGCCGGGCTTGATCGTCTGGAACGTGTAGGAGCCGTCGTCGCCGGTGAGGATGCGGCCCGCTCCGGTGAAGTTCGGGTCGATGGGAGCCGGGTGCTGGTCGCGCTGGTGGATGTAGCGACCGCCCGCGTTCGCCTGCCACACCTCGACGAGCTGGCGGCGCACCGGACGCCCGTCGCCGTCGACGACCCGACCGGTGACCGTGATGCGCTCGCCGATCGGCTCGCCGCTGTGCTGGATCGTCAGATCGGCCTCGAGCGGGTCGACGTCCTGCGGTCCGAAGCACGGCGCCCACCGCTCGATCGTCTCCGGATCGGCGTGGTGCAGGTCCTTGGTGGGGTGCCGCAGGATCGCGCTGCGGTACGGGGTGTAGTCCAGGCGCGGCTGCGCCCCGGGGCTCGCGGCATCGTGCTGGTCCGCGATCGCCGCGATCTCGAGGCTGACGTCGGCTTGCGTCGACAGGATGGGTACGGTCACGCGACGACGATAGGGGCGGCACGTGGCACTGGCGACGCTCTTCTTCCGCTGGACGGAAGTGTGACCTGCTCAGTCGCCGGCGAGATCGACGACGAAGGGCGCGCCGGTGGACGCCACGAGGTCGGCCGGGTCCACGCCGGGCGCGACGGCTCGGAGCACGAGGCCGTCGGACGTGACGTCGAGAACGGCGCGGTCGGTGATGATGCGGTCGACGACCCGGTGGCCCGTGAGGGGCAGCGTGCAGTCCTGGACGATCTTGGGCGATCCGTCCTTCGCGACGTGATCGGTGATCACGACGATCCGCTTCGTGCCGGCGACAAGATCCATCGCCCCGCCCATGCCCTTGACCAGGGCGCCGGGGACGGCCCAGTTCGCGAGATCGCCGTTGGCCCCGACCTGCAGGGCGCCCAGGATCGCGATGTCGACCTTGCCACCGCGGATCATCGCGAACGACTCGGTGGAGTCGAAGAACGAGGCGCCGGAGGTGACCGTCACGGTCTGCTTGCCCGCGTTGATGAGGTCGGCGTCCTCCTGGCCCTCGTAGGGGAACGGCCCCATCCCGAGGATCCCGTTCTCGGACTGCAGGGTCACCGAGACGCCGGCGGGGAGGTGGTTCGCGACGAGCGTGGGGATGCCGATGCCGAGGTTGACGTAGTCGCCGTCCTTCAGCTCGCGAGCG
>JAOPXY010000191.1 GCA_025964895.1 Aeromicrobium sp.
GGTCATCGCGCAGCACGCCCAGGAGCCGCGGCTCACCGAGGGCGCGCAGATGAACGAGGGCCCGTTGTCCGGCGAGCTCGGGCTGACGGGCTGGCCGGCGGTCGCCGAGGAGGCGATCATCGCCCGCGACGTCCTGCTCGCCGAGCATGTCGGCTCGCGCCTGCACGTGTGCCACCTGTCGACCCGCGGCTCGGTCGAGATCATCCGCTGGGCCAAGGGCCGCGGGATCGACGTCACCGCCGAGGTCACGCCGCACCACCTGCTCCTGAGCGACGACCTGGTCCGCAGCTACGACCCGATCTACAAGGTCAACCCGCCGCTGCGCTCCCAGGACGACGTCGCCGCCGTGCGGGAGGGCCTGGCCGACGGCACGATCGACATCGTGGCCACGGATCACGCGCCGCACCCGATGGAGGACAAGGAGTGCGAGTGGTCGGCCGCCGCCTTCGGCATGCTGGGCCTCGAGACCGCGCTGTCGGTCGTCCAGCAGACGATGGTCGACACCGGCCGCCTCACGTGGGAGCAGGTCGCGGCCGCGATGTCGACCAGGCCCGCCTCGATCGGCCGGGTCGCCGACCACGGCCGCCCGATCGCGGTGGGGGAGCCGGCCAACCTCGTGCTGGTCGACCCGGCCGCGTCGCGCACGATTGACGCACGCGACACCGCCTCGCTGTCGCGCAACAACCCCTACGCGGGGCTCACGCTGCCCGGTGCGGTCGTGGCGACCTTCCTGCGCGGGAGACCCACCGTCCTCGACCGGGTGCTCGTGATTCCACTCTCACAGAAGGCGGTGCTCGCATGACCGGCGCGACCGACGCGATCCTCGTGCTGGAGGACGGGCGCGTGTTCCGCGGCGACTCGTTCGGCGCGATCGGCGAGACGATCGGCGAGATCGTCTTCTCGACCGGCATGACCGGGTACCAGGAGACGCTGACCGATCCGTCGTACAAGGGCCAGATCGTGGCCATGACGGCGCCTCACGTCGGCAACACCGGCGTCAACGACGAGGACTTCGAGTCGCGGCGCTTCTGGGTCGACGGCTACATCGTCCGCGACCCCGCCCGGGTGCGCAGCAACTGGCGCTCGAACCGCAGCCTCGACCAGGAACTCGACGCGCAGGGCGTCGTCGGCATCGCCGGCATCGACACCCGAGCGCTGACACGCCACCTGCGCGAGCGGGGCGCGATGCGCGGCGGCATCAGCTCGACCACCACCGACGTCGCGGCGCTGCTGGCCCGCGTCACCGAGGCGCCGTCGATGACGGGCGCGAGCTTCCTGGCCGAGGTCACGACCGACGAGACGTACGTCGTGCCCGCGGTGGGCGAGAAGCGGTTCACGGTCGCGGCGGTCGACCTCGGCATCAAGGGCATGACCCCGCGCCGGCTCGCCGAGCGCGGCATCGAGGTGCACGTCATGCCCGCGACGACGACGTTCGAGCAGATCGCCGAACTCGCGCCCGACGGCGTGTTCATGTCGAACGGCCCCGGCGACCCGGCCACGGCCGATCACGTGGTCGGCGTGCTGAAGCAGGTGCTCGGGGCGAAGATCCCGTACTTCGGCATCTGCCTGGGCAACCAGATCTTCGGGCGCGCACTCGACCTCGGCACCTACAAGCTGGTCTACGGGCACCGCGGCATCAACCAGCCCGTCCAGGACCTCACGACGGGCAAGGTCGAGATCACCGCCCACAACCACGGCTTCGCGGTCGACGCGCCCCTAACGGGCGAGTTCGAGACACCGTACGGCCCGGGACGGGTCACGCACGTGTGCCTCAACGACGACGTCGTGGAGGGCCTCGCCTTGCTCGACCAGCCCGCTTTCAGCGTGCAGTACCACCCCGAGGCGGCGGCCGGCCCGCACGACGCGGCCTATCTCTTCGACAGATTCGTGGACCTGATGGACAGCAACTCCGACGTCGCGACCGGTACCGACGCGTCGATCCTGACCGGCCCGACGAGCGGAAGTGAGGCCTGATGCCGAAGCGCACCGACATCAAGAGCGTCCTGGTCATCGGCTCCGGGCCGATCGTCATCGGCCAGGCCTGCGAGTTCGACTACTCCGGCACGCAGGCGTGCCGCGTCCTCCAGGAGGAGGGCATCCGTGTCATCCTGATCAACTCCAACCCGGCGACGATCATGACCGATCCTGAGTTCGCCGACGCGACGTACATCGAGCCGATCACGCCGGAGTTCGTGGAGAAGGTCATCGCCAAGGAGCGCCCCGACGCGCTGCTCGCGACGCTCGGCGGCCAGACGGCGCTCAACGCCGCGATCCAGATGCATGAGGCCGGCGTGCTGGCCAAGTACGACGTCGAGCTGATCGGCGCGTCGATCGAGGCCATCGAGAAGGGCGAGAACCGCGAGTCCTTCAAGGAGGTCGTCGCGACGCTGCCGCCGGAGTGGGGCGCGGAGTCGGCCAACTCGATCATCTGCCACACGATGGCCGAGTGCCTGGCCGGCGTCGAGGGGCTCGGCGGCTATCCCGTGGTCGTCCGCCCGTCGTTCACGATGGGCGGCTCCGGATCGGGCCTGGCGTACAACGAGTCGGACCTGCACCGCATCGCCGGCTCGGGCCTCGCGCTGAGCCCGACCACCGAGGTGCTCCTGGAGGAGTCGATCCTCGGCTGGAAGGAGTACGAGCTCGAGGTCATGCGCGACACGGCCGACAACGTCGTGATCGTCTGCTCGATCGAGAACTTCGACCCCATGGGCGTCCACACGGGCGACTCGATCACCGTGGCCCCGGCCATGACGCTGACCGACGTCGAGTACCAGCGCCTGCGCGACATTTCGATCGGCATCATCCGCGAGGTCGGCGTCGACACGGGTGGCTGCAACATCCAGTTCGCGGTCAATCCCGAGGACGGCCGCATCGTCGTCATCGAGATGAACCCGCGGGTGTCGCGCTCGTCCGCGCTGGCGTCGAAGGCGACGGGTTTCCCGATCGCGAAGATTGCCGCGAAGGTCGCGATCGGCTACACGCTCGACGAGATCCCCAACGACATCACGACGGTGCCGAACGGCTTCGGGACGCCGGCGGCGTTCGAGCCGACGCTCGACTACGTCGTCGTCAAGGTGCCGCGATTCGCGTTCGAGAAGTTCCCGGCCGCCGACCCGACGCTGACGACGCACATGAAGGCCGTCGGCGAGGCCATGGCGATCGGCCGCAACTTCACCGAGGCGCTGCAGAAGGCGCTGCGGTCGCTGGAGCGTCCCGAGGCGGTGTTCGACTGGAGCAAGACGTACGTCGAGCTCGACAAGGACGAGCTGCTGAAGCAGATCGCGGTGCCGCACGACGGCCGGATCAAGAAGGTCATGGACACGATCCGCGCGGGCGCCACGCCCGAGGAGGTCTTCGACGCGACCAGGATCGACCCGTGGTTCCTCGACCAGCTCGCCCTGATCAACGAGATCGCCGTCGACCTGATCGAGGCCAAGGAGCTGTCGCCCGCCCTGCTGCGCCGCGCCAAGCGCCACGGCTTCTCCGACGCCCAGCTGGCACGCATCCGGGGCCTGACCGAGGACGTCGTCCGCGGGGTCCGGCACGCGCTCGGCGTCCGGCCCGTCTACAAGACCGTCGACACGTGCGCCGCGGAGTTCGCGGCCACGACGCCGTACCACTACTCGTCGTACGACGAGGAGACCGAGGTCGCGCCGCGCACGCGTCCCGCGGTGCTGATCCTGGGCAGCGGCCCCAACCGCATCGGCCAGGGCATCGAGTTCGACTACTCGTGCGTGCACGCCGCGATGGCGCTGTCCGAGGTGGGCTACGAGACAGTCATGGTCAACTGCAATCCCGAGACCGTCTCGACCGACTACGACACGGCCGACCGCCTGTACTTCGAGCCGCTGACGCTCGAGGACGTGCTCGAGATCGTGCACGCCGAGCAGGAGGCCGGGCCGGTCGTCGGTGTCATCGTCCAGCTCGGCGGCCAGACGCCGCTGGGCCTCGCGGCCGGGCTCGAGGCTGCCGGCGTGCCGATCGTCGGCACGCAGCCCGCCGCGATCGAGCTGGCTGAGGAGCGCGGTGCGTTCGCCCGCGTGCTGGCCGAGGCCGGCCTCGTCGCGCCCAAGAACGGCATGGCGACGACGTTCGCGAACGCCAAGGACATCGCCGACGAGATCGGCTACCCCGTGCTGGTGCGTCCGTCGTACGTCCTGGGCGGTCGCGGCATGGAGATCGTGTACGACGAGGAGACCCTGGCCGACTACATCGGCCGCGCCACGGAGATCTCGCCCGACCGCCCCGTGCTGGTCGACCGGTTCCTCGACGACGCGATCGAGATCGACGTCGACGCCCTGTACGACGGCCACGAGCTGTTCCTCGGTGGCGTCATGGAGCACATCGAGGAGGCCGGGGTGCACTCGGGCGACTCGGCGTGCGCGCTGCCGCCCATCACGCTGGGCGACCTGGAGATCCAGCGGATCCGCGAGTCGACCGAGGCGATCGCCAAGGGCGTCGGGGTGCGGGGGCTCATCAACATCCAGTTCGCGCTGTCGTCGGACATCCTCTACGTCATCGAGGCCAACCCCCGCGCCTCGCGCACCGTGCCGTTCGTGTCGAAGGCCACCGCGACGCAGCTCGCGAAGGCCGCGGCACGGCTCATGCTGGGCGAGACGATCGCCGAGCTGCGCGTCGCCGGCGCGCTGCCCGCGACGGGCGACGGCGGCCGGCTGCCGGACAACGCGCCCATCGCGGTCAAGGAGGCGGTCATGCCGTTCAACCGCTTCCGCACGTACGAGGGCACGTACGTCGACACGCTGCTCGGTCCGGAGATGCGCTCGACGGGCGAGGTCATGGGCTTCGACGCGGGCTTTGGCCAGGCGTTCGCGAAGTCGCAGGCCGGCGCGCAGAACGGACTGCCCACGTCGGGCAAGGTCTTCGTGTCGGTCGCCAACCGCGACAAGCGGCACATGATCTTCCCGGTCAATCGGCTCGCCGACCTCGGCTTTGAGATCCTCGCGACGAGCGGCACCGCGGTCGTCCTGGCCCGCAACGGCGTCAGGGCCACGGTGATCCGCAAGCTCAACGAGGAGCCGCTGCCCGGCGAGAGCCGCAGCACAATCGTGGAGAAGATCCACGCGCAGGACGTGCAGCTCATCATCAACACGCCGCACGGCGTGACGTCCGGCGGCAGCCCGCGCATCGACGGCTACGAGATCCGCACCGCCGCCGTCGCGGAGGGCATCCCGTGCATCACGACGGTGCAGGGCCTGGCGGCCGCGGTGCAGGGCATCGAGGCGCTGATCGAGGGCAGCATTGGCGTGACGTCCCTGCAGGACTGGGGCCGGCTCGTGACCGAGGCGCGCGGCTGATGTCGTTCGGTTCGCGCGCCCGCGTCGCGATGCAGGCGTACGGCCCCGCGTGCATCGGCATCGACCCGCACGCATCGCTGCTGGAGCAGTGGGGCCTGCCGGACGACATCGAGGGACTCGACCGCTTCGCGTCGATCTGCGTCGAGGCGTTCGCGGGGCAGGTCGCCTTCGTCAAGCCGCAGTCGGCGTTCTTCGAGCGCTTCGGCGCACGCGGCGTCGTCGTGCTGGAGCGGACACTCGAGGACCTGCGCCACACGGGGTCCCTGGTGATCCTCGACGTCAAGCGCGGCGACATCGGCTCGACGGCCCAGGCGTACGCCGATGCGTACCTCGACGACGACGCGCCGATGGCCGCGGACGCGATCACGGTCAGCCCGTTCCTGGGCTTCGGCTCGCTGCAGCCGTTCTTCGACGTCGCGGAGAAAAACGACGCCGGGGTATTCGTGCTGGCGCTGACCTCGAATCCCGAGGGTCCCGACGTCCAGCACGCGACGTCGGGTGGCCGCACGGTCGCTGGTGCCGTCCTGGGCCAGCTCGCGGAGCTCAACGCCGGCGCGACCCCGATGGGTGCGTACGGCGCGGTGGTGGGCGCCACGATCGGCAGCTCCGCAGAGGACCTCGCGATCAACGGCCCGCTGCTCGTGCCGGGCTTCGGCGCGCAGGGCGGCACGACCGACGACATCCACCGCCTGTTCGCCGCAGTCATCGACGACGTCATCCCGTCCACGTCACGCGGCGTCCTGTCCGCGGGGCCCGATGTCCGGGCGCTCCGCGACGCGGCGGCGCGGGTCAACGCCGAACTTGTAGGGTGATGCGAATGAACCGAACCGCCGCGGGCGTCCTCACCGGCGTCGTCGCCCTCGCGGTGCTGTCCGGGTGCGGGGGAGAGGATCCCTACTGCGCCGCGGTCACCGAGAACAAGACCGCGCTCGACGGCTTCGGCACCCGGGGCACCCAGGCGGACTTCACCGCCGAGACCAAGGCCGTCCGCAGCGTCACGACGGCCGCCCACGACGACATCAAGGACGACTGGTCCGCGGTCGGCGCCGCGATGGCGCGGGTCGCGAAGGCGCTGAAGGCCGCCGACGTGTCGATCGAGGACCTCGACGACGCCGAGGTCCGCCGCGACATGAGCCAGGAGCACCTCGACGAGATCAGGGCGTCGTACGAGGCCTTCAACCAGACCAGCAAGCAGCGCACGGCCGTCGTCGAGGACGTCCTGCAGAAGTGTGAGATCACGCTCAAATGAACCGCCCGATGAGCGCTGTCGGCGACCGAGCAGAGAGGTGACCCCCGTGGCACTCCCGACTTTGACCCCCGAGCAGCGCCGCGCCGCGCTCGAGAAGGCCGCTCGTGCGCGACAGCTGCGGGCCGACGTCAAGGCCCGGCTCAAGTCGTCGACCGCGTCGCTGCCCGACGTCATCCAGGAGTCCCGGGTCGACGACGTCCTCGCGAAGCTGCGCGTCGTCGACCTGCTGCAGTCGATGCCCGGTGTCGGCAAGGTTCGCGCCCAGGAGATCATGCAGCGCATCGGCATCGCCGACAGCCGCCGCCTGCGCGGTCTCGGCGCCAACCAGGTCTCCGCCCTCCTCGCGGAGTTCGCCCACCGAGCGGACCGTCCCGGCCGTGGCTGACGCCGAGGACCGCTCACGGCTCGTCGTGCTCGCGGGCCCGACCGCCGTCGGCAAGGGAACGGTCGCGGCGTGCGTGCGCGAGCAGCACCCCGACATCTGGATCTCGGTGTCGGTCACGACCCGACCGGCCCGTCCGGGCGAGGTCGACGGCGTGCACTACCACTTCATCAGCGATGCGGAGTTCGATCGCCTCGTGGCCGAGGACGGGCTGCTGGAGTGGGCCGTCGTCCACCGGGCGGCGCGCTACGGCACGCCCCGGGCCGCCGTCGAGGATCGGCTGAACCGCGGCGTGCCCGCCCTGCTGGAGATCGACCTGCAGGGCGCCCGCCAGGTGCGCCGGACCATGCCCGAGGCGCTGATGTGCTTCCTGAAGCCGCCGAGCTTCGCCGAGCTGGAGCGCCGCCTGGTCGGCCGGGGAACCGAGGGACCCGAGGAACGCGAGCGACGCCTCGCCACCGCGGTCACCGAGCTGGCCGCCGAGTCCGAGTTCGACGTCACGATCATCAACACCGATGTCGAGACGGCCTGCGAGGAATTGGTAGACTTGTTCCGGTCCGGCGTGAGCCGGACCCGTTCCTGACCGAGAATCTCTGGTCAATCCACTCATCAAGTCTTTGTGAGGCTCTGTGTCCACGACACGTTCGACTGCCATCGGCATCACCAACCCGCCCCTCGACGACCTGCTCGAGAAGGCGGACAGCAAGTACAAGCTGGTCCTCTACAGCGCCAAGCGCGCCCGCCAGATCAACGCGTATTACTCCCAGCTGGGCGAGGGCCTGCTCGAGTACGTCGGACCGCTGCTCGAGACTGGCGTGCAGGAGAAGCCGCTGTCGATCGCGCTGCGCGAGATCAACGCCGACCTCCTGACGGTCGAGGACATCGACCCCGAGGCCGAGGCGGCCGCCGCGGCCGCCGCAGCCGAGAAGAAGGCCTGACGAACCACCGCATGACCGAGATCGTCCTCGGCGTCGCAGGCGGCATCGCGTCCTACAAGGCCGCGGAGCTGCTGCGACTGTTCACCGAGTCCGGTCACAGCGTCCGCGTCGTCCCCACGGAGTCGTCCCTGCACTTCGTGGGTGCGGCGACGTGGGAGGCGCTGAGCGGCAAGCCCGTCCAGGTCGGCGTCTTCGAGCACGTCGACGAGGTCGCGCACGTGCGGATCGGCAAGTCGGCCGATCTGGTGGTCGTCGCCCCGGCGACGGCGAACCTGCTCGCGAAGGCCGCCCACGGCCTCGCCGACGACCTGCTGACCACGACGCTACTGACGGCCACCTGCCCGGTCGTCCTGGCGCCCGCGATGCACACCGAGATGTGGGAGAACGCGGCGACGCAGGCCAACGTCGCGACGCTGCGCGAGCGCGGGTACGTCGTGCTCGAGCCCGACGTCGGCCGCCTGACCGGCGTCGACACGGGCAAGGGACGTCTGCCGGCGCCCGCCGCGATCTTCGCCGCGGCACTCAACGTGCTGCAGGCGCGTGAGCAGGATCTGGCGGGACGTCACGTCGTCGTGTCCGCCGGCGGCACCCGCGAGTTCCTCGACCCGGTCCGTTTTCTCGGCAACCGCTCGTCGGGGCGCCAGGGCTTCGCCCTCGCCGAGGCCGCCGTCGCCCGAGGCGCCCGCGTCACGGTCGTCGCGGCCAACGTGACCCTTCCGCCGCCCGCGGGCGTCGACCTCGTCGAGGTCGTCAGCACCGAGGATCTGCGCCGGCAGATGCACGCCGCGGTCGTCGGCGCCGACGCGGTCGTGATGGCCGCGGCTCCGGCTGACTTCCGGCCCGCTGCGTTCGTCGACGCCAAGATCAAGAAGACCGCCGACGGAGTCGCCCCCGACATCCGGCTGGTCGAGAACCCCGACATCCTCGTCGAGCTCGTCACGGCCCGCGGCGACGCGGGCAAGCCCGCCGTGATCGTGGGCTTCGCCGCCGAGACCGGCGACGAGAACGGCACCGTCCTCGACCACGCCCGCACCAAGCTGGCCCGCAAGGGCTGCGACCTGCTGGTCGTCAACGACGTCAGCGCGGGCCAGGTCTTCGGCAGCGACGACAACGAGGCCGTGCTGCTCGGCGCCGACGGCACCGAGACCCGAGTCCCGCTGGGCAGCAAGACAGCCTTGTCCCACAGCATCTGGGACGCCGTCGTCCATCGCTTGGACTGAGAGAAATCCCGAGCCTCTCGGCTCGTTACACTGTCGTACAGCCATCAACCCAGGAGAAAATGTGAGCCGCTTCTTCACGTCCGAGTCAGTGACCGAGGGTCACCCGGACAAGATCGCCGACCAGATCAGCGACAGCGTCCT
>JAOPXY010000051.1 GCA_025964895.1 Aeromicrobium sp.
GTCCGACGTCGCCGTTGAAGCGCCCCACCAGGCGGTTGATGTCGTCTCGCAGCAGCTTGTACTGCTGGACGCGTTCGCGCGAGGGGGTCGCGACCTGGACGAACACCGCGTCGTCGACGTCGAGCGACCCGTAGGAGATGAGCTCGCCGAAGGCACGAAGCCGTTGCCGCAGACCCTTGGTGTAGTCGAGCCGGTCGATGCCGAGCAGGATCGTCTTGGGGTTGCCGAGGCTCTCGCGGATCTCCGCGGCGCGGGCGATGACCTCGGGCGTGCGGCCGAGCTCCTCGAAGCCGGCCGCGTCGATCGAGATCGGGTAGGCCTTCGCGAGCACCGTGCGTCCGTCCGGCAGGTAGATCATGTCGCGGTGCGTCTTGTGCCCGACGCGCTGACGCACGAGGCGGACGAAGTTCTGTGCCGCCCCAGGCATCTGGAAGCCGACCAGGTCGGCGCCCAGCAGGCCCTCGAGGATCTCGCGGCGCCACGGCAGCTGCTGGAACAGCTCCGTGGGAGGGAACGGGATGTGCAGGAAGAAGCCGATGCGCAGGTCCGGGCGCAGCTCGCGCAGCATCGTCGGGACGAGCTGCAGCTGATAGTCCTGCACCCACACGACGGCACCCTCGCGGGCGACCTTCGCGGCCTTCTCGGCGAAGCGTCGGTTGACCCGCACGTAGGAGTCCCACCACTCGCGGTGGAACTCCGGGGGAGCCACGACGTCGTGGTACAGCGGCCACAGGGTCGCGTTGGAGAAGCCCTCGTAGTACTCCTCGACCTCGTCCTCGGACAACGGGACGGGGACGAGGTGCATGCCGTTGTGGTCGAAGGGCTTGACCTTCTCGTCGGCCGCACCGTGCCAGCCGATCCACGCCCCGCCGTTGCGGAGCATGACGGGTTCGAGCGCGGTCACGAGCCCGCCCGGCGACGTCCGCCACTGGATCTCCCCGTCCGGGGCCGTGATGCGATCAACGGGCAGACGGTTCGCGATCACCACGAAGTCAGCGGTGCCGGTAGCCATGGCCTCACCCTAGCGGGGATCCGGCGACCTCACCGGGCTGCGACGCCGAGCTGCGACAGGATCTCGTCCATCTGCTGCTGGATCGACACCGTCTCGTCGAGCGGGAGCAGCGCCGACTCGGTGCGTCCGGCCCGCAGGCAGGCCCCGACCTCCTCGATCTCGTGGGCGTAGCCGCGGCCCGTCAGCGGCAGCTCGGTCGTCTCCGCACGATCACCCTGAACCAGGGTGAAGCCGGACGCCTCGTGGAACCGCGGCAGCACCTCGAGGCGTCCGTCGGGTCCGGCGACCACGGCGCGGCTGTCGCCCTGCGCGACCTGGGTCCACGCAATGGTCGCAACGGCCCCGGAGGCGTAGGTCAGCGTCGCGCCGCCGCTGACGTCGATGCCGCGCTCGGACAGGACGCCCGCTGCCGCGATCGTGGTGGGCTCGCCGAGCAGCAGGTGCGCGAACGTCAGCGGGTAGATGCCGACGTCGAGCAGCGCGCTGGCCCCGAGCGCGGGGTCCCAGAGACGGGCGCTCGCGGTGCGTCCGGCGAATCCCAGCTCGGCGCGCACCTGCAGCACCTCGCCGCACGCGCCCTCGGCCGCGAGCCGGGCCAGCTCGCGAATGTTGGGGTTGGTGCGCATCCACATGGCCTCGGCGAAGAAGAGTCCCTGGTCGCGGGCCTCGGCCACGAGGGTCGCCGAGTCGTCGGCGTTCATCGTCAGTGCCTTCTCGCACAGGACGTGCTTGCCGGCCGCGAAGCACAGCCGGACGTCCTCGAGGTGCCGGCCGTGCGGCGTGGCCACGTAGACGACGTCGACGGCCGGGTCGGCCACGAGCTCCTCGTACGAGCCGTGGGCGGCGCGGGCACCGTGCCGGTCGGCGAACTCGCGCGCGGCGTCGGGCCGGCGCGACCCGACGGCCGCAAGCTCGTGACCCGGTACGAGCGCGAGGTCGGTCGCGAAGGTGTCGGCGATCTTGCCGGTGGCGAGGATGCCCCAGCGGACGGGTGCGGTGTCAGTCATGGAACCTACGATGCCATTCCGGCAAGCGAATGACACGCATGTGATTCGTCCTCTAGGATGTGGCCATGAGCGCCATGGAGAAGTCGACCGCCCAGGGCTCGGCCGTAGCCTCGTCGCTGACGGACCGTGACCGGGAGATCCTCGCGCTCGAGCGCCTCTGGTGGCAGTACGCCGGTGCCAAGGAGCAGGCGATCCGCGACAAGTTCGACATGTCGGCCACGCGGTACTACCAGGTCCTCAACGCCCTGATCGACCGCGAGGACGCCCTCGCCTTCGATCCGCTGCTGGTCAAGCGCCTCCGGCGCCTCCGCGCCCAGCGCCAGCGCAGCCGCTCGGCCAGGCGCCTCGGCATCGATCTCTAGAATCGTCCCATGGTGGCGCACCGCAAGAACGTCCCACCTCGCCAGGGATACGTCCCGTCGAGCTGGTTCATCGTCCTGACCGTCCTGGTCGTCATTGGATCCGCCGGCTGGCTCGGCTGGCTGCTCCTCGACGACGACGGCGCGGCCGAGGCGTCACCCGCCGAGGCGCCCGCCACCTCCGCGGCGCCCGCCACGTCCAGCACCCCGGCCGCCGAGCCGACGACGGCCGAACCCACGACGTCCGAGCCGACGACTGCCGAGCCGACGACGGCCGAGCCCACGCCCGAGCCCACCAAGACGACGTCCGAGCCCGAGCCGGAGGTGACCCGCGACAGCCCCGTGTCGGTGCTCAACAACACCGGCGTGACGGGTGCGGCGCGGGTGTTCTCAGGAAGGGTGGCCGCCGCGGGCTGGCGGCTGGGCGGTGTCGGCAACTGGTCCGGGTCGATCCCCGCCAACACCGTCTACTACCCGGCGGGCCTGCAGGAGCAGGCGCAACTGCTCGCCGACGACGTCGGCATCGCGCGGGTCGTGCCCAGTGTCGCGCCGATGCGCATGGACCGGTTGACGATCATCTTGTCGGGCCCGCAATGATCTACAGGTGACCTCGTCCACTCGTTCCGCCGTCGTCGCCGATCCGGGCGGCACCCTGCTCGCCCTCGACTTCGACGGCACGCTCTCGCACATCGTCGACGACCCCGCGCGCGCCTACGCCCATCCGGAGTCCGTCGAGGCGCTGTCCCGCCTGGGCGCGGTGCTGGGCCAGGTCGCGATCATCACGGGCCGCCCCGTCCGTCAGGCGCTCGAGCTGGGTGGATTCGCCGGACGCGCGGGCCTCGACCGGCTCGTGATCTACGGCCAGTACGGCGCCGAGAAGTGGGACGCCCGCGACGGCTCGACGACCGAACCGGAGCGCCCCGCCGCGATCGCCCGGCTGGCCGAGGTGCTGCCGGGATGGCTCGCCGAGCGGGGTGCGGCCGCCGCCCGCCTCGAGGACAAGGGCCTCGCGATCGCGATCCACACCCGCGGCATCGCGTCGGGCGTCATCAGCGACCTGGCCGGGCCGGTCGCGGAGCTCGCCGCCGAGCTTGGCCTCGCGGTCGAGCCGGGCCGACAGGTCATCGAGCTGCGCGGACCCGGGCACGACAAGGGCGATGCGCTGCGCGAGATCGTGGCGACACGAGGCTCGCGGCAGGTCATCTTCGCCGGTGACGACCTGGGCGACCCGCCGGCCTTCGACGCGGTCGATGAGCTGCGGTCGTCCGGCGTCGGCGGCCTGCTGATCTGCTCGGCCTCGGCTGAGCAGGACGCACTCGTGGCGCGTGCCGATCTCGTCCTCGACGGCCCCGACGAGATCGCCGCCTGGCTCACCGAGCTGGCCGATGAGCTCGCTCCTGCCTGACCCGCTGCCGCCGCACACCCGCTGGACGCGGGTGCGGGCGGTGCTCAACTGGGTCAACCTCAGCACCCCCCTCGGATTGCTGCTCGCCCGGCTCGGCGGGGCCACGATCACGCCCGCGGGGCGCGGCACGCGCCTGGCGACGGGCTACCGCCCGGGCTTCCCCGTCGCGGGTGCCTTCACGATCGGCTGCGTCATCGTGAGCAAGCATGGCGTCGACCACTTCGCGGCCCGCCCGGCGCTGCTGCGGCACGAGGACCGGCACTGCACGCAGTACGCCGTCGTGCTGGGCGTCGTGATGCTGCCGCTGTACGCCGTGTCCGCCGGGGTCTCGTGGATCGTCGCGGGCGATCTGTCGTCGTACAACCCCTTCGAGCGCCTCGCCGACCTCGCCGACGGCAACTATCCGCCGCCGGCGACCCGACTCGCGAAGCGTCGTGCCTGACGGTCGGGGGAGCTTCGCGCCGTCGAGCTTCACACCGTTTCCCGGCAGGTCACCCCGAGCGCAACAGGGGTCAGGCGTCGGGAAAAGGGGTTATGCCTGGAAGAATCGGGGGTTCTGCTGGGTATCAGGAGGTGGTGGCGCGGACCCGTCCACGATGTGGACCGAGTGGACGCATCGTGAGACGCCCACGTAGGCTGGCTGCACTCATCCAGAGGGGTACAGGGACACGGCCCGATCACGCCCCAGCAACCAGTCGCACGACCGCGACCAGGTGCTCATTCCGTCCCGGACGACAGTCGATCCGGGGAAGATGACACAGGAGGATCGCGTGAGCATCACCGCAGAATCAACCACAGCCGCCGGGACCACGCTGCGAGACGGCGCCTTTGGGCACGCGACGCACCTTTCGTGCCGGGAGTGCGGCGCCCGCCAGGAGCTCGGACCGTTCTACGTGTGCGCCGAGTGCTTCGGCCCGCTCGAGATCGCGTACGACTTCCCGGCCATCACGCGTGAGCAGATCGAGGCGGGGCCGGCCAACATCTGGCGCTACAAGGCGCTGCTGCCGGTGCCGGACGACATCGAGACCAGCCCCAACCTCGAGCCGGGCTACACGCGCCTGCTGAGGGCCGACAACCTCGCGCGCGAGCTGGGCCTCACGAAGCTGTGGGTCAAGGACGACAGCACCAACCCCACCAACTCCTTCAAGGACCGGGTCGTCGCATGCGCCCTGAGCGCCGCCCGCGAGCTGGGCAGCAAGGTCTTCGCGTGCCCGTCGACGGGCAACCTCGCGAACGCCGTCGCGGCCGCCGGTGCCCGCGCGGGCATCAAGACCGTCGTGTTCATCCCCAGCAACCTCGAGACGCCGAAGAAGGTCAACTCGGCGATCTACACCGAGAACCTCATCGCGGTCGACGGCAACTACGACGACGTCAACAAGCTCGCCGGGGAGATCGCCGGCGAGGAGGAGGGCTGGGCGTTCGTCAACGTCAACGTCCGCCCGTTCTACGCCGAGGGTTCCAAGACCCTCGGCTACGAGATCGCCGAGCAGCTCGGCTGGCGGCTCCCCGAGCAGGTGGTGATCCCGGTCGCCTCGGGCTCGCAGCTCACCAAGGTCGACAAGGCGTTCCAGGAGCTGATCAAGCTCGGCCTCGTCGAGGACAAGCCCTACCGCGTCTTCGGCGCCCAGGCCACCGGTTGCTCGCCCGTCTCGGCGGCGTTCCGCGACGGCCACGACGTCATCCGTCCCGTCAAGCCCGACACGATCGCCAAGTCGCTCGCGATCGGCAACCCGGCCGACG
>JAOPXY010000098.1 GCA_025964895.1 Aeromicrobium sp.
TGGGCCAGACCGGCAAGACCGTGTCGCCCCAGCTGTACGTGGCCAACGGCATCTCCGGTGCGATCCAGCACCGCGCCGGCATGCAGACGTCCAAGACGATCGTCGCGGTCAACAAGGACGACGAGGCGCCGATCTTCGAGCTCGTCGACTTCGGCGTCGTGGGCGACCTCAAGACCGTCCTGCCGCAGGCGACCGACGAGGTCAAGAAGCGCAAGGGCTGACCCGCACCACCCAGTTCGACGGCCGGTTCCCGCTGTGCGGGGGCCGGCCGTCGTCTTGCCATGCGAGACCGACGGTTTCCACTGGAACCACGGGGGGATGACTCATCGTGACTATTGACGGATTTGGTGACACTTTGATTAAGCAGCCGCTCAGCGCTGTTCGGCGCCCCGGTCCTGGTGATAGTCATGGGAGGCGCGCGCCAGTGCGCACCTGACAATTCACAGGAGGATTCCATGCGACTCACCCGGCGTACACGCCTTGCGGGAGTGGCCATGATCGCTGCTGCCGGCCTCACCCTGGCCGCATGTGGCGGAGGCAGCGACGACGGCGGCAGCGGAGGTGGTGGCGGTGACAACGTCATCACGGTCTACGGCACGAACCCGCAGAACCCGCTGATCCCGACGGCCACCAACGAGGTGGGTGGTGGCGATCCCCTGAACAACCTGTTCTCCGGCCTGACCGCGTACAACTCCGACGGATCCATCGTCAACGAGGTCGCCGAGTCGATCGAGCCCAACGAGGACAGCACCGTCTGGACCATCAAGCTCAAGCCCTGGAAGTTCACCGACGGCACCGACGTGACCGCGGACTCCTTCGTCAACGCCTGGAACTACGGCGCCGACGCGGCCAACAAGCAGCTCAACAACTACTTCTTCTACCCGATCGCGGGCACCGACGAGAACGGCAACACCCTCGACGGCGCCAAGACGATGACGGGTCTGAAGGTCATCGACGACACCTCGTTCGAGATCACGCTGAAGAACCCCGAGTCGGACTTCCCGCTGCGCCTCGGCTACTCGGCGTACTTCCCGGTGCCGGAGTCGGCCTACGGCTCCGACGGCAAGATCACCAAGGAGTACGGCGAGGCCCCGATCGGCAACGGTCCCTACAAGCTCACGAAGTCGGGCTGGGAGCGCAACAAGCAGATCTCGATGGAGCCCAACCCCGACTACACGGGCGCCCACAAGCCCGAGAACAAGGGCCTCGTGTTCAAGTTCTACGCCGGTGGCGGAACCGACGCGGCGTACACCGACGTCCAGTCGAACAACGGCAACCTCGACGTCCTGGACCAGGTCCCGCCGAGCGCGCTGAAGACCTTCGAGGACGACGACAAGATCTCGGCGTACAACGAGCCCGGCTCGAACTTCTCGTCGTTCACGATCCCGGACCGCCTCGCCCACTTCAAGGGCGAAGAGGGCCAGCTGCGTCGCGCGGCGATCTCGATGGCGATCAACCGCCCGCAGATCACCGAGAAGATCTTCAACGACACCCGCACGCCGGCCACCGACTTCACGTCGCCCGTGCTCGACGGCTGGACCGAGGACGTTCCCGGCAACGAGGTCCTGCAGTTCAACGAGGCCGAGGCCAAGAAGCTGTGGGCGCAGGCCGACGCCATCTCTAAGTGGGACGGCTCGTTCCAGCTCGCGTACAACAGCGACGGCGCCGGCAACAAGGAGTTCGTCGACGCGGTCACGAACCAGATCGCGACGGTCCTGGGCATCGACTCCTCCGGCAAGGTCTACCCGACCTTCGACGAGCTGCGCGAAGAGGTCACCAACCGCACGATCAAGACCGCGTTCCGCACCGGTTGGCAGGCCGACTACCCGTCGATGCTCAACTATCTCGGACCGATCTACGCCACGAAGGCCGGCTCGAACGACGGTGACTACAGCAACAAGAAGTTCGACCAGCTGATCAGCGAGGCGTCCTCGTCCGACGGCGACGAGCGCTACGCCAAGATCAGCGAGGCGCAGACCCTGCTCCTCACGGATCTGCCCGCGATCCCGCTGTGGTACCAGAACGCCACAGCTGCCACGTCGAAGAACCTCAAGGGCTTCGAGTTCAACTGGCAGCAGAAGCCCGACTACTACAAGCTCACCAAGTAGTCGTCTGCGTTCCTGACGGACGGAGGCGGCCCCTCACGAGGGGCCGCCTCCGTCTCGTCCGCGTTCTTCAGCCCAGCGTTCTGCGTGCCCCGGGAGTACCGTGAGCCGAGACCGCGGGCACATCCCCCTCATGACCCCAGGAGGTCAATCGTGTGGTGGTACGTCGGCAAGCGATTGCTGCAGACCATTCCGGTGTTCCTCGGCGCGACGCTGATCCTGTTCATCCTGCTGAAGCTCCGCCCGGGTGACCCGATCCTCAACCTCGCCGGCAACAAGCCCGTCTCCGACGAGGTCCGCGATGCCCTCGCCGCGCAGTACCACCTCGACGACCCGCTGTTCGTGCAGTGGTTCCAGTTCGTCAAGAGCGCGATCACGCTCGACTTCGGCGAGACCTTCTCCGGCCAGCCGGTCTTCGACCTGATCAAGCAGACCTTCCCGGTCACGGTGACGCTGGCGATCATGGCGCTCGCGATCGACGCGATCCTCGGCATCGGCCTCGGCACCATCGCCGGTCTGCGCCGCAACGGCTGGTTCGACTCGTCGGTGCTGGTCGTGTCGCTCCTGCTGCTGTCGATCCCGATCTTTGTGGTCGGCTTCGTGATGCAGCTGGTGTTCGGCGTCAAGCTGGGGTGGACCTCCCCGACGGTCGGCTCGGACTGGACGGTCAGCAGCCTGATCCTGCCTGCCATCGTCCTGGCCATCGCGAACTTCGCCTACACGATCCGGCTGACCCGCACGTCGGTCGCCGAGAACCTGAGCGCCGACCACGTCCGCACGGCCCGCGCCAAGGGCCTGTCGAACCGGCTCGTCGTGCGCGATCACGTGCTGCGCAACTCGCTCGTGCCGGTCGTCACCTACATCGGCATCAACCTCGGCTCGCTGATGGCCGGGGCGATCATCACCGAGACGATCTTCAACATCCCCGGCATCGGCAACGCCGCGTACACGGCCATCCAGAAGGGCGAGACCTCGACGGTCGTGGCGATTGTGACCTTCATGGTCATGGTCTACGTGCTCATGAGCCTGCTGGTCGACCTCCTGTACGCCGTACTCGACCCGAGGATCCGCTATGTCTGACATCCGTCCGGGGCAGGAGCGCTTCGTCGCTCCCATCGACGAGACCCCTCTCCGCGCGATCGACGCGGTCAACGTCGACGCCGTCCCCGAGAACCAGTGGAAGGAGGCGTGGAAGCGCCTGCGGACCTCCCCGCTGTTCTGGCTCGCGACCGCCATCTTGCTGGTCATCGCGCTGATGATCTTCTTCCCGACGCTGTTCACGAATGCCGATCCCAAGAAGCTCGACCTCGCAGACAGCTTCGAGCCGGGACGCAAGGGTCACCCGTTCGGCTTCACCGAGCAGGGCGGCGACGTCTGGGCCCGCACGGTCTACGGCGCCCGTGCCTCCGTCGCGGTGGGCGTCTTCACGACGATCCTCGTGGCGATCGTGGGCATCATCACCGGCGCCATCGCCGGCTTCTACGGCGGCATCGTCGACACCCTGCTGTCGCGCTTCAGCGACATCTTCTTCTCGATCCCGCTGCTGCTGGCCTGCATCGTGGTCATCTCGGTGCTCAACAACACCTTTCCCGATCGGGGTTTCTGGGGGTCGGTGCTGGTCGTGGTGGCGGCGCTCGCGACCTTCGCCTGGCCGCAGATCACCCGGCAGATGCGTGGCGCGGTGCTGGAGATCAAGAACCTGGAGTTCGTCGACGCCGCGACCGCGATCGGCGCCTCGAAGATGAGGAACCTGCGACGCCACATCGTCCCCAACGCGCTGGCTCCCGTCATCGTGGCCTCGACGATCTCCCTGGGTGTGTTCATCGTCGCGGAGTCCTCGCTGTCGTTCCTCGGGCTCGGTTTCCCCACGAGCATCGTGTCGTGGGGCAACGACATCTCGGCCGCCCAGACCCAGGTCCGCTCCGGCAACAACTTGCAGGTCATGTTCATCCCGGCTGCCGCGCTGGCGTTCACGGTGCTCGGCTTCATCCTGCTGGGCGAGGCCGTCCGCGAAGCACTCGACCCGAAGGCGAGGAAGAAGTGAGCACCACCGCTCCGCTACTGCAGATCGTGGACCTCAGGGTCGGCTTCCGTGCCGGCAAGCAGATCCTCACGGCCGTCGACGGCGCGAGCCTGACGATCTACCCGGGCCAGACGATCGCGATCGTCGGCGAGTCCGGCTCGGGCAAGTCGACCCTCGCGCACGCCGTCATCGGGCTGCTGCCCGGAAACGGCACCGTGCAGGGCGGGGAGATCCTGTTCGACGGGCAGGACATCGCCCACGCCCGCAAGGACGCGATCATGGCGCTGCGGGGGTCGTCGATCGGTCTCGTGCCGCAGGACCCCATGTCGAACCTCAACCCGCTGTGGCGGGTCGGCACCCAGATCAAGGAGGCGCTCGTCGCCAACGGCGTCGCGAAGGGTGCCGCGGCCGACAAGCGGGTCGTCGAGCTGCTCGAGGAGGCCGGGCTGCCGGACGCCGAGCGTCGCGCGCGGCAGTACCCGCACGAGTTCTCCGGCGGCATGCGCCAGCGTGCGCTCATCGCGATGGGCCTCGCGGCCCGTCCCAAGCTGCTGATCGCCGACGAGCCGACGTCGGCCCTCGACGTCACGGTGCAGAAGCAGATCCTCGACCACCTCGACGAGCTGACCGACACCCTGGGTGTCGCGGTCATGCTGATCACCCACGACCTGGGACTCGCCGCGGAGCGTGCCGACCACCTCGTCGTGATGTACCGCGGCAAGATCGTCGAGTCCGGTCCTGCGCGGGAGATCCTGCAGAATCCCGAGCACCCGTACACCAAGCGGCTCGTCTCGAAGGCGCCGTCGTTGGCGTCGCAGCGGCTGTCGTCGGTGCAGGCCCGCGCCGAGGTGCGCGAGCAGGCCGTGCAGACCGCGGCCGAGATCGCCGAGGAGATCGCGCACAGCGACGCCGAGCTGGGCGAGGGGCGCGAGGACATCATCGTCGTCGAGCACCTCACGAAGGTGTTCTCGCTGCGCGGCGCCCGCCCGTGGCAGAAGGTCGACTTCGCGGCCGTCGACGACGTGTCGTTCCGCCTGCGGCGCGGCACCACGACGGCGATCGTGGGGGAGTCCGGCTCGGGCAAGTCCACCGTCGCCCGCATGGTGCTCGACCTGCTGCCGCCCACGTCGGGTGACGTCGTCTTCGACGGCAAGAACCTGCGCGACCTGACGAGCACGGCCGAGCGGCTCAGACTGCGCCGCCAGATGCAGCCGGTGTTCCAGAACCCGTACGCCTCGCTGGACCCGCTGTACTCGATCTACCAGTCGATCGAGGAGCCGCTGCGCACGCACGACGTCGGCACCAAGAAGGAGCGCGAGACCAAGGTGCGCGACCTCCTCGACAAGGTCTCGCTGCCGACGACCGTCATGTCGCGCTACCCCGGCGAGCTGTCCGGTGGCCAGCGGCAGCGCGTCGCGATCGCCCGCGCGCTGGCGCTCGACCCCGAGGTCGTGATCTGCGATGAGGCGGTGTCGGCGCTCGACGTGCTGGTGCAGGCGCAGATCCTGGAGCTGCTCAACGACCTGCAGGCCGAGCTGGGCCTGAGCTACCTGTTCATCACCCACGACCTGGCCGTCGTCCGGCAGATCGCCGACGACGTGCTGGTCATGCAGGACGGCAAGGTCGTGGAGGCCGCCTCGGTCTCGGAGGTCTTCGACAACCCCCGCGAGCTCTACACCCGCCGCCTCCTCGACGCCATTCCCGGCGCTTCGATCGAGCTCGGCGCCTAGCCACATCTGGTCCCATCCGTCACCTGATTCCCAGGAGAACCCCGGTTTCTGCGGGTCGGCGGCGCCTCACCCCGTTTCCCGGCACCTCACCCTCGTTGCGACCAGGGTGAGGTGCTGGGAAAGGGGGAGCGGCCCGGAAGTTTGCGAGGTTATCCTGGGAATCCAGGGACTCCCGGGAGCTGCCTCACGGGGTGATCGTCCGCCCTCTGGGACGGCGGCGAGACCGGATTGACTCGATCGAACATATGTTCGATCATGGGTGGATGAGCGCCTCCGCACCCACCCTC
>JAOPXY010000151.1 GCA_025964895.1 Aeromicrobium sp.
TCCGACTTCGGCAGCATGCGCGAGATCGCCGAGGGCGGTGGAGCGCTGATGGTCGACCCGCATGACGATCACGCGATCGCCGACGCGATGCGGACCTTGCTCACCGACGACGCCGTGCACGCCCGGCTGACGGCCGAGGCGCAGGCCAGGGCGGCCCACCCGCGTACCTGGGACGACTACGCCGCCGAGGTGTGGGACGCCCTGACCAAGGGGTAGGTAGGTCAGCTCAGCTTTTCGAGGATGAGCTCGCGGACGCGGCCGGCATCGGCCTGGCCGCGCATCTCCTTCATGACGGCGCCGATCAGCGCGCCGGCGACCCCCAGGTTGCCGGCGCGGATCTTCGCCGCGGCGTCGGGGTCGCCCTCGATCGCCCGGTCGACCGCCGCACCGAGCGCACCGTCGTCCGACACGACCTCGAGCTTGCGCGCGACGACGACCTCCTCGGCCGTCCCCTCCCCCGCGATGACGCCGTCGAAGACCGAGCGGGCGAGCTTGTCGTTGATGCGACCGGCGTCGATCAGCGCCTGGATCTCGGCCACCTGCTGCGGCGTGATGCCGAGGGCGTGGATGTCCTGACCCGACTCGTTGGATCGGCGGGCCATCTCGCCCAGCCACCACTTCTTGGCCGCCTGCGGTGTCGTGCCGGCCTCGACCGTCTCGACGATCAGGTCCAGCGCGCCCGCGCCGATCGTGTCGCGCATGTCGAGGTCGGAGAAGCCCCAGTCGGATTGCAGGCGCGCGCGGCGGACCGCAGGCGGCTCGGGCAGCGTCGCCCGCAGCTCCTTGACCCACTCGCGCGACGGCGAGACGGGGGCGAGGTCGGGCTCGGGGAAGTAGCGGTAGTCGTCCGCGTCGGACTTCTCGCGGCCCGACAGCGTCGTGCCGGTGTCCTCCTGGAAGTGCCGGGTCTCCTGCACGACTTTGCCGCCCGCGTCGAGGATGCCCGCGTGGCGGGAGATCTCGTACCGCACGGCCCGCTCGACGGATCGGAACGAGTTGACGTTCTTGGTCTCCGAGCGGGTGCCGAGGGTCGTCGAGCCCTTGGGCTTGAGCGACAGGTTCACGTCGGCGCGCAGCGAGCCCTGGTCCATGCGGACGTCGGACACGCCGAGGCCACCGATCAGGTCGCGGACGTACGACACGTAGGCGCGCGCGACGGCGGGCGCCTTCTCCGGCGGCACCTCGATCGTGCGGGTCACGATCTCGATCAGTGGGATGCCGGCGCGGTTGTAGTCGACCAGGGAGAAGTCGGCGCCGTGGATGCGGCCCGTCGAGCCGCCGACGTGCAGCGCCTTGCCGGTGTCCTCCTCCATGTGGGCGCGCTCGATCTCGATGCGGAAGGTCTCGCCGTCGACCTCTACGTCGACCCAGCCGTCGAACGCGATGGGCTCGTCGTACTGCGAGGTCTGGAAGTTCTTCGGCATGTCGGGGTAGAAGTAGTTCTTCCGCGCGAAGCGGCACCACTCGGCGATCTCGCAGTTGAGCGCCAGGCCCATGCGGATCGCGGACTCGACGGCCTTGGCGTTGACGACCGGCAGCGCGCCCGGGAGGGCGAGGCACACGGGGCACACCTGCGTGTTGGGCTCGGCACCGAACTCCGTCGGGCAACCGCAGAACATCTTCGTCGCGGTGTTGAGCTCGATGTGGATCTCGAGGCCCATGACGGGGTCGTAGCGGGTGAGGGCCTCCTCGAACGGGACCAGGGTCTCCACAGTCATCGCACGACCTCCAGCTCGGGTGCCCGGGACAGCAACGTGCCGCCCCACTTCTCCTCCAGCAGCCGCTCCAGCGCGGCCGCCGCGTTGTACAGCCGGTCGTCCGCCTTCTGCGGTGCCAAGAACTGCAGGCCCACGGGGAGTCCGTCCTCGTCGGCCAGGCCGACCGGCAGCGACAGGCCGGGGATGCCGACCAGGTTCGCCGGGATCGTCGCGACGTCGCCCAGGTACATCGCGAGCGGGTCGTCGAGCTTCTCGCCCAGCGGGTACGCCGTCGTCGGCGACGTCGGCGACACCAAGAGGTCGACGTCGGCGAACGCGGCATCGAAGTCGCGCGCCAGGACGGTGCGGACCTTCTGAGCCGAGCCGTAGTAGGCGTCGTAGTAGCCGCTCGACAGGGCGTACGTACCCAGGATGATGCGGCGCTTGACCTCGTCGCCGAAGCCCGCGTCGCGGCTCGTGGCCATGACCTGCTCGGCGCTGGGATCGTCCACCCCGGCAGGGGGCACACGGACGCCGTACCTCATGGCGTCGAACTTCGCGAGGTTGCTGCTCGCCTCGCTCGGCATCACGAGGTAGTAGGCACCCAGGGCGTACTTGGTGCTGGGGATCGAGACCTCGACGACCTCGGCACCCGCCGCGGTCAGCAGATCCACGGCCTCGGTGAAGCGTGCCTGGACGCCGGGCTGGAAGCCTTCTCCACCCAGTTCCTTCACGATGCCGATCCGCAGGCCCTTGACGTCGGCGCGACGCGCGGCGGCCACCACGGCGGGCACGGCGTCGGGGATGCTCGTGGAGTCCCTGGGGTCGTGGCCCGCGATGAGCTCGTGCAGCAGCGCCGCGTCGAGCACGGTACGCGTGACGGGGCCGGCCTGGTCGAGGCTGCTGGCCATCGCGACGAGTCCGTAGCGGCTCACTCCGCCGTACGTGGGCTTGACGCCGACGGTTCCGGTGAGGGCGCCGGGCTGGCGGATCGAGCCGCCCGTGTCGGTGCCGATCGCGAGCGGCGCCTCGAAGGCCGCGACGGCCGCGGCCGAGCCGCCGCCGGAGCCGCCCGGGATGCGCGTCGTGTCCCACGGGTTGTGGGTCGGGCCGTACGCGGAGTGCTCGGTCGAGGAGCCCATCGCGAACTCGTCCATGTTGGTCTTGCCGAGGATCGGCAGGCCGGCGGCCTTGAGCTTGGCCGTGACGGTGGCGTCGTACGGCGGGATCCAGCCGTCGAGGATCTTCGAGCCGCACGTCGTGGGCATGCCCCGCGTCGCCAAGACGTCCTTGACCGCGATCGGCACGCCCGCGAGGTACGACAGCTGCTCGCCTCTCGCGCGCCGGTCGTCGATGTCCGCCGCGGTCGCCAGTGCGCCGTCGGCGTCGACGTGCAGGAACGCGTGGATCGCCCCGTCGACCGCGCCGATGCGGTCGACCAGCGCCTGGGTCACCTCGACCGAGGAGACCTCCTTCGCGGCGAGCGACTGCGCCAGCTCGTCCGCGGTGCTGCGGGTGAGGTCTGTCATGACTCCCCCAGGATCTTGGGCACCAGGAACCGCTGCTGGTCGGACGCCGGGGCGGCCGCGAGCGCGTCCTCGGGCGCCAGGCTCGGCGTCACGACGTCCTCACGGAACACGTTGTCGACCGGCACCGGGTGGCTCATGGCCGGGACGTCGTCGCCGGCGGCCTCCTGGACGCTCGCGACGTGCTCGAGGATCGCCGGCAGCTCGGCGGCGAGGTGGTCGAGCTCAGCGTCGCTGAGGTCGATGCGGGCGAGGCCGGCCAGATGGACGACGTCGGCGCGCGAGATACCCGTGGCAGGCTCAGACATACGACTTCCTTGCGATGGACACACGTGGGGTTGGGGGTACTGATCCATCCTAGTGACCGCACCTGCGGCGCCTGTGGACGGCCGTTCGACGAGCCGCGAGCCCGTCACGATGCTGGACGGCATGACCGGACGGAGGCACGATGGATTCCATGACGACCCTGCCCCGAGCGCTGCCGTTCACGCGGGCGGACCTCGACGCGATGCCCGATGACGGCCGCCGCCACGAGCTCATCGACGGGGTGCTGGTCGTGACGCCCGCGCCGGGATACGCCCACCAGATCACTGCCGCGCGCCTGCACCTGATTCTCGCTGCGTCGTGTCTGCCCGACCTGCGGGTCCTGTTCGCCCCGTTCGACGTCGTGCTCGCCGAGGACACCGTCATGGAGCCCGACCTGCTCGTCGCGCGGCGCACGTCCTTCACGTCCAAGGACCTGCCGACCGCTCCCCTGCTCGCGATCGAGATCCTGTCGCCCAGCACGCGCCGCATCGACCTGACGCTCAAGGGGGCGCGGTTCGAGGCCGCGGGCTGCTCGTCGTACTGGGTGGTCGATCCGCTCGAGCCGTCGCTGACCGCGTGGGAGCTGCGCGACGGGTCGTACGTGGAGGTGGCACGCGCCAGCGGTGACGAGGCCTTCGATGCCACGCTGCCCTTCCCGGTGCGGATCGTCCCGTCCGAGCTGCTCGACTGAGCCGGACCGATCCCGATCTCTGGAAGAATCCCTTCATGGCCTCCGAGCGCATCTCCCAGTTCAGCCACGCCGGCTTCGTCTTCGACGTCATCGACAGCGGGCCGCTGGACGGCATCCCGGTCGTGCTCCTGCACGGCTTCCCACAGCGGGCGACGTCGTGGGACGCGGTCTCGTCCCACCTGCACGAGCGGGGCATGCGGACGTTTGCGCTCGACCAGCGCGGCTACTCCCCCGGCGCCCGGCCGGGCAGCCGGTTCGCGTACCGGATCGGCGATCTCGTGTCGGACGTCCAGGCGCTGATCGACGAGATCGGCGCCCCCGTGCACCTCGTCGGCCACGACTGGGGCGCCGTGGTGGCCTGGGCCGTCGCCGCGGCCCACCCGGGCTCGTTGCGCTCGCTCACGGCGGTCTCCGTCGCGCACCCGGGCGCGTTCCTGAAGTCGATGACCAGCAGCTCCCAGGCGCTCCGGTCGTACTACATGCTGCTGTTCCAGCTGCCGTTCCTGCCCGAGCACCTGCTGAGCCGTCGCGGCGGGCTGGGCGAGCGGATGCTGCGGGGCGCGGGCATGAGCCGCGCCATGATCGAGACCTACCGGCGTGAGATCGTCGCCGACGGCGCGCTGAGGGGCGGGCTCGGCTACTACCGCTCGATGTTCCTGGCCCCCGGCGAGTTCGCGCGGCGGGTCTCGGTGCCGACCACGTACGTGTGGAGCTCCGGCGACACCGCGCTGGCGCGGCGAGGCACCGAGCTGACGCCGCAGTTCGTCACGGGCCCGTACTCGCTCGAGGTGTACGAGGGGGTCTCGCACTGGATCCCGGACGAGCGTCCCGCCGAGCTGGCCGCCAGCATCGCGGCGCGGGTCGAGTCCGTCGATCCCCCACGACGCTGAGGGGGTACTTCCCGCCCCGCGAGGGGGTACTTCCGGCCCCGCGAGGGGGTACTTCCGGCCCCGGTCAGCGGCCGCGCGGCGCGCCGTCGCGTTTGAACGAGAACGTCTTCAGCACGTTGCCCTGGACCACGAAGACGAACCGCCGGTACTGCACGAAGGCCAGGGCGATCGCCACCGCGTAGCCGCCCAGGAGGCTCAGCAGGTAGCCGAAGCGCACGTCGTGGAAGACCCACAGGGTCAGCGCGCGCCGAAGACCGCGTACCCGACGACGATGTTGATGCCGCCGATGATCAAGAAGCGCACCTTCTCGTCGGCGAGGAGTCGCCTCGCGAGGTCTCGCATGTTGTTCCTTCGGCGTCGGGAGGCACGGACAGGAGCCCGGCCAGCAGTGTAGGACCTCGTCCCGCGTCTCAGTCGGGGGCGGGGGCCAGGTGCGAGTGCACCTGCGCCACGGCGCCGGCCCCCTCGCCGCTGGCCGATGCCACGCGCTTCATCGACCCGGACCGGATGTCGCCCGCCGCGAAGATGCCCGGCACCGACGTCTCCAGCGGAGCGGGCGGACGGCCGCCGGGCCACAGCTCCTTGGGCACGTCGCGGCCCGTCAGCACGAACCCGCGGGCGTCGCGCCTGACCTCGTCGGGCAGCCAGTCGCAGCCGGGCTCGGCGCCGAGCAGGAGGAACAGACCGTCGGCCGGCACCCGTTCCGTCCGCCCGTCGGGCCCCTCGAGGCAGATCCACTCCAGGTGTCCCTCGCCACCGCCGTCGATGACGCGGGAGCCCGTGCGCACCGAGACGTCGACGTGGGTCGAGATCTCCTCGATGAGGTAGGACGACATCGTCTCGGCCAGCGACGCACGGCGCACCACGATCGTGACGGTGCGCGCCAACCGGGAAAGGTGGACGGCCGCCTGTCCGGCGGAGTTGCCGCCGCCGACGATGAACACGTCGCGGCCCTCCATCTCGCGCGCGACGCTCGTCGCGGCGCCGTAGTAGACGCCTGTGCCGACCAGCGCCTCCAGCGACGGCACGGCCAGTCGCCGGTATCTCACCCCGCACGCGATGAGCACCGACCGGGCGCGGAGGACCCCGTCGCCGTACGAGACCTCGTGCAGCCCGTCGAGACGCAGGCCGTCGACCGCGCGCCCCGTGAAGATGCGCGCCCCGAACCGGGTGGCCTGCAGGCGCGCACGGAAGGCCAGGCGCATGCCCGACACTCCACGCGGGAAGCCCAGGTAGTTGCGGATCATCGAGCTGGTGCCGGCCTGGCCACCGACCGCCTCCGGGTCCAGGACGACGGTGCGCAGCCCCTCCGACGCGCCGTAGACAGCCGCTGCCAGCCCCGCGGGCCCGGCGCCCACGACCACGAGATCGGCGACGTAGTCATCGCCGAGGTCGGCCGGCGATCCGTAGAACGAGCTCGCGACGAGACGCTCGGTGGCCCGCGCGATCGTCGGGCGCCCGTACGAGGAGACCAGCGGCAGCGGCGCCTCCTGGCCCACGTCCGCGAACAGCTCCTGGGCCTCGGGGCTGTCGGGACGGTAGCGGGTCCACGGCAGCGCCATGCGGTCGAGGAAGTCGCGGATGCCGGCGACCTCGGACTGGGTGCCGTCGTCGACGATGCGCACCCCGACGACCTCGGGGGTCGACGTGGTCGACGCCCACTCCGACAGGTACTCGGTGATCGCGGTGTGGAACTCCTCGTCGCGCGGGCCCTGCGGGATCAGCAGGTAGGTGTCGACGCGGCCGACCGCGAGGGCGGGACGCAGCTCCTCCAGCGCCCCGCGGAACGTCCCGGACGGCACCAGTGCGATGCGCCGGCTGCTCGGCGTGAGCACCCGCAGCTGGTCGAGGAGCCCCAGCGCCCCGATGCCGTCGAGGGTGTGGTCGGCGGCCGCCAGGGCGATCCGGCGACCGGCCGCGACCAGAGCACGTGCGTCGGCGACGGCGCCCTCCGTGCCCTGCAGCGTCCGCACGTCGTAGTCGCGCGCGTACCTGCTGCGGAACTCGTCCTCGAGCCCGTCGCGGCTCGTCGCGGTGGCGACGACGAGGATGACCGGCTTCTGCCGCGGAGACTCGCTCATGACCTTGAAATTAGCAGTGCATAGTCTGGCGGCATGCCCCCACAGAAGCCCGAGGATCTCGGTCCTCTCGACGCCGTTGCCTTCCTCTGCGAGTGCGCCATGGTCGTGCTGCTGGTGCTGGCCGGTCACGGCTTCGCCGACGGCTGGCGTGGCTGGGCCGTCGGGGTGTTCCTGGCGCTCGTGGCCGTCGGTATCTGGGCACAGTGGATGGCGCCGACGTCGCTGCGGCGGCTCGAGCAGCCGACGCGGCTGGTCGCCCAGATCATGCTGTTCGTGACGACCGCGTTGTACGCCGTCGCGGGCGGTCTGCTGTGGCCCGGCCTCGTCTTCGTGGTCATCGCGTCCGGGGTGTTCGTCGCGGTGTCCCGGCAGGACGCCTAGAGCGGCAGCGTGCGGCCGCTGCGGAACGTCCGCGCCGTCCCGTCGACCGGATCGGTGAACGCCAGCTCGTCGGCCAGTAGCTGCAGCGGCCGGCTGAAGTCGCCGATCGCGATGTCCTGCACCACGGGGTAGAGCGGGTCGTCCACGATCGGGATCCCGAGTCCGTGCAGGTGCAGGCGCAGCTGGTGCGTGCGCCCCGTGTGCGGGGTCAGGCGGTACACGCCCACGTCGCCGTGCCGCGACTCGAGCTCGATCGTCGTCTCGGCGTTGACCGGGGCGTCCGCGACGACCTCCGCCTGCCAGCTGCCGCGGCTCTTCGCGAGGTGGTTGCGCACCACGACCGGCAGCTCGAGGTCGGGCCGCACGGGCGCCAGGGCGCGGTACGTCTTGCGCACCCGCCCGTCCTGGAACATCGATTGGTACGCACCGCGCCAGGGCCGCTGCGTGGCCAGCATCAGCAGGCCGGATGTGACCCGGTCGAGCCGGTGCAGCGGGGAGATCTCCGGCAGGCCGAGCTCGTCGCGCAGGCGCACCACGACGCTCTGCCGGACGTGCTGGCCGCGCGGGATCGTCGACAGGAACGCCGGCTTGTCGACGACGACGAGGCGGTCGTCGCGGTGCACGATGCGGATCTCGCCGGGCACCGTGACCTCGTCGGGCAGGTCGCGGTGGAACCACACGAACGTGTGCGGCGCGTAGTCGTCGGAGTCGGCGACGGCTCGGCCGTCGTCGTACACGAAGCGCTGCTCCGAGAGCAGGCCCGGCACGTCGACGCGTTCGGGCAGCCGATGCCGCAGCCACGACCCCATCGTGGGCCAGGGCTCCGGGCGCGGCAGGCCGCGGTCGGGGGTGCGCAGCCAGGCCGCGCCCAGCCCGTGACGCGGCGGCAGCGGGGAGCGTGGGGGCACCCCCCGATGCTACGGGTCCTCGTCCGGCGCGAAGGCGAACCAGCCGCCGTCGGCCGGGGGCTCGGGATCGGGCTGCTGGCTGCGGACGGGCGGCAGCTCGGCGCGGATCGACTGGTGCAGGCCACCGCGGAAGAACACGATGTGCTGCTCGTCGTCCCAGCGGGAGTCGATCAGCTCTTCTAGCATGCCCATGGCCTCGATCGGGCCGTCCCCTGACGTGGCCGCGTCCTCACCGCTGTCCAGTCGGGCGTGGATCTCGAAGTCGACGACGACCGAGCGCCACTGGTCGGGCGTGACGTGCACGTGGCAGACCCCCTCGTCGGTGTCCGTGACCTCGATGACGCCGCGCTCGTCGCGGACACCGTCGTACAGGTCCCCCAGCCGTTCGAGCAGCGCCCACCACGACGCATCGGCGTCAGGGACGGACTTCTCGGCGGCCGCGCGGTGCCGGCCGCCCGCCGTCTCAGCGGCGACGATCGAGAGGTGCCAGCGGCCGACGACGTGAGCCGCGTACGCAATCGGGTCGTTCAGACCACTGGCTTCTCGCCATGCCCGGTCGAACAGCAGCCGGGAGACGACGTCGCGCCGGTGAGACAGGAGCGTGCGGCGGAAGTGCACCGTGACCTCGAGATCGTCGAAGCCGTCGTCGGACGGCACGACGCGCAGCGACTCGATGCGGTAGTCGTCGCCATACCCCGAGCTGCGGTCGATCTCCTCCGGCGGCACCTCGGCGGCGAAGATCTCCTGCAGGGCCGCGAGGAGCTCGTCGTCGCTCATGCCACGACCTGCCGACGATCAGGACGACTGATGCGGACGGTCGAGGACATGTGACCAGTATGTCGTCTAGCCGTCGGCGGGCGGTGGACCCTGCGCCAGCAGCTTCTCGAAGCCCTCCTCGTCCAGGATCGGCCGGCCGAGCTCCTCGGCCTTCGCGGCCTTCGTGCCGGCGTTGTCGCCAACCACGACGTAGTCGGTCTTCTTCGACACCGAGCCCGAGGCCTTGCCCCCGCGGGCGATGATCGCCTCCTTGACCGAGTCGCGCGTGAAGCGCTCCAGCGATCCGGTCACGACGATCGTGAGGCCCTCGAGGGTGCGGGCGATCGAGGCGTCGCGCTCGTCGCGCATGACGACCCCGGCGTCGCGCCACTGCCGGACGATGCCGGTGTGCCAGTCGACCGCGAACCACTCGACGACGGCCTCGGCGATCGTGGGCCCGACGCCGTCGACCGACGAGATGGTGGCGACGGCGTCGTCGCCGGCGACGGCCTCCTGGATCGCCTCCATGGATGCGAAGTGCGTCGCGAGGGCACGTGCCGCGGTGGGCCCGACGTGCCGGATGGACTGGGCGACGAGCACCCGCCACAGGGGCTGCCTCTTGGCCTTCTGCAGGTTGTCGAGCAGGGCGAGGCCGTTGGCGCTCAGCACCCGGCCGTCGACGGCGTCGGTCTCGGTCTTCTTCGCGGCGCGGGTGTACAGCGGGACGGTCAGCAGCTGCTCGCGGGTCAGCGAGAACAGCCCGCCCTCGTCGACGAGCACCCCGGCGTCGAGCAGCGCCGTCGCGCCCTCCCAGCCGAACACCTCGATGTCGAAGGCACCGCGACCGCCCACGTGCGTCAGGCGCTCGCGCAGCTGCGACGGGCACGAGCGCGTGTTGGGGCAGCGGATGTCCTTGTCGCCCTCGCGGGACGGGGCCAGCGGGGTGCCGCACGACGGGCACTCGGTGGGCATGACGAACTCACGCTCGGTGCCGTCGCGCAGCGCCACGACGGGGCCGACGATCTCGGGGATGACGTCGCCGGCCTTGCGAAGCACGACCATGTCGCCGATCAGGACGCCCTTGCGCTTGACCTCGTGCTGGTTGTGCAGCGTCGCCATCTCAACGGTCGAGCCCGCCACCTTGATCGGCTCCATGACGCCGTAGGGCGTCACGCGCCCGGTGCGCCCCACGTTGACCCGGATGTCGAGCAGGCGGGTGTTGACCTCCTCGGGCGGGTACTTCCACGCGATCGCCCAGCGCGGGGCCCGTGAGGTCGAGCCGAGCCGCCGCTGCAGCGCGACCTGGTCGACCTTGACGACGACGCCGTCGATCTCGTGCACGACGTCGTGACGGTGCTCGCCGTAGTGGTCGATGAACATCTCGACCTCCTCCAGGCTCGCGACGACCCTGGCCCGGTCGCTGGTCGGCAGACCCCACGCCTTGAGCGCGTCGTAGGCCTCGCTCTGCCGCTGGGGGGTGAAGCCCTCGCGGTAGCCGAGCCCGTGGCAGACCATCGACAGCGGACGGGCCGCCGTGACCGAGACGTCCTTCATGCGCAGGGTGCCGGCGGCGGCGTTGCGCGGGTTCGCGAACGGCGTCTTGCCGGACTCGGCCCACGCGGCGTTGAAGTCCTCGAACTCCTTGGTCGGGAAGAACACCTCGCCGCGCACCTCGACGTACGCCGGGATCGGGTACGTGTCGGACGCCTGCAGCTCGTGCGGGATGACCTTGATCGTGCGGACGTTGTTGGTGACGTCTTCTCCCACCCGCCCGTCGCCGCGGGTCACGCCCCGGGTCAGCCGGCCGTTCTCGTACGTCAGCGAGATCGCGAGCCCGTCGACCTTGAGCTCGCAGAGGAACTCGGCGTCGGCGACGCCCTCCCTGACGATGCGGGCGTACCAGGCCTCGAGCTCCTCGACCGAGAACGCGTTGTCGAGGCTGTACAGCCGCTCACGGTGCTCGTACGCCTCAAACGACGACGAGGCGTACCCACCCACGGTCTGGGTCGGCGAGTCGGGCGTGCGCAGCTCGGGGTGGGCGTCCTCGAGGGCCTCGAGGTCGCGCATCAGCTGGTCGTACTCGGCGTCGGAGACCGTGGGCGAGTCGTCGACGTAGTACCGCTCGCGGTGCTCGGTGATGGTCTCGGAGAGCTGCTTGTGGCGCTGCCTCAGGTCGTCGTCACTGGCCATGACCCTGACCCTATCGCCGGTCGGCGACACTCTGCGCGGTGGCGAGGGCGGTCGCGGCCCAGCGCGGCGAGGCACCCGCGAGGCCGCACGTGGGCGTCACGACGAGCCGCTGGGCGTACGACTCCTCGTCGAAGCCGAAGTGCCCGAAGAACGTCTCGATCCGCGTCGCGAGCGCCTTCTCGCTGACGCCCGACGCGTCGGTCGACGGGACGACCCCGAACCACAGGTCGACCCCTCGCTCGAACGACTCGGCCCAGACGTCGTCGGGCCGGACGAGGGCCAGGTCGAACGAGATCGCCGTGAATCCCGCGCCGGCCAGCAGCTCGACCGGGACGTCGGACGCGCACGAGTGGACGACCGCCCTGGCCCCGGCGCCGGTGATCGCGTCGACGACGGTGCGCAGCAGCGCGTCGGCCTCCGGCGGGTGGACGACCCGGTGCCGGGAGAAGCCGCTCGCGGTCGGTACGCCGCCGCCCAGGACGGCGGCGATCGCCGGCTCGTCGACCTGGACGACGAGCTCGGACCCGGCGAAGCGGCGCCGGGCGTCGGCGACGTGCGAGCGCAGGCCCTCCGCGAGCGACTCGCTGATCTCGCGGCGGGCGCCGTGATCGGCCAGCATCTTGTCGCCGCGGGGACGCTCGACCGTCGCGGCGAGCGTCAGCGGTCCGGTGACCTGGATCTTGACGGGGCCCTCGTACTGCTCGAGCAGCTCCTCGGCGACGTCGAGGTCCTGCGCCAGCAGCGACCGCGCGCGGCGCACGTCGGACCCCTCGCCCACGCCGATGCGCCAGCCGTCGGGCTGCAGGTCGGCCTCCAGGCCGTCGAGCACCGCGAGCGTCCGGCCGGTCATGCCGGCGTGGACACCGCGGGCGGGCAGCTCCGGCACGTGCGCGAAGCCGCCGACGGTGTCGAGGACCATGCGGAACGACTCTTCGAAGTCGGTGCCGGGCATCGATCCGACTCCGGTGGCGAGTGCCATGTGCGTCCTGTTCTGTGGGTGGAGCGGTGGATGGGACACCTATGGGAACGCAGATCCGGCTCGGCCGGTGGATCAGACACCTATCCGGATCCGGATAGGTGGCTCAGTCACCGCTCCAGGCGGGGATACGTGTCTAGCTCACCGCGACCCGGGTCGTGGCGGAGATCGTGGCGGAGCCGACGACGCGCGTGCCGGCGTAGATGACGCAGGCCTGGCCGGGGGCGATGCCGCTGGCGGGGTCGATCAGGTCGACGCGGACGAGATCGCCGGTGACGCTGACGCGAGCGCGGTGCTCGTCGCCGTGGGCGCGCAGCTGCACGGTGCAGTCGAGGACGCCCTCGGGCGGCGCGCCGCACCACAGCGGCTTGACGCAGTCGAGCGCGTCGACCGCGAGGGCCTCGCGCGACCCGACCGTGACGGTGCCGCTGACCGGCTCGATGTCGAGGACGAACCGGGGCAGGCCGTCGTCGGCGGGCACCCCGAGCCGCAGGCCACGGCGCTGGCCGATCGTGAAGGCGTACGCGCCGTCGTGCTCGCGCAACACGGCGCCGTCCTCGTCCACGATCGTGCCCGGCCTCGGGCCGATCTTCTCGCCGAGCCAGCCGGCGTTGTCACCGTCCGGGATGAAGCAGATGTCGTGGCTGTCGGGCTTCTGCGCGACCTGGATGCCGCGGGCGGCGGCTTCGGCGCGCACGACGTCCTTGGTCGTGTCGCCGAGCGGGAACAGCGATCGCGCCAGCTGGTCCTGCGTCAGGACGCCCAGGACGTACGACTGGTCCTTGCCGTGGTCGATCGCGCGGTGCATCTCGATCGTGCCGTCGTCCGCGGTGCGCAGCTGGGCGTAGTGGCCCGTCGCGACGGCGTCGAAGCCCAGCGCGACGGCGCGGTCGAGCACCGCGGCGAACTTGATCTTCTCGTTGCACCGCAGGCAGGGGTTGGGGGTGCGGCCGGCCGTGTACTCGGCGATGAAGTCGTCGACGACGTGGTCGGCGAACTCCTGGCTCATGTCCCACACGTAGAACGGGATGCCCAGCGCGTCGGCGGCCCGCCGCGCGTCGCCGGCGTCCTCGATCGAGCAGCAGCCCCGCGCGCCCGAGCGGTACGACCGGGGGTTGCGGCTCAGCGCCAGGTGCACGCCGGTCACGTCGTGGCCGGCGTCGACGGCTCGGGCGGCCGCCACGGCGGAGTCGACGCCGCCGGACATCGCCGCGACGATCCGCAGCGGTGCGACGCTCATGAGCCGGCCCTGACGAGCGAGGCGCGCTGCGCCCGCTGGTGGACGGCCGGGAGCGCCGCGATGACGCGGTCGACATCGGCCTCGGTGGACGTGTGGCCGAGGCTGAAGCGCAGCGACCCGCGCGCCGCGGCGTCGTCGTAGCCCATGGCCAGCAGCACGTGGCTCGGCTGGGGCACACCGGCCGCGCACGCCGATCCGGTCGAGCACTCGATGCCCTGGGCGTCGAGCAGCATCAGCATCGCGTCGCCCTCGCAGCCCGGGAACGTCACGTGCGCGATGTTGGGCAGACGGTGGTCGGGGCCGGGCTCGGGATCGCCGTTGACGATCGCGTCCGGGACGGCGGCCACGATGCCCTCGACGAGCCGGCGGCGCAGCGCCTCGATGCGGGCCACGGTCTCGTCCTGTCGGCGGACGGTGACCTCGACGGCGGCGGCGAAGGCCGCGATCAGGGCGACGCTGACGGTGCCGGACCGCAGGTCGCGCTCCTGCCCGCCGCCGTGCAGCAGCGGGGTCGCGTCGATCTCGCGACCGATCATCAGCGCCCCCACGCCGACGGGCCCGCCGAGCTTGTGGGCGGTGACCGTCATGGCGTCGAGGCCGCTGGCGGCGAAGTCGAGCGGGAGGTAGCCCGCGGCCTGCACCGCGTCGCTGTGGACGGGGATGTCGTGGGCTCGGGCGATCTCGACGACATCCGCGATCGGCTGGATCGTGCCCATCTCGTTGTTGGCCCACATCGTGGTGACGGCCGAGATGCCGGCCGGATCGCGCTCGACCGCGGCGCGCAGGTCGTCGACCAGGATGCGTCCGCGCTTGTCGACCGGCGTCATCTCGACCTCGGCGCCCTCGTGCTTGGCGAGCCACGTGACGGGGTCCAGCAGCGCGTGGTGCTCGATCGAGCTGAAGACGATGCGGTGCCGGGCGGAGTCCTGCGCGAGCCGCGACCAGTAGAGGCCCTTGATCGCGAGGTTGTTGGCCTCGGTGCCGCCGGAGCAGAACACGACCTCGCTCGGGCGCGCGCCGAAGCGCTCCGCGATGAGCTCGCGCGCCTCCTCGACGGTGCGGCGCGCGGCACGACCGGACGCGTGCAGTGACGAGGCGTTGCCGGTGATCGACATCTGCTCGGCCATCGCGGCGATCGCCTCGGGGACCATCGGCGTGGTCGCCGCATGGTCGAGGTAGACCGTCCCGTTCGTGTCGTTCATCGCTCAACCAGCGTAGCCCGTCGGCGCACGCCGGTCCCACCCGTTCCGGTACGGCTCAGCGCTCGAGCGCCTCGTGCACCAGCGGCGCGACCTGCGTGCCGTAGAGCTCGATGCTGCGCATCAGCTTCTCGTGCGGCAGGGTGCCGTTGCTGAACTTGAGGTCGAAGCGGTCCAGGCCCAGGATGCGGGCGTTGCGGACGATCTTGTCGGCCACGGTCTGCGGCGAGCCGACGTGGATCGCGCCGTCCGGGCCCGCTCCGGCCTCGAACTCGTCGCGGGTCGGCGGCGGCCAGCCCCGTTCGCGGCCGATTCGCTCCCGTTGCACCGCGAAGTGCGGCCACAGCTCGTCGCGAGCCTGCTCGTCGGTGTCCGCGACGTGTCCCGGCGAGTGGACGCCGACCGGGAGCCGCGGACGGCCCAGCCGCTCCAGCGCCTGCCGGTACAGGTCGGCGTAGGGCGCGAACTGCGCAGGTGGGCCGCCGATGATCGCCAGCATCAGCGGGATGCCGTACCGCGCCGCGCGCACGACCGACTCGGGACTGCCGCCGACGCCGATCCAGGTCTTGACCGACCCGGCGGCGGTCTTCGGGAAGACCTCCTGCTCGACCAGCGGCGGGCGCAGGGCGCCCTGCCACGTGATCGGCCCCTCGCTGCGCAACGCGGCGAACAGGTCGAGCTTCTCGGTGAACAGCTCCTCGTACTGGCTCAGCTCGAAGCCGAACAGCGGGAACGACTCCGTGAACGACCCGCGTCCCAGGATCACCTCGGCGCGCCCGTTCGAGACCGCGTCGAGCGTCGCGAAGCGCTCGTAGACCCGGATCGGGTCGTCCGAGCTCAGCACCGTGACCGCCGTGCCCAGATGGATCTGTCTCGTGCGGGACGCGATCGCGGCCAGCACGACCTCCGGTGCCGTGACCGCGAAGTCCTCGCGGTGGTGCTCGCCGACGCCGAAGAACGACAGCCCCAGCTCGTCGGCGAGGACCGCCTGGTCGACGACGTTGCGGATGACCTGGTCGTACGGCAGCGGCGTGCCGTCGGGGCCGGCGGTCACGTCGCCGAAGGTGTCGAGGCCCAGCTCGAGGCGCGGACGGTCGGGGCTGGCGTCGGAAGGCATGCCTTCAGCGTAGGGTCCGGTGCTGCGAGACTGGCACGATGCTCCAGATCGTGCTCATCGTCCTCGCCGGCCTGCTCGTCGGCGTGATCGCCGTCGTGCTCGTCGCGCTGGTCCGGTTCCGCTCGGTGCGGGCCCGGCATCGCCGCCGGATCGCCGCCCTCGACCCCGAGCACACCGAACCCGCGAGCCTCGTGGGCATCGCGTCGGAGGGCAGGAGCCAGGCACGCGGCGTGGGGACGCTGGTGCTCGGCGCGTCGCACCTGGCATTCGTCCAGCTGGTGCCCGAGCGCGACATCCTCGTGCCCCGCTCCGACATCACGTCGTCGCGGGCGACGCGGCAGTTCCTGGGCAGGACGGCCGAGCGCGACCTGCTGCTCGTCACGTGGGACACGAACGGCATGAGCGACGCGATCGCCCTCGCGACGTCCGACGTCGGCGCGTGGCGCGTCCGCCTCGGCGCCTGACGGCGACCGGAGCGGTTCAGCCGACCTTCGCGACGTGTGTCTCGGACGCCGTCCGCACCTCGACGACCATGCCCTTCGCGAGCTGGCGGCCGCGGCGGGTCTCGATCTCGCCATCGACCAGCACGTCGCCGTCGCCGATCATGGATCCCGCGTGCGCCCCGGACTCGGCGAAGTTCGCGAACTTGAGGAACTGGCCCAGCCGGATCATGTCGCCGCTGATCTCGATGACCTCGACCTCGTCACTGCTCATGTCCGAAGTCTAGAGTCGACGTCATGGACAGCACAGCGCGCGCCGACGTGTGGGTGTCGGCGGTGCGGCTGTACAAGAACCGCTCGATCGCCTCCAAGGAGTGCAAGGCCGGCCACGTGCGCATCAACGGTGCCAAGGCCAAGCCCTCGCAGCCGGTCAACATCGGTGACCGCATCGAGGCGCTGACCGAGGGCGGCCTCCGCATCGTCGTGGTCTCGAAGATCATCGTCAAGCGCGTGGGGGCGCCCGTCGCGGTGCAGTGCTACGTCGACAAGACTCCGCCTCCCCCGCCCAAGGAGGAGATCGCGGTCATGCCGCGCCGCGACCGAGGTGCCGGACGTCCCACCAAGCGCGATCGCCGCGCCATGGACAAGCTTCGCGGCCGCTGACCGTCCGCCGTCCTGCGGAGGACGGACGATGAGGGGTTGAGGCAGCGATGACTGCCACGAACGCTCATCGTCCGTCCGCTCGTCCCCCGTCCGTTGACCGTCCGCCCAGGGCCGCGCCGACCGGACGGGTCTTAGGCCAGCACGCCGCGCAGGAACGCCGAGAGGTCGTCGAGCTCCTCGGCGGAGACCGCGTGGGCGAGACCCGCGTACGTGCGATCGGTGACGTCGGTGTGCTCCGCGAGCCACGCGGACGCCCGGGCCGTCGCGTCCGGCGCGATGACGGGGTCGGCGTCACCGTGCGCGAAGAACACCGGCACCCGCCGCTGCGCCAGCACCGCGTCGCCCGGGAAGGTGTCGTCGAGGACGAACCCCGACAGCACGATCCCCGCGACGAACCGGTCGGGACGCATCCGCAGCAGCTGGCTCACCATGAGCCCGCCCTGGGAGAACCCGAGGAGCACGACCGGACGGTCGGCGCCCACGTGCGCGTCGAACCACGCGAGCAGCGCCGTCGTCGACTGCTCGACGATCTCCGGATCGGGCCGCCCCGGCACCGCGATCGGCACCCATGCGTACGAGCCGGGCCCGAGGGTCAGCGGGGCTCGGACCGAGGCGTGCGTGAGACCGTCCGGCAGGTACGTCATGAGTCCTGGAAGATCCTGCTCGTTCGAGCCGTAGCCGTGCAGCAGGAGCACGAGCGGATCGGCGTCGGCGCCGCCCCGGACGGTGTGTGCGTCGTCGATCGTCGTCGTCATGCGGCCCACTCTAGTTGACTGTTCAATCACTGCGCCAGCAGCGGGAGCAGCGGGAGGAGCGCACGGCTGCTGAGCGGCGCGAGCTCGATGTCGCCCGGGTCGACGGGATCGACCCACCGGGCCTCGGCGATCTCCGCGGCCGCGGCGACCGGGACGGCTCCGTCGACGGTCAGCGAGAAGACCTCCGCAAGCACGCGATGGCCGGGTTCGTTGGCCGCGTCCTCCTCGAACGTGCCGACCCATGTGAACGCGTCCGCCGGGACGTCCAGGCCGAGCTCCTCGACCAGCTCGCGCCGCAGCGTCTGCAGCGGATTCTCTCCCGGCTCGATCTTCCCGCCTGGCTGCATGAACGTGCTCGTGCCGTGCTTGCGCACCATGAGGGCCCGCCCGTCGGCGTCGACCGTCAGCGCCGCCGCCACGTGGATGACACGGGACGTCATGGCGCCGGCGTCTCGGGCGCGGGGGCGCCCCACTTGTCCGTCCACGTCGGCGCCGTGGCCAGGGCGTCCAGGGCGTCCAGCAACGAGTCGAGATCGTCGCAGAACGACACGATCCCGGACTGTTCCACCCGCACGAACCCCGACTCGACCATGCTCGTCAGCATCTGCCGCATCGGCGCCCAGAAGCCCGCGACGTCCAGGAAGCCGCTCGGCTTGGCGTGGATCGTCAGCTGCGCCCAGGTCCACTGCTCGGCGATCTCCTCCAGCGTCCCCGCACCACCCGGCAGCGCGATGAAGGCGTCCGAGAGATCGGCCATGAGCTGCTTGCGCTCGTGCATCGACTCCACCACGTGCAGCTCGGTCACGCCGCGGTGCGAGAGCTCGCGATCGTCGAGCTGGCGCGGGATGACGCCGACGACCCTGCCGCCGGCCTCAATCGCCGCGTCCGCGACCGCGCCCATGAGGCCGACGTGGCCGCCGCCGTAGACGACGTCGATGCCGCGCTCGGCCAGCGTCCGCCCCGTGAGGCGGGCCGCGGCCTGGTACGCGGGGTCGTTTCCGAAGCTGGAGCCGCAGAAGACGCCGATCGCCGAGAGAGTCATGATCGCGACGGTATCGACTCGGTCGCGTGGGCAGCGCCGTGCGGGGTATCAGAACCTCCGTGCCGACCACAGACGTGCTCACCGTTGCCCGCGACCTCCTCAACGACGTGACGCGCCTGCGTCCAGGCCAGCACGAGGCGATGGAGGCGGTGCTGGAGCGCGACACCCTGGCCGTGCTGGCGACGGGCACCGGCAAGTCGCTGATCTACCAGGTGGCGGCGACGGTCATCGAGGGCCCGACCGTGGTGGTGTCGCCCACGATCTCGCTGCAGGCCGATCAGCTCGCCGCCCTGCACGACAGCGGCGCGCAGGCCGAGACGCTCAACAGCACCCGGCGGGCGTCGTCGCACGGCGCGATCCTGGAGGACTTCGCCGCCGGCCGCCTCGATTACCTCCTGCTCGGTCCCGAGCAGCTGGCCAAGCCCGAGGTCGTCGCGCCACTCACCCGTGCCGGCGTCAGCCTGTTCGTCGTCGACGAGGCGCACTGCGTCAGCACGTGGGGCGAGGACTTCCGACCCGACTACCTCGCCCTCGCCGGCGTGATCGGCACGCTGGGACACCCGCGCGTGCTGGCGCTGACCGCCACCGCATCGGCCGCGACGCGCGAGCGCATCGTCGCGGCACTGGCCATGACCGACCCGGCCGTCGTGGTGGGTGACGTCGACCGTCCCGAGATCTGGCTCGGCCGGCGCGAGGTCGCCGACGACGAAGACGTTGCGCGCGAGCTGGTCGCGCTGGTGCGTCCGGCCGCGGAGGCCGGCGAGACCGTCATCGTCTACGCCGCGACCAGGCGCCGTGTCGAGGAGCTCACGGCGGTGCTCGGCGACCACGGCCTGTCGCCCGTCGCGTACCACGGCGGGTTGGCGGCCAAGGAACGGACGCGGGTCCACGACGGCTTCCGCCGCGGCGAGATCGGCCTGGTCGTGGCGACCTCCGCCTTCGGCCTCGGCGTCGACCGTCCGGACGTGCGGCTTGTCGTGCACGCCGATCCGCCGCAGCGGCTCGACGACTACTGGCAGGAGGCCGGACGGGCCGGACGCGACGGCCGTCCCGCGCGGGCAGTCCTGATGACGTATCCATCGGGCTACGGGGTGCGGCGGTACTTCGCCGCCGGGGCGAGCGCGAGGCCGTCCGACATCGCGGCCGTCGTCGAGGCCCTGCGCGCCGCGAGCGGATCAGTGCGGCCGTCCGGGCTGTCGGCCGCGGCCGGGCTGTCGGCCGCACGTTCGCGGCGCGCCGCGAACATCCTGATCCGCACCGGCGCGATCCGTGAGGGTCGGGACGGCCTGACGAGGGTCAGCGACGAGCCGCTCGACGACGTCGTCCGCGAGGCGACGGAGCTGGTCGAGGCGTTGCGGATCCAGCAGGAGACGGGGGTGGACCTGGTGCGGCGCTACGCCGAGACGAACGACTGCCGTCGCCGGCTCGTGCTGGAGCTGCTGGGCGAGGAGCACCCCCAGCCGTGCGGCCACTGCGACAGCTGCGACGCGGGCACCTCGACCCCCGCCACCGACCGTCCGTTCGCCCTCGGCTCCGCCGTCGAGCACCCGGAGTGGGGCGTCGGGACGATCTCGCAGTACGAGGACGATCGCGTGGTCGTTCTGTTCGACGAGGCGGGCTACCGGACACTGTCGCTGCAGGCCGTGCACGACCGCCGACTGCTGGTCGAGGCAGCCGCGTCCTGAGCCGCGGGCGCGGTGACGGCAGTGCTACGCGTCCCGGTACGACAACGTGAGCAACACCGCCAGCAGGAATGCCAGGACGAGCCCCGTGAAGTAGTGCCACTGGAAGTTCCCACGGCGGCGTTCACCGAGGACCGCCAGGACGCAGTACGCCGCGTAGCCCGATCCGAGGATCGCGAAGGCGGTCGTGTCCCGCTTCACACCGTCCTCGAGCATCGCGAACCAGACGAGGATGGCGACGAGCACCGCCGGCGTGCCGGTCAAGAACGTGAAGTAGACGGCGCGGTCGGGCCCCTGCACGGGCACCCCGCACCACAGGACGAACAGCAGGACTGCCACCATCGCGGTCGCGAGCTGCCAGGACAGCCCCAGCGGTGTCCCCGCCCCGGAGCGCTGAATCGTGAAGGCAAACAGGTACAGGACCGTCGTGCTGACCGCGAAGGTGCAGACGATGAGGTGGACGACGTTGGCGACCTGGTGCCAGTGGCTCAACGAGAAGCCGACGATCCCTCGCTGCCAGGCGTCGTCGTTCTTGACCCGCTCGTCGATGTCGGGGCACGCGTCCGTCTGCTGCGCACGCACGAAGAGGTAGACCACGAACCCGGCCACCGGGAGGGCGATGTTGAGGGCGACGGAATCTCGATAGTCCTCGATGAAGTCGTGGACGCCCGGCATCGACGCGGCCGCGACGAGGAAGCCTGTGGCGATGAGGGCGCCCAGCAGGTTGCCGATCAGGTGCCCCGGAAGTCGGTTCGTCGTGCCGGCGACCCGGCCGGTCGAGAAGACCGCTTCCCCATCGGGCCGGCGGCGGGACTCGACGAGCCCCAGCAGCGGCGGTGCGATCGCGAACACCAGGAAGGCCGCTGCGAAGGCCGGCCAGAAGTCGGCGTAGGCGGCGGGTGACACCGGGACGTCGGCGGTCGAGACGAAGAGGGCGGCGCCGCCCAGGACGATCGTGATGCGCTTGGCGATCCGCTCGGGGTAGATGGCAGGACCGACCTGGGTCGTCAGGAACACGACGACGGCGATCAGGGCGATGACGACGGGCGACACGGGCGAGCCTTTCCGTATGCACGCCCCCGAGCACTCAGACCCTATCGAGACAGGGGCTCATCGAGCCTGCCGGCGCTCACCCGCGGCTCAGCGGTTGTTGCGCCGTGCGGTGTCCAGCCCGTCGGTTCCCGCCGCCTGCACCGCGTCCGACGTGTCGGTGACGAGGGCGTACCCCGCGATCAGGACGCCCACGACGACGTGCGGGACCCACGCGTTGGCGTCCTCGTCGGAGAACCGGAACAACCACGGCGTGGCGAGCAGGAAGATGCCGGTGACGACATCGAGCACGAGGTGGATCCGCATCGGCACCATCTTCAGCGGCGCCGCCGGGCTCGTCGTCAACATTTCGTTGACGATGACGAACAGGCCGACGCCGACGGCCGAGGCGGTGGCCGCAGTGATCTCGTCGAACCCCAGGACCCAGGGCGCGACCACCAGCACGACGCCGACGACGGCTCCGATGTAGGTGTGCGTCCTGCTCGAGATGATCTTCATGCGCTTCTCCTCCAGGTGACGACGGTGACGTCGAGCGGTCAGGTGCCTGCCTGTTACCCGAACCCCGCCGCGCCGAGACGCGGGGCACGATCGGGGGCGGAAGCACGAAGTCCCGGACCCGCTTCGGCAGGTCCGGGACTCTCTCTTTGGATACGTGGATGGTTCAGCGGGGAGCTACGGCCAGCAATTGCTGAGCGTCCGCCACCACTGCGTCCCGCCACACTGTGGCAACGTGGGGAAGCTCGACATCGGCGCCGTCGCGTTCCAGAATCAGGCCGAGTACGCGAGGTGGCGTGAGGGGGATTTCGGAGACTGTCCGTCCTATCGCGTCGGCGACAGCGCACGAAACGGCTGCGGCGACATTCAGGATCGGCACCTCCCCGGCACCCTTCACACCGAGTGGTCCCATGGACGGGGCGCCTTCGTAGACCTCCAACTGAACGGGGACCGCGTCGCCAGCCAACGGAACGCGGTAGGTCTCGAACCCCTGCTGGTGCGACTTGCCCAGGTGGTCGAAGGTGACTTCTTCGTGCAGTGCATAGCCAAGCCCTTGAATGACCCCGCCTTGGACCTGGCCGAGAATGGCCCTCGGGTTGATCGCGCGACCTACGTCCTGCACGACCCGGTAGTCGAGCACCGTCACGTGACCGGTGTCCCGGTCCACGGCAACGTCGCACTCGTGAACAGCGAATACCGGCAGATCGAGTGCCCCGATGTAGTGGCCTGCCGCGCAGCCGACCATGCCGACGTTCCCAGTTCCTGTGAATGAACCGGACCCCGAGATCGGTCCACCGTTCGATTGCGCGTGGGCAGCCACTTCCTTGATCGTGACGCTCAGGGAGGGAATACCGTCGACCACCACGTTGCCGTCTTCGAGTTTCAGATCGCCGGGCGCGGCTTCCAACATGTCGGCCGCCACCTCCAGCATCTTGCGTTTGACCTCAGCTGCGGCGCGTGAACCGGCTGCGCCCAGGGAAACCGTGGTGCGGCCGCCACCGACGCCGCCGTCATATCCACCGGCATCAGTGTCGGCCTCACGAACCGTGACATCAGAGATGGGGATCTGCAAGACGTCCGCGACGATCTGAGGTATGGCCTGCATCGTTGACCCAGATCCGATTTCGACGCCGGCGGTCACCAGGGTTGCCGTTCCGTCGGGGTTCAAGTTGACGGTTGCGGCCGACGGCCCAACGAGGATGAACCAGGTGCCGACCGTCGTGGACGTCCCGTACAGGAGCCGGTCGTTCGCCGGCTGGTGTCGTGTCGAACGTTCACGCAGCGCGACCATTTCTTCGAGCATCGGACCGAGGACATCGCCTTCGAAGACGTCCCCGGTCGGGCCCAGGTCGCCATCCCCGAGAACGTTCTGTCGACGGAACTCATAGCGGTCGAAGTCGAGCTGCGCACAGATCTCGTCGGTGTGTCGCTCCAGGGCAGCGACGCAGTAGGTGCCGCAGCACGCGCGGAACGCACCGTTTGGTGGCGTGTTGGTATAGATGGCCTGACTGACGAGTCGGGCACTGCCCAGCTTGTAGCTGCCGAACAGGGTGTGCGTGACCATGCTCGCGAGAAACGGCTGCTCCCCGCTGTAGGCACCGCAGTCCAGGAGTACGAAACCTTCGCGGCCGACGATTTCACCTGACGCCGTGACCGCGGACCGGATGCGGATCTCGGCATTCTCGCGGCACAGCGCTGTCTGCATCTCCTCCTGACGGGAGTTGACCAGCTTCACCGGTTGGCCTGAGTCTCGGGCGAGGAGCGCTGCGAATGGCTCAAGGCTCATCTCCCACTTCATTCCGAACCCGCCTCCGACGGCTGGCACGAGCACCCGCACATCGGCGGGTTGGATGCCAAGCATGCGGGCAACTCCGCTCTTGACCGACCACGGGAACTGCGTGGATGTCGTGATCACGACACGGTCGCGTTCGACGTGCGCGATTACTGCACGCGGTTCCAATGGAGTCTGATTCTGTCGTCCACTTCTGAACAGCGTCTCTACGATCGTGACGTCGTCGCGAGCGAACGCTCCATCGACGTCACCTCGCACCACGGTCGATTCCCATGACACATTTCCCTTGCGCGCGCCTTCTCCAGCCAACAGCTCGTAGTCACGCCAGTCTGGATGCAGCTCCGGTGCGCCGTGGGCGAGCGCTTCAGCCATGGTGAGCAGCGGTGGGCGCTCCTCGATGATGACTTCGATCGCCTCGGCTGCTGCCTGGGCTTGCTCGATCGTCTCAGCGGCGACTGCTGCCAGAGGTTCGCCGTAGTAGCGAATCTCGTCGACCGCGAAGAGCGGGTGATCGGCCACCATGACGCCGTACATCCCGGGGGCATCCGGTGCTGAGACGACGGCTCTGACTCCGGGCATCTGTCTGGCCGGCTCGAGGTTCATCGAGACGATCCGTCCGGATGGGACCTCCGAGCGTCGCAGCGCAGCGTGGAGCATCAGGCCTGTATCCGTGTCGACGGTGAACATGGTTCGGCCACGCAGCTTGTCCTCTGCGTCGCGGCGCGGATGATTCTTTCCGATCGAGTCGCTCACGCGCCCGCTCCCGTCTGATCTGCCGGGTTCGCAGTGCGGTCAATTCCGAGAACTGCCTGGACGATGCGCTCGTATCCGGTGCAGCGGCAGATGTTGCCCACAAGCGCGCCTTCTACCTGCTGCCTATCTGGGTGCGAGACCTCGTCGAGCAGGGCAGTCAGGGACGCCAGGACGCCTGGAAAGCACATGCCGCACTGCACTGCGTCCATGTCCTTCATGGCCTGTTGCACCGGAGCCAGCGGACCGCGTGGCGAGGCCATGGACTCGACTGTTCGGACGGATGACCCCGCGACTGTTCCCAGCGCAATGAGGCACGAGGCTTTGGCGTCGCCATCGACGAAGACGGTGCACGACCCGCAGAATCCCTCGCCGCATGCCAGTTTGGTACCGGTCAGGTGCAGGTCTTCTCGCAGAACCCTGGCCAATGGAGTCATGGGCGGGTTGTGAACGCGCCGTAGGTTGCCGTTCACGGTCAGTTCGGTTGTCATCGCAGATCTGCCTCCCGTTCGAGGGTTCGAAATGTCCTGGCGACAAGTTCGGGTAGGACTTGGAGGCGATACCAGCCGGCCGCTTCGATCCCGTCACGAGCGTTGAACTCACCCTTCAGGTCGTGCGCCATGCGCATCGCGAAGGCTGAGTCCAAGGGGTGTCCGATGAGTGCGCTCGCCAGGCTCGGCCACAGCCTCGCCACTGGTTCGACGGATCCAACTGCGATGGTCGCGTCCTCCACGAGTCCGTCAGCGCCGATTCGGACATTGGTGCTCACGATGCCCACCGGATAGTCTCCTGCGCTTCTCATCGTCAGACGCTCCTGAGCTGTGAAACCAGGTGGCACGGTCACCGTCACATGGGTCAGGAGAGTGCGCGGGGAGAGCGTCGTGCGAGATGCGAGATAGTCGACCAGATCGAGGACCCTCTCACCGTCGACGTCGAGGATGCTCACCTGAGCGTCGAGTGCAAGCAACGCCGGCACCAGATCAGCTGCTGGGAAATCCACGGTGCTCAGATTGCCGCCCACGGTGGCAGCTCGTCGTATAGCTGGATTGGCAGACTTCGCCGCGGCCGTCGCCAGCCCGGTCAAGCGGGTGTGGCCGGTCAGGAATGTGGCGAGCTGCGCGTGGGTCACAGCGGCACCGATAACAAGTGACTGATCCGACCATCCAAGTCGAGTGAGGTCGGGCAGTTTCGAGATCAGCACGTACCCGTCCGCGTAGCCTTCCCCACGGATACCGCCGCGCATGACCCAGGTTCCGCCGGCGAGCACCTCGAAGGCGCCGTCCGCTAATAGTTCGACCGCTTCTTGGACGGTCTGGGGCACGTGGAGGTCTGGGGTGACGGTGCTGGCATGTCGAGTCATCGCCGCTGGTTCACCTCGCGCTTACGCACGGGTGCTCGCGACGATGCCGATTTCGACCGGGCTTCCGAGTGGTAGGCAGCCAACGCCGACGTTGTATCGCACATGTCTGCCCGAGATCCCGAAGATCTCTTCGATCAGATTGCTCGCGCCGTTCAGCACGGTTGCGTGATCGGTGAAGTCGTCGCTGCATGCGATGTAGCCGATGACCTCCAGCACGGCGCCGATCTCGTCCACTCCACCGAGCAGATCAGCGACGGCCGCGACGGCGTTGAGAGCGGACTGACGAGCGGCGATCACACCGTCGTGGATCGGTACCTCCACACCGACACGTCCTGTCGCAGTGAGTACGCCATCGCGAAACGGAAGTTGACCAGTGGTGCGAACGACGCCGGCGTGGAGAACCGCCGGCACATAGGAACCGACCGGCGCTGGTACGTCCGGAAGCGTCATGTCGAGATCGGCCAGTCGGTCGGCAAACACGCCCATCAGCTCGTCACCGCCGCAGTGACGTCCGTGCGGTAGAGCCTGTCGGCCGTCCTGGCTTCGAGCGCCTCCGCCATCGTGACGGAGATGAACTTCGTCCTCGTGCCAGGCGAGCACTGAGCGACCTTGTTCATGTCCGCGCTGATGACCGTTCCGACCATGGCGTAGCCCCCGCCCGACACCGCGTCACGGTGCAAGATGATCGGCTCAACGCCTCCCGGCACCTGGATGGAGCCCACCGGGTATCCCGCGTCGACGATGTTGGATGGGTCCGAACCTGCTCCGAATGGCTGCACCCGTTCGATCCACTCGAGCGGGGGGCCGGAGTACCGGAACCCCATGCGGTCGGCTACCGGGGTCATCGACCACTCGGACTCCAGGAGACACGTCCGACCGGCTTCGGTGAGGCGGTAGTCGTACAGACCGAGGACGACCCGAAGTTCGACGTAGCGACTGTAGACAGGACGCAGGGACTCGGGGAGTTTGCGGCCGGGCGTACCCTCGCCGTCGCCGAGGGGCAGGATGTCGCCCTTCTGCAGCATGCGGCCCTTGAACCCGCCGAAGCCACCCGTGGCGTACGTGGAACGGCTGCCGAGCACGAGCGGGACGTCGAAACCGCCGGCGACCGCGACGTAGATACGGGCCCCGTCCTGCAGGAACCCGAAGGTCAGCTCGTCGTCCACTGCCACGGTGAACGACTCCCACTGCGGGCGGGGCTCCTTGTTCAGGAAGACAGGGACGGTGCCGCCGGTGACCGCAACAACCGTCGCCGTCTTGAACCGCAGTGAGGGGCCCATGTATGGGGACTCGATGACCGCCGCGTCGACCGTGTTTCCGACCAGTTGGTTCGCGGTCGCCGCGGCGTTGAGGTCGGCTGCGCCTCCCGGTGGAATCCCGACGTTGTAGTAACCGGGTCGTCCCTGATCTTGGACGTTCGAGGCCAAGCCAGGTTCAACGATCTCAACGGTCATAGAGCGCCTCCATCAGCGATCGGTTGTAGGCGTCTGGGTCATCGAGGAAGTCGTTCAGTGTGAACGTCACGGGTCGTTGACGGAATTGGTAGGTGCCAGCCTCGACCTCCGCTTCGATGCGGCGGTATTCGTCCTCCTCGATGCTGCGGAATTTCACGATGTCTCCGGGACGGAAGAAGACCATGAAGTCCTCGAAGTCGGCCAACCGCTGTTCTGGATCGAAGATGGGCGTTGGCGTGACGCCGAACATCTGATATCCGCCGGCGCCACGGACTGAGTAGATCGCCGCAAAGCACCCGCCGTGGCCGACGGTCAGCGGAGGTGTGTCCGTCCGAGGTCTCAGGTATTTGGGCAGCTCGATCTGACGCTCCCTTGGGACCATCTGGAAGAGGAAGGGAAGGCCTGAGACAAATCCGACCATGGAGGTGATCCAGGGCGACCCGGAGTGAGCGTCGATGAACTCTTGAACTGACGCCATCCCGTTCTCGATCGCACCGAACTCAAGATCGTTTCCCTCCGGCCGCTGGTGGCGGTCGCGGAAACGCGCACCGGTCTCGTTGGTGTAGGGATCGTCGTACCAGACCGGGACTTCGAAGATCCTGGTCTCGAGGCTCAATGACGGCTGTTCGCTGACGTGCTGCTCAGCGGCGCGGGCGGCCGCCTCCACGTCTTCTGCAGGGGTGATGTCGGGATTGAATCGGATCAGCAGTGAGGCGTTGCCCGGACAGATGTCGGTTATCCCCTCGAGCCGGTCCGTTTCGAGGATCTTGGAAACGGCCATCGCTGTGAAGTTGGCTTCGAGGCTCATCGCTTCGGAGAACTGGACGACGAGATGCTCGTCGGCACCCCACGAGTAACGAGTTTCGGCTCGTGCGGTCATGAGCTGCTCCCTGATACAGCCATCGGTTCTGCCGCCATCCAGTCCTCCAGGAATGTCGTGTGGTACTCGCCCTTGCGGAACTCGGCCAGTCCCACGACCTTTCGCAGGAAGTCGGCTGTGGTGACGACTCCTTCCACCTCGACCTCGGAGAGCGCGCGGTCCATGCGCGCGATGGCTATGTCCCGCGTCTCGCCCCAGACGATGATCTTCGCGAAGAGCGAGTCGTAGAAGGGACTGACCTCCTTGCCTGGACCGAACCCGGAGTCGATGCGCACGAAGGGCCCGCCCGGCATGGTCATCGACTTCAGAGTTCCAGGGCTCGGCATGAATCCGAATACTGGGTTCTCCGCGTTGAGACGTACCTCGATGGCGTGGCCGCGGAAGTCGATGTCTTCCTGCGTCCAGGACAGTGACTCGCCTGAGGCCACGAGCAGTTGCTCGCGCACGAGGTCCGTACCGGTGACCATCTCGGTCACCGGGTGCTCGACCTGGATGCGGGTGTTCATCTCGATGAAGTAGAACTCTTCGCGCGCTGAGTCGTAGAGGAATTCGACAGTTCCCGCACCGCGGTACTCAGTGGCAGCGGCGAGCGCGACGGCGGCGGCGGTCATCTCTTCGCGGATCTTGGCCGGGAGCCCAGGGGCTCCGGCTTCTTCGATGACCTTCTGCCTGCGTCGCTGCATCGAGCACTCACGCTCGCCGAGGTGGATGAACCTCTTGCCGTCGCCGAATACCTGGACCTCGATGTGCCGGGCCTGCGGGACGAAGCGTTCGACGTAGACCTGGCCGTTGCCGAACGCCGCCTGCGCTTCGGCCTGCGCGACCGGGATGGCCTCCTTGAGTTCCTCGGCGTTCTGAACAATGCGGATGCCGCGGCCGCCGCCGCCTGCGGCTGCTTTCACGAGTGCCGGGAATCCCGCCGTTTCGGCGGCTGCCAAAGCGCCCGCGAGATCGTCGACCGGGCCGTCCGACCCTGGGACGGTGGGTACACCGGCTGCCTCGGCGGCGGACCTTGCTCGGGCCTTGTCCCCCATCAGCCGAATCGAGTCTGCGGTCGGACCGACGAACGTGAGCTTCGCTTCGACGACTTTGTCGGCAAACTCGGCCCGTTCGGACAAAAATCCATAACCAGGGTGGATTGCGTCCACTCCGAGATCGAGTGCCGCTGTGATGATCTTGTCCATGTCGAGGTAGCTTCGCGCGGCGGCGGGCGGCCCGATCAGCACGCTTTCATCTGCCAAGCGGACGTGCAGCGCGCCTTCGTCGGACTCGCTGTACACAGCGACCGTGCTGATGCCGAGTTCGCGAGCCGCCCGGATGATCCGGACGGCGATCTCCCCTCGGTTGGCGATCAGGAGCTTTCGCATGTCAGGCGCCCGTCTCGATCGTCATGAGAGTGTCACCGGGTCCGACGATGCCGTTGTCCTCGACCAGGATGGCAGTGATCGTGCCGTCGAAACCGGCCTTGACTTCCGCGAACTGCTTCATGACCTCGACCAAGCCGACCGCCTGATCTGCGGTCACTACGCTTCCGACCTCCACGAACGGCGGCTTGTCGGGGGCCGGGCGGTAGTAGAAGACGCCGGGAAGCGGGGACTGCACGTTCTGCTCAGACATGAGGGGCCTTTCGTGGGGATGTCGTGTTCGTGTCAAGGATGTGGCGGATGGCTTCGGCAACCTTGTCGGCGCCGGGAGTGTCGGAGTGGACACAGATCGAGTCGAAGCGCATGGGGATTCGCTCGCCCGTGTCGGCCAGTGCGACACCCTCCTCCAGGGCAAGCAGGGTTCGCTCGACGGCACGCTGCACGGGCGTGGGCTGTGGCCTGCGAGCGATGATCAGGCCCCCTTGCGCGTTGTATTCGAGATCGACGTAGAACTCGGCAACGAACGGGACGCCGCGCTCGATCGCAACGCTCTCGTGTGCGGTGTTCGCCATTCCGAACACCGCGACGCCGTAGTTTTCTGCGACATCGCAGACGGCTCCCATCAGTAGTTCGTCCTTCGCGACCATGCCGTAGAGCGATCCGTGGGGCTTGATGTGATCCAGTTCGACACCCTCGGCATCCAGGAAGCCCTTCAGTGCGCCTACCTGGTACTGCACGATGTCTCGCACTTCGTCGACAGTGAGCTTCATCTCCCGCCGGCCGAATCCGACCAGGTCGGGAAGTCCCGGATGGGCGCCGATGGTGATCCCGGCTGCGACAGACTTGACGACGGTTTCCCGCATCCCGCTGGGGTCGCCGGCATGGAATCCACAGGCGACATTCGCGGTGTCGATCAACGTCAGAAGTGAGTCGTCGTTGCCGAAGGAGTGAATCCCGAAGGACTCCCCCATGTCCGAGTTCAACAGGATGCTTCGATCTGATGTAGCCATGTGACTAGATCCTTCCTGCGTAGACAGCGTTAGCCAGTCGTCCGCGAAGTCGATCGGCCACGACAGCGATTGCAAGAACCGCTCCTGTGACCATCATCTGGTAGTAGGACGTGATGTGAGCCAGGTTCATGCCGTTGACGATGATTCCGATGAACACGGCGCCCAGGACCGCGTCGAGGACTCGCCCGCTTCCACCTCGCAGGCTCACCCCGCCGATGACAGCTGCCGCGATGGTCTGCAACGGCAATGCCGAGCCGATGTTCGCTTCACCGGTCTCGATTCGGGCGGTGAGCAGAATCGAGCCGACCGCCACCAACCCACCCGCTGCAACGTAAGCCAGTATCAAGACCTTGTTCTCGCTGACTCCCGACAGGCGAGCAGCATGCGGGCTTGATCCCACGGCGTAGATGTGTCGCCCAGCACGCGCGTAACGAAGGAAGGCCCACAGAGCGACCGCTACCAACGCAGCGATCCAGACGGAGACGCCGATCCCGAAGATGTCGCCGAAGCCGAAGGAGTCGCTGAACTGCACGGGCATGCCGTAGACCGGTACGCCGGACGTCAGCTTCAGGGCAAGTCCAGCGAAAATCGATGCCGTCGCCAACGTCATGATGAAGGGATTGATCTTCAGTAGCGCCACGCCGAGTGCGTTGGTGAGCCCGGCGCCCAGACCGACTGCGATTCCGGTGAGGATGCCTACGACGACTGCGGACGTTGGAGAGTTCGACTCCGCGACGGACGACATCGACATTGCGGTGGTCACCGAGACGAGAGCGGTCATCGCGCCCACGGACAAATCGAAGCCTCCGGTGAGCAGCACGATGAACTGCGCCATCGTCGCGATGATGATGTAGGAGTTCTGCCTCAGTGCGGAGTGCAGGTTGTCCAGGGTGAGGAAGTTGTCCGACATGACCGTGAAGACCACGATCGCAACGAGCATCAGAAGAGGAAGAACACCGATCCGGACGAAGATGCGAGCCGCGTGAGACAGTGCCGACCTGTTGCCGTCAGGTGTCGAGTCTGTGGGTGGAGCATCCTGGATCGTCGTCATGCTGTTTCCTCGCTTGAAATCGCAGTTGCGTGGGGCTGTTCCACGGTGTTGGTTCCCTTCGGCGCTTGGTCGCGGTCGACGTCGTCCCACTGCATCATGTGACGCAGCACGGCTTCTTCGGTCAGTTCGTTCTTGGACAGCTCTGCGGTGATCGCCCCTTGGGAGAACACGTAGGCCCGATGGCACAGGTGGAGGATCTCGGGCAGTTCGGACGAGACGATCAGCACGGCATTGCCGCGACGTGCGAGATCAACGATTTGCTCGTAGATCGTGACGCGAGCTCCGACATCCACTCCGACACTCGGCTCGTCGAAGATGTAGACCTTGCAGTCACCAAGCAGCGCCCGGCCGAGCAGACCTTTTTGCTGGTTGCCGCCCGAATAGCTGGCGGCGGGGCGTTCCGGGTCAGGGGGGCTGAGCTTCATCCGGGTCATGATCGATGTTGCTGCAGCACGTTCTCTGCCCAGCCTGAGGATCGGACCGTCGGACATCGTCGATCGCCTCAGCCACGGCAGTGTCACTGACTCGCGCATCGGACGATTGAGAAAAAGACCTTCCTTCTTCCGGTCGCTTGGCAGATAGACGATGCCGGCCTTCATGAATCGGCTGGAGTTGCGTCCAGCGAGCTCCTGGCCGTCAAGGGTGATCGACCCAGATGCAAGTCGTTCGAGTCCGAAACACGCCCTCGCGGCAGAGGACTTCCCCGACCCCATGAGTCCGGCAAATCCAACGATCTCCCCTGCTCGCACCTCGAAGGTTGCATCGCGAACGCTCGAGTCGTAGGTCGTCGTACCGTGAACCCGCAAGGAGACCTCGGTGCCGGGTTCGGGGAGCGTCGGGTAGAGATCCTCCACTGCGCGACCGGTCATCAGCGCAATGAGTTCGTCGTGCTCCGTTGAGCCCGGAACAGTTGCGACCAGCTTCCCATCACGCAGAACCGTGACCCTGTCGGCCAGCCGTGCGATTTCGGCCATGCGGTGGGTGATGTAGATGACGCCGATTCCTTGCGCCTTCGTCTGCTCCACCAGGCTGAAGAGTCGACTCGCCTCGTGATCGGTCAGGGAGGCGGTTGGTTCGTCCAGGATGAGGACGTTGAGCTCTGGCCGGAAGGCCTTGGCGATTTCCACCATCTGCTGTTCAGCACGACTCAACGTCTCCACGAGGCGGCTCGGGGAGATGTCGAAACCGAACTGGTCGAGCCGTGCCTGGGCGATCCTGCGGACGGCTGCACGGTCGACGAGTCCCAGGCTTCCTGGCTCTGACCCCATCGACAGGTTGTCGGCCACGGTCATCGCCGGTGCCAGCGAGAACTCCTGGAACACGGCACTGATTCCAAGGTCGCGGGCGGCTGCAACCGACGTGAGGGCCACCTCCTCGCCTTTGACCTCAATTATTCCGCCGTCGCTGTGCTGGGCTCCCGAGAGCATCGAGATGAGCGTGGACTTTCCGGCACCGTTCTCGCCGAACAGAACGTGCACCTCCCCGGCAGCGAGATCGAAATCGACGCCGTCAAGTGCGGTGACACCGGGATATTTCTTGGTCAGTCCTCGGACGCGAAGCACAACGTCGTCAGCGGTCTGCGGCATGGGGATCTTCCTTTGCGGGAGCGTTCGGCCCGGGTTCCTGGTGGCACCCGGGCCGAACGCTGCGGTGGGTGCTACTTAGCCTTGACGTTGAAGACGGGCTTGTAGTCGTCGGGCGCGAGCGTCGTGTTGACGTCGAAAGCGGACAGCGTGTCCTTCGTGACGCCAACCAGCTCCGGGCCGACGTGCTTCATGACGTCCTTCTTCTCCAGCGCGCGGACGGCCTGATCGATGGCGATTCGGCCCTGAATGGCCGTGCTGTCGCTGGGTGCGAACTGCACCGTTCCACGCTCGATGCCTTCCAAGGTTCCGGGCGTGAAGTAGTACCCGGCGACCTTGACCTTGTCAGTTAGACCCTTGTCCCGCAGGATCGGACCCGCCGCCTCTGCGGTGACGGCTGTTCCGACGATGTAGTCGATGTCCGGGTTGGAAGCGAGTGCGTCTTCGATGAGCTGGCTCTGGGCGTCCTTGCCGGTGTCGCCGAACTTCGTGTCAACGATCTCGACGTTGCTGTCCTTGAGCGTGTCGACAAAGCCCTTGTTGCCATCTTCGGCCCAACCGGCGCCCTTCGGTCCAGGGAACCACGCGACCTTGACAGGCTTGGACGCTGAGTCCTCGAGGGTCCAGTTGGCGGTCAGCTTGGCGAGGTCGTTGAAGGAGACCAATGACTTGGCGGTCACCTTGGGCGTCGACATGCCGTTGACGACATCAATGACGGGCTTTCCTTCATCGGCCAGGCGATCGACGGTGCTGTTCAGACCGTCGTATGCGATTGCGCCGACAACCATGGCGTCTGCGCTCTTCGAGCAATCCTCGATCTGTTGAATCTGCTTGTCGAGGTTCTCGTACCCACCTGCCTCGACGAAGGTCATGTTGACGTTCTCGGCCTTGGCCTGCTCAGCCACGCCGTAGTTCAACCCCAGCCAGTAGGCGTCCTTCACGTGCGGAACCGAGACGCAGATGTTCCACGGCTTGGTGGCCTTGTCGAGCGGCTCGTACTCGACCTTGGTGCGCGCACTGTCCATGGCCAGGTCGGCCCAGCTGTCGACTGTCACCGGCGCCCAGTTCTTGGCCTTGACGGGATCGGCCGAGTTGGCCTCTTCGGGTGCGGATCCGCAGGCTGCCAAGAGCAGCAGGGACACCGCCGATACCGCCGCGAGGGCGGACTTTCGCATGACGACCACAAGATCTCCTTGACTGTTTCCCGCGATCTGCACCGACGGGGCGGGGGGTTTTGTTTCGTCAACGGTATGGGCGACGGGAGTCTCGGTATATGTGCGCCCCGTCCGAACGATGCTGCTAAATTCTGTTCATCTGCACAGTTCAGCGTGATTTCGAACATCGGTTGTTAACGGAACAGGAGTTGGGATGGGGATCACGCTTAACCAGTTGCTCGCCGAAGACGTGCTGGAGCTGACGATGGTCACTCCGAGCAGCAGCCAGAGGCTGGAACGTCTGATCCGATGGGTCGCCCCGACCGAGCTGGATGACCCGACACCGTTTCTGCGCGGCTCGGAACTCGTCCTGACGACTGGCGCATTCCTGAAACAGACAGACGATGCGGCGTGGTTCGAATTCGCGAGGCGACTTCAGAAAGCGGGGGTCGCAGCCGTGGGCTTCGGGGCCGGATTGACCCATCAGCAGATCCCCAAGGGGCTCGTTGATGCGTGCGTCGCACTCGAGATCCCTCTACTGAGCGTCCCGTATCACGTCGCTTTCGTTCGGATCAACGAGTTCGTGGCGGATGCCATCGTGGCTGACCGGTTCTTGGATGTGGGACGCGCCGGCACACTGGCCGCCGCGTTGGCGCACTCGATCTCCAATGGGGCGCCTCTCTCGATGCTCCTGCGTCAGGTTGCCGACGAGATCCAGGGCGAGGCCGCGATCCTCGATATCGACGGGGACGTCGTCTCCTCGTGGCCCCTTCAGAACTCGTGGCCGACTGCCGATCTGCTTCGAGGTCTGACGAACAACGGGGACAGTGGCTACTTGGCTGTCTCTCTTGATCAAGCCGGGGCGTACGACCATATTCTCGTAGGACGATCGGACGACAAGGCTGAGCGCGCAAGGATCGCGATGACGGCCGCGTCGACACTGATTGCCATCGACCTCAATGCTCGTCTTCAGGAAGAGTCGTCCAGCGCATCGCGTATGAGTGACGTCGTGTCCGCACTCACGGACTGGACAACGCCCACGGCAACATTGGTTCGGTCACTGCGTCAGGCTGGTCTGGCTAGCGACGTGCCTACCGTCATCGTGGTGGCCCACCCGAACCCGACATATTCCGCGGGATACGCGCTTCGCCTCCGACTTGCCGTCCAGCAGGTGACGCCGGTGGTCCGTTCGGTTCGGATCGGTGAACTGCTGCTACTCCTGGCCCAGGGCGCGGAGGACGCGACCGAGCCCGTGCTTGGCTCGCTTCGCCGGCAGATGCCTGGACGCAGGATCGTTGTGGCCGGGCCGGCTCGCGATGCAGAGGAGATTCGCATGGTCCTGGCATCGGCCCGGGTAGGTCTCGACCCGGATCAGACCACTCCTGAGCGCGTCCGCGCGTTCGACCTCACGTCGATCGTCGCGGCCGCAGCCGGCCGAGGTGGCCAACAGACCGGCACGACATTCCTTCAGCCACTGTTGGAGCACGATCGACAATTCAATGGCGAGCTGATCGCGACTCTGCGTGCGTATCTGAAGTGTGATGCGAAGCCGATCCGAGCCGCGGAGGTTCTTCACGTTCACCGGAACACCCTCCGGTACCGGTTGGATCAGATCAGCAAACTACTGAATTCCGACCTGAACGATCTCGGCGAACTGTTGATGTGCAGCCTCGCGTTCCGGCTGCACGACGCCGGCGGACGTGTCTAGCGGTCACGTTCAAGCTCAGCCCATCGTGTCCAACGCTTGCTGAAATGCTTCGAGAGAATGACCTGCCACCAGGTGATCGATGTGCGGAAGCGCCGCGGCCATGCCACCTTGGACCGGTTCGTAGCCGATTTTGCCGCGATGAGGATTGATCCAGATGATGGTCTTCGCCAGACGGTGAAGAGTCTCGATCTCCACTCCCAGGAGGGCTGCGTCACCACGCTCCAGTCCGTCGCTCGCAACGATGACCACAGACCCGCGCGCCATGCCCGCCCTGCCCCAGCGTCGATTGAACGCGCCAACGGCCTCGCCGAGGCGAGTGCCACCAGACCAGTCAGGTACCGCTCGACCCACCTGGTCCAGTGCCGTCGACGGCTCCTGCGTCTTGAGTGCTCGGGTGACATGTGTGAGACGCGTGCCCAGGGTGAATATCTCCGTGTTGCGCGTGCCGATCGCCACCCTGTGGGCCAGACGGAGGAGCGCATCTGCGTACGGTTCCATCGATCCGGAGACATCGATCAACACGACTACTCGAGCCGGTCGCAGACGCCTCTTTCGACGCCGGAGCGGGGCAGGTTCGCCTGCTCGTCGAAGTTGATCACGGACCGTTGCCGCCCGATCGACATCGCCTCGCTGATGCGAGTCGAATCGGCGACTTCGACGCATCGGCTCACGTACACGCAGGGTGGTGAACATCGACCACAGGCGGTTCTGCTCAGCTTCAGAGAGCTCCGCGATATCTCGGTTTCGGAGCACTTCGTGTTCGCTCACCGATGACGTCGGGTCTTCGTCGTCGGGATGAGCCGGCGGGTCGGAGTCGTCGTTGAATTCTGCCTGAGGAGTGACTCGCGGTATCTGCTCATCGGGGTACTCCAGGGTCTCCACGTTCCCGAACCACGAAGCGAAGATCGAGTCATAGAGCGGCTGGTCGTCCGGACTCGAGCACAAGGCCGCTCGTCCCGACCAGTAGATGTCGTTCCGCGAGTAGACCGACAGGTGCGAGACTGCGCTCACGAAGGTCTGGTCGTGGTCGACGCTCGTGTGTAGGCCGGCGTCTCGAAGAGCGATCGCGAAAGCCAGCAGTCTCGGAAGAGGCGAAACGCCATCGGGCGCGTTCACGGCTACGAGTAGTCGCGCGCTTGTAGGAGCGCGTGCAACCTGCCGGCGTCCTCTCGATGCTTGCTCACCGCACCCATGGTCGCCTCGGCTATCGCGGGGTCCAGGTGGGTGGCGCCCAGCAGTCCCATCGCTTCGACCCAATCGAGGGTCTCCGCGACGCCAGGTCTCTTCACGAGGGATTCTTCAGCTCTCATCCGCTGCACCAGGGAGACGACCTGCTCTGCCAGAAGGTCCGCGACGTCGGGGAGCCGCTCCCGGACGATTTCGATCTCCCGCTCGAGCGATGGGTGATCGATCCAGTGATAGAGACAGCGACGCTTCATCGCGTCGTGGAGCTCGCGTGTGCGGTTCGAGGTGAGGACCACAATCGGTGGGGTCGTAGCTGTGATGGTGCCGAACTCGGGCACGGTGATGCTGTTCGTCGACAGAACTTCCAGCAGGAATGCCTCGAACTCATCATCCGCGCGGTCGATCTCGTCGATGAGCAGCACGGCGGGACTCTCGCGCAACGCACGGAGGACTGGCCGGGCGAGCAGAAAGCGCTCGTCGTACAAGGAGTCTTCGATCTGATCGGCCGTGCTGCCTCCGTCGGTCGCGGCTCTCACGTGCAGGATCTGGCGGCTGAAGTCCCAGTCGTAGAGCGCCTGGTCGGCATCGATTCCTTCGTAGCACTGCAACCTGATCAGGGGAAGCTGCATGGCCGAGGCGAGCGACTCCGCCAGTGCTGTCTTTCCGGTGCCGGGCTCGCCTTCCAGAAGCAGAGGGCGGTGCATCGTGAGCGCGAGGTACGTCACGGTCGCCAGTCCTTCATCGGCGAGGTAGCCGGCAGCGGCCAAGCGCCGAGCTACGTCAGCGGGCGTTGCGAAGTCAGTCATGCGACGAGCATAGGTGGGGTCTGCCCCTCCACAGCCGCGCTCTACCCGTCGCCTGCTGGCGTGGAGGAGTCCGGCCGTCGTGGGTCACGATTGGTGATGGTGTGAGACGCCGTAGCGATGCTCGCAGAACTCTCTCAGTCTGGAAGCCACCGCGTGAAGGGAGGTCGCGGCGTGATGTTGGGCGGACCAGGCGGCCATCAGCGTCACCGTGATCGGTCGACCGTCGCCCTCGATGCGCAGGGCATGGAGTCCGAATCGCGTGTCGTCCGTCAGCACTGCGACGCCTCGGCCGGCCGCCGCGAGTGCCTGGGCTATCTGGGGGCCGGTGCACTCCACGACGTGTCCCAAGACGAGGTCCTCGTCGCGGGCGGCGTCGTTCAGGATCTGTCTGGCACGAAACGGTGGGTTGAGGGCCAGGATCGTGGTCTCGCTCAGCTCTCTCAGGGAGATCGAGTCACGGGTAGCCCACCCGTGGTCCGCGGGGACGTACGCCCACACGGGCAGCTCACACAACTTCAGGCGCTCAAGCCCCTGCCCACGAGGGTCTCCACCGACGACCATGTCCGCGCCTGCTTGGAGGGCGTCGGTGTCGCGCCGTCCGGCTAGATCGATGATGCTCGGGACCGGGTCGACCGGTCCGAAGGTCGCAACGAAGGGGGCGATGATGTCGGTCTCGGTCGTCGCGGGAGTCGATATCGCGATTCTATCCAGTCTCCCCGCTGCCAGATAGCCCGCGACAGAACCGAACCGTGCCGAGGCAGCCAGGACGTCCATCGCTTGCGGTAGCAGCTCCCGCCCCGCGGCACTGAGCGTGAGGCGGCCTCGGGCTCGATCGAAGAGCGTCAGCCTCAGCTCTCGCTCCAGCGCCTGAATCTGCCGAGTGAGCGCCGGCTGGGATATCAAGATCTCATTCGCCGCCTCAGTGACGGATTCGGTCCGTGCCACCACGACGAAACTCTTGAGGGCCCGCAGATCCATGTATGTCCTCACTGCATGGAATTACATACCAACTGGCATTGGACGGCATAGGTTTGCCGCGCCACGATCGTAGTACCTCCTACGACCGGAAAGCTGACATGACCAATCTCGCCCAGAGCCGCCTCCTCGCTCCCGAAGTACCTGGATCGCGCTCCGTCGAGCTGATGGGCCTCGACATGCTCGAAGAGGCGTTCGGACGGTGCAAGCCATGACAACTCGCACCCCGCTGGATGAAGCACGCGACCAGCTCTCGAGCGCCGTCAAGACGTTGGGATACGAGCAGGGCATCTACGACATGCTCGCCGCTCCACGCCGGGAGATGACCGTCAGCATCCCGCTTCGGCGCGACGACGGGCGGGTCGAGCTGGTGACAGGACACCGCGTCCAGCACAACCTCACGCGAGGACCGGCGAAGGGTGGACTTCGCTTCAGCCCGGACGTCGATCTCGATGAGGTTCGCGCGCTTGCCATGTGGATGACATGGAAATGCGCACTGGTCGACGTCCCGTACGGAGGCGCGAAAGGCGGTATCCGGATCGATCCCCGGCTCTATTCACAGTCAGAACTGGAGCGGGTCACCCGCAGGTACACGTCTGAGATCATGCCGATCATCGGGCCCGAGAAGGACATTCCCGCACCTGACATCGGCACCGACGAACAGACGATGGCGTGGATGATGGACACGTACTCCGCGTCGCAGGGGCACACCGTTCTCGGGGTCGTGACAGGCAAGCCCGTCAGCCTTGGCGGATCACTCGGCCGCGCCTCGGCGACCTCACGTGGCGTGACCATCGTCGCGCTCGAGGCATTGGCGGCCCTCGGAGAAGAGCCGTCGGAATCGACAGCGGCCGTCCAAGGGTTCGGCAAGGTGGGACGCGGAGCCGCGCGCTTCTTGGCGCAGGCTGGAGTCGCGGTCACCGCCGTCAGCGACCAGTACGGCGCCATCATGAATCCTGATGGACTCGACATCGCATCAGTCGAGGCGTTCGTCGACGAGACAGGAAGCGTGGTCGGCCACCCGGGCTCGTACGCGATCGATGGACCGTCGATTCTCACGCTGCGATGCACCGTCCTCGTTCCGGCGGCGGTTGAAGGTGTGCTCAACGCCGACAATGCGGCACGGGTGCAGGCGCAGATTGTGGTCGAAGGCGCGAACGGCCCCACGACCGCGAGCGCAGACCGCATCCTGCAAGCCCATGGCGTGATGGTCGTGCCAGACATCCTGGCCAACGCAGGGGGCGTCATCGTCTCCTACTTCGAATGGGTGCAGGCCAACCAGGCGTACTGGTGGTCGGAGTCCGAAGTCGAGCAGCGCTTGGCCGACCGTATGAAGTCCGCGTGGGACGACGTGACGCTTTACGCTCGCGACCACTTCCTTTCGTTGAGAGACGCTGCGACGTGCCTCGCAGTCCAAAGGGTCGCTGACGCACACGTTCTGAGAGGCCTCTACCCCTGACATAGCACCGAGACATCACGTGGAAGCCGCGTGCACGTAGAAAAGACGGCAAGCGCTCCGAAGAGAACTTGCCGTCTTTCGCCTGTTTTACACTGTCGGGCTGACAGGATTTGAACCTGCGACCCCCTGACCCCCAGTCAGGTGCGCTACCAAGCTGCGCTACAGCCCGTTCGTACCGAAGAGGAACTTTACCGCAGTCCCTCCCCGCGTCCTGCATCGGCCGACCCCGGCCCGGGGTGGGTCAGCGCTCGCGCTTCTTGCGCGGACGCTGCTGCAGGTGGATGGGCGAGCCGACGAAGCCGAACTCCTCGCGGAGGCGGCGCTCGATGAAGCGCATGTACGACGCCTCGAGCTTGCCGGTCGTGAACAGCACGAACGTCGGGGGCGCGGTGGACGCCTGCGTGCCGAACATGATGCGCGACTGCTTGCCGCCACGCACGGGGTGCGGGTGCTCGGCGACGAGGCGGCCCAGGAAGGCGTTGAGCATGCCGGTGGGCACGCGGGTCTCCCAGCCCTCCAGCGCGGCGTCGAGCGCCCGCACCAGGCGGTCGACGTGCCACCCCGTGCGCGCGGTGATGTTGATCGTCGGCGCCCACGGCACCTGGACGAGCTCACGCTCCATCTCGCGAGAGAGGTAGTACTGGCGCTCCTCGTCGACGAGGTCCCACTTGTTGAACGCGATGATCAGCGCGCGACCGGCCTCGGCGACCGAGCTGATGATGCGGGTGTCCTGCTCGGTCAGCGGCACGCTGCCGTCGATGATGACGACCGCGACCTCGGCCCGGTCGATCGCCGAGCTGGTGCGCAGGCTCGCGTAGTACTCGTGGCCCGTGGCGTCCCGCACGCGGCGGCGGATGCCGGCGGTGTCGATGAAGTTCCAGGTGCGTCCGCCCAGCGTGACGATCTCGTCGACGGGGTCGACGGTCGTGCCGGACGCATCGTCGACGACGACGCGCTCCTCCCCCGCCAGGCGGTTCAGCAGGCTCGACTTGCCGACGTTGGGCTTGCCGACGATCGCGACGCGGCGCGGGCCCTGCGGAGCGTCGAAGTCCTCCGGCGGCGGATCGGGCAGCGCGTCGATGACGGCGTCGAGCATGTCACCGCTGCCACGGCCGTGCAGGGCCGAGACGGGGAACGGTTCGCCCAGCCCGAGGTTCCACAGGCCCGCGGCCTCGGCCTCGGTGCGCTGGTCGTCGACCTTGTTCGCGGCCAGCACGACAGGCTTCTTAGCCGCGCGCAGCAGGCGGACGACCTTCTCGTCGACGTCGGTGATGCCGACCGTCGCGTCGACGACGAACAGCACGGCGTCGGCGACCTGGATCGCGATCTCCGCCTGCGCGGCGATGCGCTCGGCGAGGCCGCGGGCGTCGGGGTCCCAGCCGCCGGTGTCGACGACGGTGAAGGCACGGCCGTTCCAGACCGCGTCGTACGAGACGCGGTCGCGGGTCACACCGGGCACGTCCTCGACGACGGCTTCGCGCCGGCCGATGATGCGGTTGACCAGAGTCGACTTGCCGACGTTGGGACGCCCGATCACTGCGAGAACGGGGACGACGTCAGACATCGGTGGATCCTGTCGGAAGAGGGCCGGGGAGATCACGGTTGAGCGTGGCCTTGGCCTGGGACACATGGGCACGCAGGTGATCGTGGATTCGCGCACCTGCGTCCTCCAGCATCCCACGATCTCGCGGCCAAGCCTGCATCGGGAACTGGATCGGCTCGCCGTAGACGACGTCGAGGCGCGCGCCGGGTGCGGGACGGGCCTCGGACGGCTCCCCCGGCTGCCGCGTCCCGAAGATGACGACGGGCACGACGGGAGCGCCGCTCACGAGGGCCAGATAGGCCACTCCCCGCTTGAACCGCGTGAACTCGCCGTCTCCACGGCGTCCCTCGGGGTAGATCAGGACGCCCTGCCCCGCGCCCAGCGCCCGTAGCGCCTGCCGCAGTGCACCGGCGTCGGTGCGCTTGCGCGCCACCTTGATCTGCCCGAGGACGCGCAGCAGCCGACCCGTGCGACCGACGAACTCCTCCTCCTTGACCAGCGCGTGCAGCGGTCGAGGGGACGTCGCGAACAGCAGCGGTCCGTCGAGCCACCCGATGTGGTTGCTCGCGACGATGACCGGTCCGGACGCCGGCACGTGCTCGACGCCACACTGGTGGATGTCCCAGCGCCGGTGGAAGTACCTCACGGCGCGGCCGCGCATGAAGCGCAGCCCGCGCTCGGGCAGGCCCGCCACCGGCTCGGTCATCGCGCTCACCGCGCGGCGTCGACGATTCCGACGATCGTGTCGATGACCTCGTCGAGCGTCAGATGGGTGCCGTCGACGACAACCGCGCCCTCGGAGCGCACGAGGGGCGACGCGGCCCGGTTCGAGTCGATCTCGTCGCGTCGGGCGAGCGACTGCTCCGTCGCGGCGGTGTCGGTCGCGCCGGTCTCGGCGGCCCGGCGGGCGGCGCGCGCGGCGGGATCGGCCACGAGGTAGATCTTCACCCGCGCGTCAGGGGCCACGGTCGAGCCGATGTCGCGTCCCTCGACGACGATCCCGTCGCTCGCGGCGATCGCGGCGCGCTGCTGGTCGACGAGCAGCTGGCGGACCCGCGGCACCGCGGCCACGAGGCTGACCGCCGCCGTGACGTCGTGGCCGCGGATCGGCTCGCCGACGTCGGTGCCGTCGACGTGGATCGTGGGCGCGAGCGGATCCGTGCCCGACTCGACCGTCACGCCGTCGGAGGCACCGGCGATCGCATCGGGGTCGTCGAGGTCGATGCCCTTCTGCAGCAGCGCCCACGTCATGGCGCGGTACATCGCGCCGGTGTCGAGGTAGGCCAGCCCCAGGCGGTCGGCGACCCCACGAGAGGTGCTCGACTTGCCCGATCCGGACGGTCCGTCGATCGCGACGACGAGAGGTGATGACACGTGCATAACTCCTAGCTAGCGGTACGCGGTCCAGCCGCGGGATGTGAGTGCCTCCACCAACACGTCGCCGACGCCCGGGGCGACGGCGATCTCGGCGAGACCGACCGGACGACCGAGGTCGTGGTCGAGACGGAGATCCTCGATGTTCACGCCTGATTCTCCCGTATCCGTCATGAGTCGCGACAGCTCGCCGGGCCGGTCGGCGACCTGGACGTGCACGACGTCGACACGGGACGGCTGCGAGCCGTGCTTGCCGGGGATCAGCGTCGTCCCACGGCGCCCCGACTCGAGCACCTCCCCGAGCGTGGCGTCGTCGTGCCCGAGCGCGCCGATGACTCGGTCGAGGTCGTCGCGGACGAGCTCGAGCACGGCGCGGACGTCGGCGGCGTTGTTGCCGAGGATGTCGAGCCACAGGGCGCTGTCGCTGCCGGCGATGCGGGTCGTGTCGCGCAGCCCGGGTCCGCTCAGCGACAGGTCGTTGCCGCCGGCGTCGTTGAGCCGCGCCGCGGTGAGGGTCGACATGACCTGCGGCACGTGCGACACCAGCGCGACGGCCCGGTCGTGGGCCGCGGCCTCCATGATGATCGGCACCGCGCCCACGTGCAGCGCCAGGTCGACGACGGCGTCGAGCGCCTCGGGACGCGTCCGTACGCCCGGCGTCGCGGCCCACGGACGTCCCTCGAACAGCTGGGCCGATGCGGCCATGGGCCCGGAGCGCTCGCTGCCGGCCATGGGGTGACCGCCGGCGAAGCGGTCGGCGCCGGGCGCCTCGTCGACCGCACGCTGCAAGCCCGACTTGACGCTCGTGACGTCGGTGACGAAGGCCCCGGGCCAGCGCGCCAGCGACTCGGTGACGACGGCCGCTGCGGCGGTCGGCGGCACGGCCACGACGACCAGGTACGGCTCGACGCCGTCGACCCCTGCGGCCGCGAGCGCGCGGCCCGCCCCCCGTGCCGCCGCGACCTCGACGTTGCCCGGCAGCGCGTCGTGCAGCACGACGTCGACGTCGTGGGTGCGCAGCGCCATGCCCACGGACGTGCCGATCAGCCCGCAGCCGATGACGAGCACCGGTCCGTCGAGCGCGTTCGGGGCGATCGCCGTCATGCCTCGTCCACGGTGTCGAACAGCGCTCCGAGCTCGTCGCGCGTCAGGTCGCGCATGGCTCCCGAGGACAGGCTGCCGATGTGCAGCGGACCGAAGGCCGTGCGCGTGAGCTCGATGACCGGGTGACCGGCCGCGGCCAGCAGGCGCCGCACAATGCGGTTGCGGCCCATGTGGATGTCGAGCTCGACGATCGACCGGCCGCGCGAGGTGTCCTTGACCTGGAAGCGGTCGACCTGCGCCGGCCCGTCGTCCAGCTCGATGCCGGCCTTCAGCCGCGGGCCCAGGGTCTCGGGCACCATGCCGTCGACAAGCGCGACGTACGTCTTGGTGATCTCGAACGACGGATGGGCCAGCTTGTGCGCCAGCTCACCGTCGTTGGTGAGGATCAGCAGGCCGGACGTGTCGGTGTCCAGTCGCCCGACGTGGAACAGGCGGTCCTCGCGGCCGGCGAGGATCGACGACAGGTCGGGCCGCCCCCGCTCGTCGGCCATCGACGTCACGACGCCGCGCGGCTTGTTTAGCAGGACGTAGGCGTGGTCGTTGGGGGCGGGGATGCGCTTGCCGTCGACGCGGATGACGTCAGTTGCGGGGTCGACCCGCGCGCCCATGACGTCGATGACCTCGCCGTTCACCTCGACCCGCCCGTGCGCGATCATGTCGTCGCAGCGGCGGCGGCTGCCGAGCCCGGCCTGCGCCAGAACCTTCTGCAGGCGGATCTCAGCCACGGTCGCCCCCTTCTTCGGTCGATGTCGGAGTCTCATCGGTCGGTGTCGCAGTCTCGTCGGCGATGGGCTCCGGATCGGCCGCGAGATCAGCGACGACGTCGTCGGCACCGGCCAGCACCTCGTCCTCCATGTCCTCCATCTCGGGCAGGTGCTGCGCGATGTCGGGCAGCTCGCCGATGTCGCCGAGGCCCATCCGCTCCAGGAAATAGCTCGTCGTGCGGTATAGGATCGCGCCGCTCTCGCCGTCGACGCCGCCCTCCTCGATGAGCCCGCGCGTCACGAGGGTGCGCACGACGCCGTCGACGTTGACGCCGCGGATCGCCGAGATGCGCGAGCGGCTGATCGGCTGGCGATACGCCACGACCGCCATCGTCTCGAGCGCCGCCTGGGTCAGGCGCGCCTGCTGCCCGTCCAGGATGAACCGCTCGACCGCTCCCGCGTACTCCTCGCGGGTGAAGAAGCGCCAGCCGCCGGCGATGTTGCGCAGCTCGAAGCCGCGGCCCTGCTCGGTGTACTCCTCGGCGAGCGCGGTCAGCGCCTGCTCGACGTCGACCGGCGGGTGGCCGACGGCCTGCGCCAGCGTCAGGTGGTCCAGGGGCTGGTCGGCGACCATCAGCACCGCCTCGAGGGCGGGTCTCAGATCGAGCATCTCCAGCTCGAGCTCGTGGGGTCCGGTGGGTACCTGCTGGTCAGTCATCGGTGCTCTCGGTGTCGTCAGTGCTGTCGGGGAGGTCGGTGGGGGCGTCGTCGACGAGGCTCGCGTCGACCAGGACGGCCTCGTCGTCAGGCCCGGCGAGGGGGACGTCGAACTCGTCGCCGACGTCGATGTCGCCGTCGTCGGTGCCGGTCCAGCGGA
>JAOPXY010000166.1 GCA_025964895.1 Aeromicrobium sp.
GCCCGTCGTCGACGACCCGCCGGTCGTCCGCCCCGTCGAGGCGGCCCCTGCGCCGTCGGCACCTCCCGTCGCGGCCGAGTCCGCCCCGGCCGTCGCGGTCCAGCCCGCTCCCGTGACCGAGCCCGAGCCCGAGCCGGCGCCGGTCGCGGCCACCCCGGCGCCGCCCGGGCAGCTCACGATCGCCGACGTCCGGCGGCTGTGGCCCGAGATCCTCGACAAGATCCGCGACATGCGGCGGTTCGCGTGGATCATGCTGAGCCAGAACGCCCAGGTCATGGGCCTCGACGGCCAGGTCCTCACGATCGCGCTGGTCAACACCGGCGCCCGCGACTCGTTCATCAGCAGTGGCTCGGCCGAGTACGTGCAGCGCGCCCTCCACGAGGTGCTGGGCGTCACGTGGCGCATCGAGGCGATCGTCGATCCCAGCGCCCGGCCCGGTGTCCCCGACGATCACGAGGAGCCGGCCCGCCCGACGGCCCAGGCAGCCGCGCCGCCATCGCCGCCGGTCGCGGTGCCCGACGCCGTCCGCCAGGCCATGCGCGAGCAGCACACCCCCGAGACCCGCGTCGACCCGGACGCGTCCGCCGATCGCAACGATCCCGTCGTCGAGGTCGAGGACCTCGACCCGGAGGCGCTGCTGAGTCGCGAGCTGGGAGCGCACGTCATTGACGAGACCCGTACCGACTGAGCTGCACCGACGTCGCCTCGACCTGCGCGCCGACCCGCTCGACGTCCTGCGGCGGTTCCGCGGCCGCGATCGCCTGGTGGCGCTGCTGGGCGCCTGGCACCACGGCGAGGCGCTGATCGCCTTCGACCCGGCCGAGGTGCTCGACGGCGATGCGTTCGCGGGCATCGATCTGGATCCCGGGCCCGCCGACGGGACGGGGTTCGGAGGCGGCTGGATCGGGGCGTGGGGCCACCAGCTCGGCCGGCTCGTCGAACGGCTCCCGCCCGCACCGCACCGCCCCGATCCGCAGCCCGATCACCGCATCGCGTTCTACGACCACGTCCTGCGGCTGACCGACGGCACGTGGTGGCTGGAGTCGCTGGCGTCGGACCCGCGGCGCGACGCGGCCATCCTCGCGGCGCTCGAGACCCCCGGCCCGCCGCCGCAGCCGTACGACGTCGGCACCTTCGACATGACGCCCTCGCCCGCCGCGCACCGGGCCGCGGTCGATGCTGCGCTCGCGCACATCGCGGCGGGCGACATCTTCCAGGTCAACCTGTGCGCCCGCCTCGAGGCGCCCTTCACGGGCGATCCGCTCGACGTGTTCTGTGCGGGCGTCGCGGGGCTGCGCCCCGCCTACGGGGCCTACGTCTCCGGCCCGGACGGTGCGCTCGTGAGCCTGTCGCCCGAGCTCTTCTTGCGCCGCACGGGCGATGAGGTGCTGAGCTCGCCGATCAAGGGCACCGCGAGCCTCGACACCGACCCGGACGAGCTCGTCGCATCGGCCAAGGACCGCGCCGAGAACATCATGATCGTCGACCTGGTGCGCAACGACCTCGGACGGGTCAGCGTGCCCGGCTCGGTGCGCGTCCCCGCCGTCACGAGGGCCGAGCGACACGCCGTGTGGCATCTCGTGTCGGACGTCGTGGGTCACCTGGGCCGCGACGTGCGCGACTCCGACCTGCTGCGCGCGACGTTCCCGCCCGGCTCGGTCACGGGGGCGCCGAAGGTGCGCGCGCTCGAGATCGCCAACGCCCTCGAGGCGACGGGCCGTGAGGCGTACACCGGCGCGATCGGGCACGTCAGTGCCGCCGCCGGCCTCGAGCTCAACGTCGTCATCCGGACGTTCGAGTTCCCCGCGGCACTCGACCGGGTCTGGCTGGGGGTCGGCGGCGGCATCGTGGCCGACTCGACGCCGGACGGCGAGTACGCCGAGTGCCTCGTCAAGGCCCGACCGCTCATCGACGCGATCGGCGGCACGCTCGCCCTCGTCGCCGACGCGGTCGTTTCGGCGCCGCTTCCGCGGTCGGTACCGGGCCAGATCACGCCCCGGCACGTACCGCCGGTCGACGAGTCGGCCGGCGTCTACGACACGCTGCTGGTCGACGACGGGCACGCGGTCGAGCTCGACGCACACCTGGCGCGGCTCGATGCGAGCGTCCGCGCGATCTACGGCACGACGATCCGCGCGGGTCTCGACGAGGCCGTCGTGCGGCGCGCGGCGGGCCTCGCGGGCCGGCACCGGCTGCGTGTCGACGCCGTCCCGTCCGGCACGGGCGTCGACGTCTCGATCAGTGCGCGGCCGCTCGACGCCGCGGGTGCGTCCTGGTCGACGAGCCTGCGGACGGTGTCCGGCGGGCTGGGCGACCACAAGTGGGTCGACCGGTCCGCGCTGGCCCACGACGGTCCCGGCGACCACGACCTCCTGCTGGTCGCCGACGACGGCTCGCTGCTGGAGACGGCGCGGGCCAACCTGTTCGTGGTGCACGACGACGCGGTGCTGACTCCGCCCACGGACGGGCGCATCCTGCCCGGCACGGCGCGGGCCCGCGTCATCGAGATCCTGCGCGATGCGGCGGTGCCGGTGTTCCAGCGGCGCCTGACGCTCGACGACCTGCGCTCCGCGACCGAGGTGTTCGCGACGAACGCGCTGCGCGGGGTCGTCCCCATCACGTCGTGCGACGACGTGGGGCACTGGCCGGTCGGCCGGACGACCGCCTGGCTGAGCGACGCCCTCATCCGTCGCAGCACCCCCGGGGGCGGTGCGCTGGCGTCCATCCCGGCGCCCGTCGTGGACGCCAGTGCACCGCTCACCGCGGCCAAGGTGCTGTTCGTCGACAACTACGACTCGTTCGTCTACAACCTCGTGCAGTACGCCGGCGAGCTGGGCGCCGCGGTCGACGTCGTCCGCAACGACGCCGTCACGGTCGACGAGCTCGTGGCCGCCCGGCGCAGCGGCGACTTCACGCACCTGGTCGTCTCACCCGGCCCCGGTGCCCCGGCCGACGCGGGCATCAGCGTCGAGGCGATCCGGCGCCTCGGGCCGAGCACGCCGACGCTCGGGGTGTGCCTCGGCCATCAGGCGATCGGCGAGGCCTACGGCGCCACGGTGGTGCGCGCGGCCGAGATCGTGCACGGCAAGCCCTCGCTCGTGCACCACGACGGGCGCGGTGTCTTCGCCGGGCTCCCGTCCCCTCTCGCCTGCGCCCGCTACCACTCGCTCGTGATCGACCCCGCGACCCTGCCTGCCGCGCTCGAGGCCACCGCCCACACGGCGTCCGGCCTCGTGATGGGCGTCCGCCACCGCACGCACCCCGTCGAGGGGGTCCAGATGCATCCGGAGTCGATCCTGACCTCCCGCGGCCACGACATGCTCGCGTCCTTCCTCGCCCGCTCCTGACCCGCCACCTGCTCGACGGGGAGGCGCCACGGTGCACGCCCACCCGGAGCGAGAGGACGTCCGCGTCGAGCAGCTCGTGCGGATCCTCTCCGGTGAGCCGCTCTTTTCGTGGAACGTCGAGCGAGGGTCGGGCGGCGGATCGTAGGTCCGACCGCATAGGTTGAACCCTGTGTATGACGGCGTGATCCAGGATCTGATCGACGAGCTCGGGCAGCTGCCCGGCATCGGTCCCAAGAGCGCGCAGCGCATCGCGTTCCATCTGCTCGACGCCGACCCCGAGGACGTCCGCCGGTTCGCCGCGACGCTTGTCGAGGTCAAGTCCAAGGTGCACTTCTGCTCGACCTGCGGCAACGTCACGGTCGACACCGAGTGCCGTATCTGCGCCGATCCCCGGCGCGACCTGAGCGTCCTGTGCGTCGTGGAGGAGTCCAAGGACGTCGTCGCGATCGAGCGCACGCGCGAGTTCCGCGGCCGCTATCACGTGCTGGGCGGTGCCATCTCGCCGATCGCAGGCATCGGGCCCGACCAGCTGCGCATCAAGGAGCTCCTGCAGCGCCTGCAGGATGGCGCCGTCACCGAGGTCATCATCGCGACCGACCCGAACCTGGAGGGGGAGGCCACCGCGACCTACCTCATCCGCATGCTGTCGCCGTACGGCCTGCGGGTCAGCAAGCTCGCCAGTGGCCTGCCCGTCGGCGGCGACCTCGAGTACGCCGACGAGCTGACCCTCGGACGCGCCTTCGAGGGCCGCACCACGATCGGCTGATCCGGGGTGGGGGATTCCCAGGAGAACACCGGAAGCTTCCTGGGTTCTCCTGGGAAACCTGCACGTCACCCATGTTGCAACGTGGGGGATGTGCCAGGTTCCTGGGTTGGGCCCCAGAACCTGCCGCGCCGCGGTCCGTGGCGGGTTCGCGGGCAGGACGTCGCCGTCTCATGGCCGGAATGCCTGATGATTTACCCCCGAGCCACCCGGTAGACTCACCGACGCGCAGCGTCGCGCGTCCGTACGTCTCCACCAGGTAGGACAGAACTCGTGGGCATTGTCGTCCAGAAGTACGGCGGCTCCTCGGTTGCCGACGCCACCAGCGTCAAGAGGGTCGCCCAACGCATCGTCGCGACCAAGAAGGCCGGTCACGACGTCGTCGTCGTGGTGTCCGCGATGGGCGACACGACCGATGACCTGATCGATCTCGCGAACCAGGTGTCGCCGCTGCCGTCGGCCCGAGAGCTCGACATGCTGCTGACCGCCGGCGAGCGCATCAGCATGGCCGTCCTCGCGATGGCGATCGGCAACCTCGGCCAGGAGGCGCGCTCGTTCACCGGCTCGCAGGCCGGTGTCATCACCGACGCGGAGCACGGCCGCGCCAAGATCATCGACGTCACGCCCGGACGCATCGAGGCCGCGCTCGCCGAGGGCGCGATCGCGATCGTCGCCGGCTTCCAGGGTGTCTCGCAGACCACGAAGGACATCACGACGCTGGGCCGGGGCGGATCCGACACGACCGCCGTCGCGCTCGCCGCCGCGCTGCACGCCGACGTCTGTGAGATCTACACCGACGTCGACGGCATCTTCACCGCCGATCCGCGCATCGTTCCGACGGCCCGGCAGATCCCGCGCATCTCGTACGAGGAGATGCTCGAGATGGCCGCCAACGGCGCCAAGATCCTCCACCTGCGGTGCGTCGAGTACGCGCGCCGCAACGACATGCCGATCCACGTCCGTTCGTCGTTCTCCGACAAGGTCGGCACCTGGGTCGTGAAGAACGAAGACGTCGTCCAAGAAGGGTCCACCATGGAACAAGCCATCATCAGCGGCGTCGCGCACGACCGCAGCGAGTCCAAGATCACCGTCGTCGGCGTGCCCGACAAGGTCGGCTTCGCCGCCGCGATCCTGCAGGCCCTCGCCGATGCGCAGATCAACATCGACATGGTCGTGCAGAACGTCTCGGCCGCCGCCACGGCCCTGACCGACATCTCCTTCACGCTCCCGCGGGCCGACGGCCAGACCGCCATGACGGCGCTCGCCCGGCTCAAGGACGAGGTCGGCTACGAGCGCCTGCAGTACGACGACAGCGTCGGCAAGGTCTCGATCGTCGGCGCCGGCATGCGCTCCGAGCCGGGCATCACCGCGAAGTTCTTCCGCGCGCTGGCCGACGCCGGCATCAACATCGAGATGATCTCCACCTCCGAGATCCGCATCTCGGTCGTCGTCACCGAGTCGCAGGTCGATGCCGCGGTCAACGCCGCGCACCTCGCCTTCGATCTCGGCACCGACGAGGTCGAGGCCGTCGTCTACGGAGGGACCGGCCGATGACCTCTCGCAAGCAGGTCACCCTCGCCGTCGTCGGGGCCACCGGACAGGTGGGCGTCGCGATGCGCAGCATCCTGGAGGAGCGGAACTTCCCGGCCGACCGGGTGCGCTTCTTCGCGTCCTCGCGCTCCGCTGGCAAGACGCTGTCGTTCCGCGGCGAGGACATCATCATCGAGGACGCCGACACCGCCGATCTGTCGGGCATCGACATCGCGCTGTTCTCGGCCGGTGCCACGACGTCGCGCGCCCAGGTGCCGCGCTTCGCCGCCGCGGGCGCCGTCGTCGTCGACAACTCCTCGGCGTTCCGCAAGGACCCGGAGATCCCGCTGATCGTCAGCGAGGTCAACCCCGAGGACATCCAGAAGGCCCTCGTCGCCAACGGCGGACGCGGCATCATCGCCAACCCCAACTGCACCACGATGGCCGC
>JAOPXY010000173.1 GCA_025964895.1 Aeromicrobium sp.
CGTCAGCCACGTCGCCGGACGCCAGTACGCCGACATGGTCGCCGCGGTCGACGCCGGCGACCTGCCCACCGCACGAGCGATCAACACCAGACTTCAGCCCGCCGTACGGGCGTTGATGAATCACACGCAAGGTGCGATCACCGCCAAGGCTGCCCTGCAGCTGCTCGGCGTGCTCGATCACCGCACCATGCGTGCCCCGCTGCTCGCTGCGACCGAGGAAGAAGTCGCGATCGTTCGCGACGGCCTCGCCGCATCGGGCCTTCTCGAAAGCTAGGCCTGCACTGTATGAGCCACATGCACCTGGAGCTTGACGCTCCGCCCGCACTGCCCGCCGGCGCCCTGCGCGTCATCCCGCTGGGAGGACTCGGCGAGATCGGTCGCAACATGACGATCTTCGAGTTCGGCGGCAAGATCCTGGTCGTCGACTGCGGAGTCCTCTTCCCCGAGGAGACCCAGCCCGGCGTCGACCTGATCCTGCCCGACTTCGGACCGATCCGTGACCGCCTCAAGGACGTCGTCGGCATCGTGCTGACGCACGGTCACGAGGACCACATCGGCGGTGTCCCGTACCTGCTGCGCGAGCGCGGCAACATCCCGGTGATCGGCTCGCAGCTGACGCTGGCGTTCCTCGACCCGAAGCTCAAGGAGCACAAGCTCAAGGACGCGCCCAAGTACGTCGTGTCCGAGGGCGACATCATGGATCTCGGGCCGTTCGAGCTGGAGTTCGTTGCGGTCAACCACTCGATCCCCGACGCCCTGGCCGTCGCCATCAAGACACCCGCCGGCGTCGCGCTGCACACGGGTGACTTCAAGATGGACCAGCTGCCGCTCGACGGCCGCATCACCGACCTGCGGGCGTTCGCGCGCCTCGGCGAGGAGGGTGTCGACCTGTTCCTCACCGACTCGACCAACGCCGAGGTCCCCGGCTTCACGACGTCCGAGCGCAACATCACGCCCGCGATCGACGCCGTGTTCGCGAGCAGCACCAAGCGCATCATCGTGGCCTCGTTCGCCTCGCACATCCACCGCGTCCAGCAGGTCATCGATGCGGCCGTCAAGCACGACCGCAAGGTCGCGTACGTCGGACGCTCGATGGTCCGCAACATGCAGATCGCCCGCGAGCTGGGCTACCTGCACGTGCCCGACGGGGTCGTCGTCGACAAGATCGACGCCGCGCCGCCGCACAAGATGGTGCTGATGTCGACCGGTTCGCAGGGCGAGCCGATGGCGGCGCTGTCGCGCATGGCCAACAACAGCCACCAGCAGGTCAGCCTCGAGCCCGGCGACACCGTGCTCATGGCCTCGTCGCTGATCCCGGGCAACGAGAACGCGATCTACCGCGTCATCGACGGCCTGACCAAGCTCGGCGCGAACGTCGTCCACAAGGGCAACGCCCTGGTGCACGTCTCGGGCCACGCCTCGGCCGGCGAGCTGCTCTACTGCTACAACATCGTCCAGCCGACCAACGTGCTGCCGGTGCACGGCGAGATCCGTCACCTGCACGCCAACGCCAAGCTCGCGACGTCGACGGGCGTCCCGAACGTGCTGCTCGCCGAGGACGGCTTCGTCATCGACCTGGTCGACGGCCACGCGTCCATCACAGGCGCGGTCGACTGCGGCTACGTGTACGTCGACGGCTCCTCGGTCGGCGATTTGACCGACTCCGAGCTCAAGGACCGCCGCGTCCTCGCGGAGGAGGGCTTCATCTCCGTCGTCGTCGTGATCGACTCCGCGACCGGCAAGATCCTCACGGGCCCGGAGATTCACGCCCGCGGCATCGCCGAGGACGACTCGGCGTTCGACGAGATCATGCCCAAGATCGTCGCCGCCCTCGAGGAGGCGATCGCCGAGGGCACGCGCGACAACCGCCAGCTGCAGCAGGTCATCCGCCGCGTGCTGGGCTCGTTCGTCGGCCGTCGGCTGCGTCGTCGCCCGATGATCCTGCCGGTCGTCGTCGAGGCGTAGACAGCCATGACCGCCGGTCGCCACGACGCACTCGTGCTGGCCGGTGGCCGGTCTCGCCGCATGGGCGTCGCCAAGCTCGGCCTTGTCGTGGCCGGCGACACGCTGCTGACGCACGCGTGCGTCGCGGTGCAGGATGCACGGCGGCTCGTCGTGGTGGGACCGCCGGACCAGCCGGGCATCCCGTCGCGGGCGATCGCCGTGCGGGAGGACCCGCCGTTCGGCGGCCCGGCTGCCGCGATCGCCGCCGGCCTGTCCGGGCTGGGCACCGGCGCCGCGGAGCGTGTCGTCGTGCTCGCGGCGGACGTCCCGCGCGCCGGCGAGGCCGTGCCGGTGCTCCTCGCCGCGCTCGACGCGGAGCCGGACGCCGACGGGGTCGTCGCGCGATCGTCCGACGGCCACCGTCAGCCACTGGTCGCGGTGTACCGGACCGCCGCGCTGCGCTCCGCCCTGGCCGCGCACGAACCGTTGGCCGGAAGCTCGGTCATGCGGGTCATCGCGGGACTGGCGCTGACCGAGATCGACCTTCCCGACGACGTCCTGGCCGACGTCGACACGCCTGCCGACCTGCATCGCATCACCGAGGAGAGACCCCATGGATGAGACCGACCTCGCGACCTGGGCCGCCGGCCTGGCCGCCGATCTGGGCATCGAGCAGGCGCTCGACGTCGACACGGTGCTGAAGCTCGCGGCCGACGCCGCCCACGCCGTCATGCGCCCCGCCGCACCGGTCACGACGTTCCTCGTCGGTGTCGCGATCGGCCGAGCCGGGGGAGATGACGCGCGGGTGGCGGAGATCCTGGAGACGGTCGCCGCCGCCATCACCCGTTGGGACACCGCGCCGCGCTGACGTCGGGTCGAGTCTCCCCGGGGTCGGGGATGCCCGGCAGGCTGCGGGGATTCCCAGGAGAACCCCGTTCTCCCGCACATCACCCCCGTTGCACCAGGGGCCACGTGCCAGGAATCGGGGTGACCGGGGAAGATCTCGGGGTTCTCCTGGGAATCAAGAGGCGCGGGCGCGTGGACCCGCCACCGGGAGGGCGCCGTCGGCGATCGGCGGACGTTCTCACAGTCGGGCCCACCGGACCGTGCGGAGAGTGTTACTCATCGCTGACGCGACGACACATACCGGCGAAACACGCGCTCCCTAGGTTCGTGATCACCAGATCCGGCGAGGTGCCGGGTCGCCGACCCCGGAGCGTCCCATGACCAGCGTCGTCACCAGCCCTCCCGACAGCCCGTCGGCCCCGTCCGTTCCCGCTCGCCGCACCGGCCGGTGGATCGACGAGTGGGATCCGGAGAATCCCGCCCAGTGGGCAGCTACCGGCAAGGGCATCGCGCGCCGCAACCTCATCTGGTCGATCTTCGGCGAGCACCTCGGCTTCTCCGTCTGGCTCATGTGGAGCGCCGCGGCGGGCCTGCTGGCCGGAGCCGGATTCGCGTTCACCCCGCAGGAGCTGTTCTGGCTCGTCG
>JAOPXY010000217.1 GCA_025964895.1 Aeromicrobium sp.
CGACGCCCTGGTCCGCGGCATCGCGTCGCACCACGCCGGCATGCTGCCGACGTTCAAGGAGTGCGTCGAGGTGCTGTTCAGCCAGGGACTGGTCAAGATCATCTTCGCCACCGAGACGCTCGCGCTCGGCATCAACATGCCGGCCCGTTCGGTCGTCATCGAGAAGCTGTCGAAGTGGAAAGGCTAGACGCACGCCAACATCACGCCGGGGGAGTACACCCAGCTCACCGGGCGCGCCGGCCGGCGCGGCATCGACGTGGAGGGGCACGGCGTCGTGCTGTGGCAGCCGGGGCTCGACCCCAAGCAGGTCGCCGGGCTCGCGAGCACCCGCACGTACCCGCTGAACTCCTCGTTCCACCCGTCGTACAACATGGCGGTCAACCTGGTCGGGCAGGTCGGGCGAGGCGTGGCCCGCGAGCTGCTGGAGCAGTCGTTCGCGCAGTTCCAGGCCGATCGCGCCGTCGTCGGCATGGCCCGGCAGATCCGCAAGGCCGATGACGCCCTCGACGGCTACCGCGAGAACATCCACTGCGAGCTCGGCGACTTCATGGAGTACGCGTCGCTGCGGCGCGAGCTGACCGACATCGAGGCGTCCGGCTCGAAGGCGCGCCGCCAGGCCGAGCGCGACGAGATCGTCTCCTCGCTCACGCGGCTCAAGCCCGGCGACGTCATCCACGTGCCGGTCGGCAAGTTCGCCGGCCTCGCGGTCGTCCTCGACCCGGGCCGCGTCACCGACAGCGACGGCCCGCGGCCCATGGTGCTGACCGCGAACCGGCACGCCCGGCGCCTCGCGATGATCGACTTCACCGCTCCCGTGGCGCCGCTGACGACGATGCGCATCCCCAAGTCGTTCAACCCGCGCAACCCGCAGGCCCGCCGCGATCTGGCCTCCGCCCTTCGTGGTCGCGCCGACGGCGTCGCCTGGGCCCAGGAGAAGCGGCACCGTGGTCAGGGACCCACCCACGAGGATCCGCGCATCGCGGCGATCCGGGAGAAGCTGCGCGACCACCCGTGCCACGCGTGCCCCGATCGGGAGAAGCACGCCCGCTGGGCCGAGCGATACCTCAAGCTCGAGCGCGACACCCAGAACCAGCGAGGCAAGATCGAGCAGCGCACCAACACCGTCGCGCGGCAGTTCGACCGCGTCTGCCAGGTGCTCGACGTGCTGGGCTATCTCGACGGCGACGAGGTCACGAGCGACGGACAGGGGCTCAAGCGCCTCTACAGCGATCTGGATCTGCTGGTCAGCGAGTGCCTGCGCCAGGACGTGTGGGACGGCCTCGACGCGGCCGAGCTGGCGGCCGTCATCAGCGGCCTGACCTTCGAGTCACGCGCCGCCGACGAGCTGCCGACCGCCCGCTTCCCGACGCAGCAGGTGCGCGAGGTGGCCGCCACGATGACGGGTCTCTGCACCGATCTGCAGCAGCTGGAGCGGCAGTACCGGGTCAAGTTCCTGCGCCAGCCCGACTTCGGCTTCGCGCAGGCCGTCTGGCAGTGGTGCAACGGCGCGACCCTCGACGACGTCCTGAGCCAGATGGACCTCGCCGCCGGCGACTTCGTCCGCGCCATGAAGCAGCTCATCGACGTCGTCGCGCAGGTGGCCGACGCCGCGGGCCCCGGCTCGCTGCGCACGACCGCGCGCGAGGCGCTCGACGAGCTGCGCCACGGCGTCGTGAGCTACACCAGCATCACGAGCTGAGCGCCTTGAGCGCCCGCTCGGTGGCGCCGCCGAGGCCCCACGTCTCGCCGAAGGCCGTGAACGCGTCGACATCGGGATCGCCCGTCAGCTCGGGCATCACCGTGACGTCGCGCCGTACCGCGACGACCTCGCGCGCGGCAGCGATGTAGTCGCCCGATGCCAGCAGCGACTTGCGGACGGCCGGCTTGATCGACGACCACGTGTCGTGCGCAGCGGCGATGATGCCGTCGAGGTCGCCGAACTCCGCGAGCAGCACCGCGGCGGTCTTGTCGCCGATTCCTGCGACGCCGGGCAGGCCGTCGGACGCGTCGCCGCGCATCACGGCGAAGTCGACGTAGTCGGATGCGTCGATGCCGTACCGCGAGCGGATCCAGGCGTTGTCGACGACGTCGTGCTTCGAGACGCCCTTCGCGACGTAGAGCACGCGGATCTCGCGCTCGTCGTCGACGAGCTGGAACAGGTCACGGTCGCCCGTGACGATGTCCACGGGGCCGTCCCACAGCTCCGCGAGCGTGCCGATGACGTCGTCGGCCTCCGCATCGGGTGCGCCGACGACCGGGATGCCCAGCAGGGCGAAGGCCTCCGCGATGAGCGGCACCTGCGGGCCCAGCAGCCCGTCGGTCGTGTCGGCCTCACCACCGGCATCGTCGAGGCGGTGGGTCGGGTAGGTGTCGAGCAGGTCGACGCGCCACTGCGGCCGCCAGTCGTCGTCCCAGCACGCCACGACCGCCGCGGGCGCGTACTGCGTCGTGAGCGTCGAGGTGAAGTCGAGGATCCCGCGCAGCGCGTTGACCGCCGTGCCGTCGGGCGCGGTCAGCGTCTTGGGGATGCCGAAGAAGGCACGGAAGTACAGGCTCGCGCTGTCGAGCAGGAGGAGTCGGCCGGGGGAGACGTCGGTGGAGGGCACGGTCCGAGCCTAGGACACGTCGCCCTCGCCGAGTTCGCGCTGCTGCTTGTCCCGATACGCACGCCGCTGCTCCTCCGCCCGCTCGCGCAGCGACCGCAGGTACGCCTCGTCCCGCTCTGGATCGGGATCGACGTAGCGGCCCGGCCGCTCGTACTCGGGGAACGCCGGTCCGGTGTTGCCCTTGTAGGGCAGGTCCGGCGCCGCCTGCGGCCGACCCGCGACGAGCCAGGCGATCGAGCCGATGGCCGGCAGGAACAGCACCAGCAGCAGCCACACGATCTTGCTGAGGTTGCGGCACACGCTCTCGTCGGTCGTGATGACGTCGATGAGGCAGAAGATCCACAGCAGCAGCACGGCGATCGAGAGCAGGCCATCGAGATAGAGCACCAGCACATGATGGCAGGACGGGGTGCCGTCCGTGGCCGAATCATCGGGTCAACGCGTGACCGTCTCCCTTCGCCACCGCGAGCGCCTTGGCGGACGCCTTGGCCGATGACGTGGCGCGCCTCGCATCGCCGAACAGGCCCTTCTTCGACAGGAGGAGTGTCGCGGTGGCGTGGGCAGCCGCGTCGCCGAGCTGGTCGATCGAGCGAGTGCTCAGGTTGGTGATGTCATCGCACGCCTGGTGGTAGCAGGAGTCGTACGGCGCCCCGGCCGTCCCGCCGTAGACAGCGGCCTCCTCGGGCGTCTTGATGCCCTCGGCCCCGCTGAACAGGCCGCCGGCCGGGATGCCGGCCTCGATGAACGGCCCGTAGTCGGAGCGTCCGTCGAAGGCCGTCGGCGACGACGCCAGGCCCTTCTTCGCGAAGTAGTCGAGGAACACCTGCTCGATCTCGGCCGATCCGGCCGGACCGGCGCTGCCGTCCTCGGACCCGTCACCGTCGTAGACGAAGCGGACGAAGTTGGGCGAGCCGATCATGTCGAAGTTGAGGTTGGCGTAGATCCTGGCGCGCTGAGCGTCGGTCAGGCTCTCGACATAGTGGGCCGAGCCGAGGAGCCCCTTCTCCTCCGCCCCCCAGAAGGCGAAGCGCACGGGTCGATGTGCCTTCTTCGTCAGGCCGGTGCGGGCGAGCTGCTTGGCGATCTCGAGGACGCCTGCGGTGCCCGTGCCGTTGTCGTTGATGCCGGGGCCGGCCGGGACGCTGTCGAGATGCGCCCCGACCACGACGACCTGGTCGGGGTTCTTGGTCCGGCGCGGGAGGTCGGCGATGACGTTGGTGGTCCGTCGGTTCAGGTCGACCTCGGTGGACGTGAAGACCCGCACCGTCGCGGGCCCCGCGGCGAGCGCGGCGCCGTCGACGTACGAGACGCCGACGACCGGGACCGTCACCGGCGTGCCGAGCGTCCCTTCGAGCAGCGCGTCACGACCGGGTTGGCCCTCGTTGAAGATGATGACGGCCACGGCCCCCGCCGCCACCGCGTTGTTCGCCTTGACGACGAAGTCGCAGGTGCCGCGCTGCACCAGGGCGATGTTGCCCGGCGTGAACCCCGCGAAGTCGGCAGGCTCGCACCCCGACGTGCTGCTGGGCTCGGCCGTCGCAGGGATCGTGAGGTCGACCGCCTGGACGGTCCCGGTCACCTCTCCGGATCCTGAGTAGTCCAGCGCCGCGGTCTCGATGTCCTGGGCGGTCGGCGTCAGCTGCTCCAGCTCGGCGGGGGCGAGGTCGCGGCTGAACGGGAACGTGAACGTCTGCGTCCTGACCTTGTACCCGGCCTTGCGCAGCTGCTGGGCGACGTACTTGGCGGAGGCGTCGTAGCCCGGCAGACCCGAGGCGCGGTTGCCGTCGTTGCGGTTCGCGATGACCTGCAGCTGGCGCAGCGTCGTGAGCTGGCCGTTCACGGTGACGGCCTTCGTCAGACGGCTGGTGTCGGTCTTCCTGGCCTCGCGGGACGAGGTCGCGACGGCCGGCGCGCCGACGAGCAGGCTGCTCGTCACCACGAGGGCGGCGGCGGAGTAGAACGGCTTTCTCATGAGGGACCCCCCGATCCGATGATGTGCTTCACGTCACACTAAGCCACCCTCCGGCGTCTGTCACGGCCTCGTGGTCCCGGCCGGTATCGTCGTTCCGTGAGCACATGGCGCAGGGCACAGCAGCTGGCAGCGACGCACGGCATCGACGCACTGCTGGTGACCCCGGGTGCCGATCTGCGATACCTCACCGGCTACGTCGCACTGCCGCTGGAGCGCCTCACGTGCCTCGTCCTGCCGGCGCACGGTGAGCCCAGGCTCGTGGTGCCCGCGCTCGAGCGGCACGCCGCCGAGGCCTCCGGCACCGACGTGGAGATCGCGACGTGGGGCGAGACCGACGATCCCTTCGCGCTCGTCGCCGACCTCGTGGGCGACGCCACCACGATCGGTCTCAACGACCACATGTGGGCGTCGCGCGTGTTCGCCTTCGGGGAGGCCATGCCGTTCGCCGACCAGGTGCTCGCCGGGTCGCTCGTCCAGCAGCTGCGCATCCGCAAGGACGCCCACGAGATCGCCGCGCTTCGCGAGGCCGGCGAGGCCATCGACCGCGTGCACCTGCGCATGGCCGAGTGGCTCCGCCCGGGTCGCACCGAGCGCGAGGTCGGCGCCGACATCGCCCGCGCGATCATCGACGAGGGGCACACGACGGTCGACTTCGTCATCGTCGCGTCCGGCCCCAACGGAGCGTCCCCCCACCACGAGCTGTCCGACCGCGTCATCGAGGTGGGCGATGCGGTCGTGGTCGACATCGGCGGCACCGTGCCGGCCGGCTACTGCTCCGACAGCACCCGCAACTACCTGGCCGGCGGCACCGTCGATCCGCAGTACGCGGAGGCGTACGCCGTGCTCGAGGCGGCACAGCAGGCCCAGCGCGAGCACGCCCGTCCCGGCGTCACGGCGGAGTCCGTCGACGCGGTCGGACGCCGCCTCATCGCCGACGCCGGCTTCGGCGACCTGTTCATCCACCGAACGGGCCACGGGATCGGCCAGGAGACGCACGAGGAGCCGTACCTCGTCGAGGGCAACGACCTCGTCCTCGAGGAGGGCATGGCGTTCTCGATCGAGCCCGGCATCTACGTCGACGGACGCTTCGGCGCCCGCATCGAGGACATCGCCGTCTGCACGGCCGACGGTCTCGAGGTGCTGAACAACACCCCGCGCGGGCTCGTCGCCCTGTGACACCTCCCCGCCTCGGGTGGACCGTCGCCTGGCCGGCCGCCGCCGCGCTCGGCGTCCTCTCCTCACTCGGCTTCGATCCGGTCGGCATCCCGTTCGCGATGGTCGTGGGCGTCGCCGGTCTCATCTGGCTGGCACGGGCGCTCGGGTCCGCGCGCAAGCGCACCGTGGCCGTCACGGGTCTCCTGTACGGCGCCGGCTTCATGGGGCCGCTGATCTGGTGGATGAACGCCGTGAGCAATGGCGCGTACATCGCTCTGGTGATCGCCGAGACGCTGTTCTTCGTCCCGATCATGCTGGCCCTGCGTGCCGCGGTCCGGCTCCGCCGCTGGCCACTGTGGGGCGCGGCGGTGTGGGTCTTGGGGGAGTGGACCCGGGGCCGCTTCCCGTTCACGGGCTTCCCGTGGGGACGCCTCGCGCACACCTCGCTCGACACGCCGTTCTCCTCCTACGCCCGTCTTGTCGCGATGCCGGGCACGAGCGCGGTCCTGTTCGTCGTGGCCGCGCTGCTCGTGCTCGTGGTGACGGGGCGCGGTCTCCGCGTCCGCGCAGCGGCGGCCGGCGGCATCGCGGCACTGGCCCTGCTCGGCGCCGTGCTGCCGACCGGCATCGCCGGGGCTGACGGGACGCGTCAGGTCGCCCTGGTGCAGGGCGATGTGCCGGGCGTCTTCCTGACCTGGCCGCGTGGGGAGATCCTCGAGCTGCACCTCGCGGAGACCGATCGCCTCGCCGCGCGCATCGAGGCCGGCGAGGTGCCGCAGCCCGACATGGTGCTGTGGCCCGAGAACGCGACCGATGTCGACCCGTACAACAACCCGGCGGTCGGCGAGCGTCTGTCCGCGCTGTCGGCGCGGCTCGGCGCCCCCATCCTGGTCGGCGGCATCTTCGACGGTCCCACCGTCGAGACGGCCCGCAACTCCGGCGTCGTGTGGACGCAGGACGGCCCCGGCGAGCGGTACGACAAGCTCAAGCCCGTGCCGTTCGGCGAGTACGTCCCGTTCCGCAAGGAGGCCGGCGCGGTCGTCGGGCGGCTGGCCCGTGACATCCCGCGCGACATGCTCGCCGGCGACCAGCCCGGTGCCCTGACGATCGGTGACACCCGCATCGGCGACACGATCTGCTACGACATCGCGTACGACAGCGTCACGCGGCGTGCGGTCGACGGGGGAGCGCAGCTCATCGTGGTGCAGACCAGCAACGCCGCCTTCACGGGCACGTCGCAGCCCGAGCAGCAGTGGGACATCTCGCGGCTCCGCGCGATCGAGACCGGCCGCTGGGTCGTCGTGCCGTCCACGAACGGCATCTCCGGCGTCGTCGACCCCACGGGCCGCAGCGTCGAGCGCGCGCGCCTGCACGAGCCGGCGACCGTGAACGCGAAGGTCACCCTCGCATCCGGCCGCACCCCGGCGCTCGTCCTCGGCCGCTACCTCGAGTCGGCTCTGCTCGCCGCGGGTCTGGCAGCATGGTTCCTCGGCACCCGCCGACGCGCGCAGAAGAAGGAGGGGGTGGCGTCATGGAAACCCTGATCGTCATCCCCACCTACGACGAATCGGCCAATCTGGCCTGGATCGTCGAGCGCATCCTGCTCGCGCAGCCGCACGTGCACGTCCTCGTCGCCGACGACGGGTCGCCGGACGGGACGGGCGACATCGCCGACCGGCTGGCCGTCGCCGACCCGCGGGTCCATGTGCTGCACCGGGCTTCCAAGCAGGGGCTGGGCGCCGCGTACCGCGCCGGTTTCGCCTGGGGCCTCGAGCGTGACTACGAGCTGCTGCTCGAGATGGACGCCGACGGCTCGCACCGTCCCGAGGACCTCGCGCAGATCCTGGCCGCCGCCGAGGGTGGCGCGGACCTCGTGCTCGGCTCCAGGTGGGTGCCCGGCGGCAGCGTCGTCAACTGGCCGCTCGGCCGCAAGCTGATCTCCCGCGGCGGGACGCTGTACGCGCGCCTCATGCTGGGACTCCCGGTGCACGACGTGACCGGCGGCTTCCGCGCGTTCCGGCACGAGACGCTCCGGCGCCTGGCCCTCGACGACGTCGCGTCGCAGGGCTACTGCTTTCAGATCGACATGACCCGGCGGGTCCACGCCGCCGGCATGACGATCTCGGAGGTGCCGATCACCTTCGTCGAGCGGGAGCGCGGCCAGTCCAAGATGAGTGGCGCGATCGTCCGCGAGGCGCTGTGGCGGGTCACCGCGTGGGGCCTCGTGCGGCTCGTGCCGCGTGCCCTGCGTCGCAACCCAAAAGACCCCGGCCGCGGCCGGGGTCCTTCATCGCTGCCAGTCGGTGACTAGGCGGACTTCTTCTTCGCCGCCGACTTCTTGGCGGGCCGGTGCAGGTGCGGCGGTCCGATCTCCCCGCCTCGGAGCAGCTCGAGCCGCTCGGTGAGGATCTCCTCGAGCTCGTCGACGGAGCGACGCTCCAGCAGCATGTCCCAGTGCGTGCGGACAGGCTTCTCAGCCTTGCCCTCGGGCTTCTCACCGTCGGCGCGCCTACCGATCTGCCCGGTCTTGGGGTCTTCCCACTCGAACGGGATCTCGGCCTCGTCGGCCATCGTGACGGAGAAGGTGTGCCCGTCCGGGCAGACATACTCCACTTGCTGCCGGGGAGCCATCTCCACTCCGCGCTCGTCCTCGAAGCTCTGCGTACCGAGCCGAGCACCTCGTAATGCACGTTCAGCCATGTGCGTCCCCTTTCGTGTGCCGTACCTGTAACAACGTAGATGACACACATGAGATTCCCCTGAGCCGGACCTATGTGCCGAGAGCCCGATCACGTCCCAGTGGGGGTACCCGTGTGAGCGCGATCAAACCGGCCAGGATCACCAGCATGATGCCGATGATGCCCCAGCGGTCGTCGCCGAGCGCGAAGGCGAACAGGCCGAACAGCGACGGAGCGAGGAACGAGGCTGCTCGCCCGGTCATGGCGTAGAGCCCGAAGTGCTGGCCCTCCTTGCCGGGGGGCGTCAAGCGCACCAGGTACGTGCGGGACGCCGACTGGGCGGGGCCCACGAACAGGCACAGGACGAGCCCGAAGACCCAGAACCCGGCCATGCCGTCGACGAACAACAGCACGACGCCCGCGCCCAGCATCGACGCGAGCGACACGACGATGACCCGCCGCGGCCCCAGCCGATCGTCGAGCCGTCCGGCGACGAGCGCCCCGCCGGCGGCCGCCACATTGGCCGCGATGCCGAACGGGATGACCGAGTCGTCCGTGAACCCGTACACGCTCACCGCGATGACGGCGCCGAACGTGAACACGCCCGCCAGCCCGTCGCGGAAGAGCGCGCTCGCGATCAGGAACCACACGGTGGCGCGCTCCTCGCGCCACATGGTGCGGAGCTCGGCGAACAGCACGCGGTACGAGTCGACGAAACCGGCGCTCGGCACGGGGCTCGCCCCCGCGGGCAGCTCGGGCACCGCGAACAGGACCGGCAGCGAGAAGGCCAGGAACCACACGGCCGCGACGACGGCGACCCAGCGGATGTTGAGCCCGTTGTCGGTCGAGACGCCCAGCAGGCCGCCGTCGCCGGAGATCAGGCCCACGTAGACGATGACGAGCAGCACGATGCCGCCGAGGTAGCCGAACGCCCAGCCGAACCCCGAGACCCGACCGACCGTCTCGGGCGTCGACACCTGCCGCAGCATCGCGAAGTAGGGCACCTGCGCGAGCTCGAACAGGATGCTGCCGACCGCGATCAGCACGAGGCCGAGCCACAGGAAGTGGTAGTCCTCCTCGACGAGGAACATCAGCGCGGTCACGACGACGACCGAGCCGGTCAGGAGCGCGAGCGACCGCTTGCGGTGGCCCGACGCATCCGACCGCTGCCCCATGACGGGCGCGAGCAGCGCGATCACCAGGCTCGCGGCACCGATCGACCAGCCGAGCCACGAGCTGGCCGAGACCCGGCCGGGGAGGTCGTCGCCGACCGCGTCGGTCAGGTAGACCGAGAACACGAACGTCACGATCACCGCGTTGAACGCCGCCGATCCCCAGTCCCACAGGCTCCAGGCGATGACGGGGCCGCGTCTCGTGGCGTCCGCGACGACGGAGGAGGTCATGTGGGGTCCTTCCAAGAGCCTCGGGCGACCAGGACGTCCTTGAGGACATCGGTGCGGTCGGTCATGATGCCGTCGACCCCGAGGTCGAGCAGACGGTGGATCTCGGCGGCCTCGTCGACCGTCCAGACGTGCACCTGCAGGCCCATCGCGTGCGCACGACGGACGAACCGCGGGGTGACGACCTCGATGGGTCCGCGCCGCGCCGGCACCTGCAGGCACTGGCCGCGCGGTCGCGCCGCACCGCGGAGCAAGGGGAGGGGCAGGAAACGGGTCGCCGCCACCTCGCGGGCCGATGCCGACGTGGTCACGTCCGGCAGGATCGCGCGGATGCGGGCCAGGCGGGCGTGCGAGAACGCGCTGAGGCAGGTCCGTCCGGTCGCCCCCTGCGCCCGCACGACTGCGCACGTGGCCTCGACGGCGTGGTCGGACTTGACGTCGATGTTGAGCCGCGCGTCCGGGAAGGCCTCGTACAGCGCCTCGAGCCGTGCGAACGGCTCGCGCTGGTCGAGCCGCTGCAGGTCGAGGGACTCCGCAGTCAGGGCACTGACGACCTCCGGCCGCCCCGTGAGCCGGCCCAGGCTCGCGTCGTGGATCGCGTACACGGCGCCGTCGGACGTCGCACGGACGTCGGTCTCGAGGTACCGGTAGCCCAGCGCGTACGCGTGCGCGAACGCCGCCAGGGAGTTCTCGATCCCGATGTTGCTCCCCGTCTTCGCCCCGCCCCGGTGGGCGAACGCCAGCGGCGGGGAGTCGAGGTAGCCGGTCGTCACACCGTCACGCTATGCCCTCCGGGCAGCAGCCGGCACGTGCTGCCTCAGATGTCGCGGAACGTCTCGATCTGGGCGCCCAGCGCGTTGAGGCGCTCGGCGAGGTCCTCGTAGCCGCGATTAATGACGTAGACGCTGCGCAGCACCGAGGTGCCCTTGGCGGCGAGCATCGCCAGCAGGATCACGACGGCCGGACGCAGGGCGGGGGGGCAGACCAGCTCGGTGCCGCTCCAGTGCGTCGGGCCCTCGATCAGGACGCGGTGCGGATCGAGCAGCTTGACCTGGGCGCCGAGCTTGTTGAGCTCGGTGAGGTAGATCGCGCGGTTCTCGTAGACCCAGTCGTGCAGCATCGTCTGCCCCTCCGCGGTCGCCGCGATCACGGCGAAGAACGGCAGGTTGTCGATGTTGAGCCCCGGGAACGGCATGGGGTGGATCTTGTCGATCGGGGCGTGCAGCGTCGACTCGTACGTCGTGATGTCCACGAGGCGCGTCTGCCCGTTCTCGGCCGCGTACTCCTCGGTGCGCTCGTACTGAAAGCCCCTCTCCTCCAGCAGCGCGAGCTCGATCTCCATGAACTCGATCGGCACGCGGCGCACCGTGATGCTCGACCGGGTGACGATCGCCGCGGCGATGAGGCTCATCGCCTCGATCGGGTCCTCGCTGGGCGCGTACTCGACATCGCAGTTGATGACCGGCTTGCCGGTGACGCGCAGGGTCGTGGTGCCGATGCCGTCGATGCCGACGCCGAGCTTGACCAGGAAGAAGCACAGGTCCTGCACCATGTAGTTGGGGCTTGCGTTGCGGATGATCGTGACGCCGTCGTGGCGGGCCGCCGCCAGCAGCGCGTTCTCGGTGA
>JAOPXY010000024.1 GCA_025964895.1 Aeromicrobium sp.
TGCTGTCTCTGGGGGTCATCGCGGAGTACCTCGGCATGATCGCGGCGCGCTCGATGGGGCGGTCCGGCTTCCTGGTCACGCGAGATCCTGCGCTTGCGTTCCCCGGATCCGTCGTCGACGAGACGGACTAGGGTGCCGGCGCAGGTCAAGACCTGGGTCGTCGGCCGCGGCGGTCTGGTGGGCTCCGCCGTCGCTCGCCGTCGCGAGCTGCGGCTGTTCGACGCGGCGCCTGTTCCGTGGGGCGGCGACCCCCTTTCGGTGCTCGGGCCCGAGCTCGAACGATTCGTGAGCTGGGTCGGAGACGATGCGTGGAGCCTGGTGTGGGCCGCCGGCTCGGGTGTCATGTACACCGGCCAGGACGCCCTGGACGAGGAGCTGGCGACGTTCACGGCGTTCTGCCGTCATGCCGGAGGCGTGCTTCCGTCCCCGGGCGGCGGCATCTACCTCGTGTCGTCGGCGGGCGGCGCGTACGCAGGGTCGGCCCACCCCCCGTTCGACGTCCGCACCACCCCGGCGCCGCTCAACGCCTACGGGCGCACCAAGCTCGCCCAGGAGGACGTGCTCGTGCATACGTGCGCGGCGCGGGTGCCGGTCACGATCGGACGACTTGCGAACGTCTACGGCCCGGGTCAGGACCTCACGAAGCTGCAGGGCCTCGTCACCCAGCTGAGCCTGAGCGCCCTGCTGGGACGCTCTGCCACCGTCTTCGCGCCGCTGTCGACGCTGCGCGACTACATCTACGTGGACGACGCGGCGGCGGTCATCGTCGACGACGTCGTCCGCATGACCGCATCGGCGCGCGGTGCGGCCGAGTACCGGGTCGTGTGCTCAGGGCGATCGACGAGCATCGCGGAGCTCATCACGATGGTCGAGGACTGCACGGGGCGCTCGCTGCCCCTCGTCCACCTGCTGCCCGGCGAGCCGTACATCCTCGACCTCAGGCTGGCAGCGGCCCCCGGTCAGCCGATCGACCGCTTGCTGACGACACCGCTCGAGACCGGCGTCAACTTCGTGTGGCAGGACCTCCTCGAGCGGCTGGCGGCCGGCGAGCTCGCCGATCTCGTCTGACCGCGCGGGGTGCCGTGGCGACCGGGGTCACGGCGGGCTGATGGGGTTGAATGGCTGCACCGGCCGCCGCATCACGTCCACAGCCGCGCGGCCGACCGAGGACGGGAGCCCTGACACATGACGACGACCGTGGTCAGCACCAGGAGCACCGCCTCGCGGGTCGCCGCGACCGTGCGGTCCGTGGCCGGCTCGTGCCACGTGCTCGACCTCGACGGCAGCTACACGCCGGTGGGTCACGAGCGGGTGCTGTCCGCGCAGGACGTCGGTCTCGAACCCCGCGAGGTCAGCGCCAGGATGGTGCTGATGGGCGCCGGCCAGATCGAGCGGTGGGCCCACGCCGCGCTGCTGCGTCACGTGCTGGCGGACGAGCGTGCCGCGCTGGCCCTGCGACCGGGGGTGCTGCTGCTGGGCGACCCGGCCGACGTCCTCGGCCTGGCCGCCACGCACTCCGTCGTGGTCATGGCGCGCGGGGGAGCGGCGGACGACGGGTTGTGGCCCGGGCTCCCCGATCTCGAGGAGCGCGGCTCGTACAGCCCAGCCGTCATCGGTGTCGGCGGCGACGCGACGGACGTCCTCGACGCGTGGCAGCAGCTGGCGACGGACGCGGACGAGCGGTGGCTGGACGTGCTGGTGAGCCGGCATGGGCACCACGTCGTGCGGGACGACCTGGTGGTGTCGGCGTGGTCGGCCGCCGCCGACCTGACGACCGCGCTCGCCGTCGACCTGTCCGACCTCGACGCCTCTGCCCCGTGGCTGCTCGACCCGCGCGCGACCGGCACGCCGAGGATCCGCCTGAGCGGCGATCCGCGCCTCGCGGGGCTCGTGACCGACCTGGTCGAGCAGGTCGGGTCACAGGACGCCGAACCGATCGTGAGCTCGGTGGGGCTCCCGGTCGAGCCGCACCTCACGGCACTGGTCAGGTCGGCGATCGCCGCGGGGCACCCGTTCGACGCTGTCCCAGATCTGTTCGACCCGGCATCCGCCGACGAGCTCCGGGTGTGGCTGACGGAGCCGGCGCCCGGAGCGCCGGTGGGTCGCTACCTCACCGAGGTGTACGGCGCCCGTCCGGAGCTGCAGGCCGCCTTCCCGAGCTGGCGCAGCGGGCACGAGAATGCGCTGGTCGCGTGGGCGGACGGCGTCGGACGCCTCGAGGTGGCCACCGCCGCGGCGCCCGCTGCGGCCGCCGCCGCGACCCGCACCGAGGGCGTCAACGTGGTCGGATACCTGAGCGGTGAGCTGGGTGTCGGGGAATCCGCGCGGCTCATGCTCAGCGCGCTCGACGCCGCCGACGTGCCGCACGCGACCGTCGCCGTCACCCGCAACCTGCGCAGCAGGCAGTCCACGGCCTACCGCTCGTCGACGTCCGACTCGCTGTTCGACGTGACGCTGCTGTGCGTCAACGCGAAGGAGACGCAGGCCGTTTCCTCCTCGATCCCGGCCGTCGTGAAGGGCTCGTACCGCATCGGCATGTGGTACTGGGAGACCCAGGAGTTCCCCCGGAACCAGCACAAGGGGTTCCGGCACGTCGACGAGGTCTGGGTGGCGACCGACTTCGTTCGGACCGCCGTCGAGCCGCACTCGTCCGTCCCGGTCCGCACGGTCATGCCGCCCCTCCCGCAGCCCGGCACCGGCATCGACCAGGCGGCCGCCCGCGTCCGCCTAGGTCTGCCGGACCGGCCGATCCTGCTGTTCGCGTTCGACTACGCCAGCGTCGCGGAGCGCAAGAACCCGTGGGGGCTCGTCGACGCGTTCGAGGCGGCCTTCGAAGCGGGTGAGCGTCCGTTGCTGGTCATCAAGTCGATCAGCGGCGATCGCAGCCCGGCCGAGGCCGAGCGCCTTCGGTTGCGGGTTGCCGGCTCGCCGGACGTCCTGCTGATCGAGGACTACCTCAGCGCGGACGACCGCGATGCGCTGATGGCGGCGTGCGACTGCTACGTCTCGCTGCACCGGTCCGAGGGACTCGGCCTGACGATGGCGGAGGCGATGGCGATGGGCAAGCCGGTCATCGCGACGGCCTACGGCGGCAACGTGCAGTTCATGACCGAGGACAACAGCTACCTCGTGCCGTACTCGTTGACCGAGATCGCGCCGGGGAGCGGTCCCTACCCCGTGGGCGCGGTGTGGGCCGATCCGGATCTGTCCGCGGCGGCGGACGCGATGCGCTCGGTCTTCGACGACCTGCCGTTGGCTGCCGAGCGGGGCCGCCGGGCCGCGGACGACCTGCGGTCGCTGCACTCCCCGGAGGTGGCAGGCCGCGCGGTCGCGGAGCGTCTGGCGCAGATCCGTGCGGAGCGTCGTGGCCCGGCGCAGGGCGCGTCAGCCGCCCCGGCCGCAGCGGGCGGCGGCCTGCGCGGACTCGCGCGCCGGGTCGCCGGACGTTGAATCACGCGGCGCGGTGACCAGCGCGATCAGTCCACGCGGCCGAGCAGGCGCGTGAGCTCGTCGAGCACGACCTCGGGGTACTCGATCGGGATGAAGTGGGTGGCCGGCAGCTCGCGGTAGCGGGACCCCTTGACCCGCTGCGCGGCGGTCAGCATGTCGCGCGATCCCGTCAGCACGTCCCATCGCCCGGCGATGAACGTCACCGGGATGTCGAGGTCGCTGAGCGAGACGCGACTGTGCTCGGACACGCTGAGGGCGAGCCTGGCGTACCAGGCCGGGTGCGTCGTGAAGAACTCCTGCAGCATCGCGCGCAGCTCCGCGGTGTCGGCGGCGGGGAAGACGACGCGGCTGCGACGGACCAGGTCGACGGTCGCGTTCGTCCACGGCAGCCGTCGCGTGACGGGTGCCAGCGCATGGCCCGTGAGGGTGGCGGACCGTGCCAGGGCCACCATCAGGGCACGGGCCATGACCGGCGGGACGTGCAGGGGTGCGAGCATCGTCGCGAACGTGTTGCCCGGCACGCCGGCGACGGCCAGGATCCCGGTGACCCGCTCGGGGTGGCGCGCGGCGAGCTCGAAGGCGATCGTCGCCCCGGTCGACCACCCCACCACGACGGTGGCCTCCAGCCCGGCGTCGTCCATCACGGCCATGGCGTCCTCGATGAACGAGTCGAGATCGATGCGGCCGTCGACGGGCCGGTCCGAGCCGCCGGTGCCGCGGTGGTTCCACCCGATGACGCGCACCCCGCTGCCCGGCCGCAGCAGCGATGGCCAGGCGTACGGACTCGTGCCGAGACCGTTCGAGACCAGCACCGTCGGCCCGTCGGCGTCATTCGTCCATGCCCTCAGACGCGTCCCGTCGGCGCTGGTGACCGGGTAGTAACGCACGAGCGACGCGGTGGGAGAGGTCACCCGCCCGATTGTCCACGGGTTTCGCCGCGGCGTACAACGCGTGGAGGCAGGGCGCGTCGATCAGCCACGGGGGGCACGGCGATGGAGGGTCGGTGCGTCGCACACCTATCGGGGGGCCGGATAGGTGCGTGGCGCACCGGTGTCGCGAGAATCGTCGCCCGATGGGTGTCTCACGCACCGCCGCCACCGGTTGCGGACTCCACGACCCACGCCCGGCGAGCCGGGTTTCACGAAGCGTCGCGATGGGTATCAAAAGGCAGTAGATCGCTTGTCGCCGACCGGAGTGAGGCATGGGGCAGAACGAATCGTTGGCCGCGAGATTCGCCGGTGTGGTCGGCAGTTTGGACAGCGGAGGGTCCGTGCTCGACCGGTTCTGCGAGGCCGGTCAGCTCATGCTGGACGCCGACGGGGCTGCCATCACCGTGCACTACGACCGCGCGTCGCGGCACACCGTCAGCGCGACGTCGGCCCTCGCCGTCATGATCGAGGACGTGCAGGACGTGGCTGGCGAGGGACCGGGATTCGACGCGCTCCGGTCGGAGGAGGTCGTCTGCGGTGACTTCGGTCTCCTCGGCGGCACGCCGTGGCCGCTGCTGGAGAACTCCGTGGCCGAGCTGGGATTCACCGGCTCCATCCTGGCCGTGCCCATCCTGACGACCGATCGGCCGTTCGGCGTGCTGGTGGCGCACCGCCTCCTCACGTCCCTGACGTTCGACCAGGAGATCGCCCGATTCCTGAGCGTGTCGATGGGCGCGGCCCTGGCTGCGCACCTGACTCCCGAGGTGCTCGAGCAGGAGCTCACCGACGACTGGAGCGTGCGCGCGGTCGTCCACCAGGCCACGGGCATGGTGACGTCGCAGCTGCGCATCCGGCCCGAGGACGCGCTCGTCATCCTCCGGGCACACGCCTACTCCGAGAGCTCGACGCTGGTCGACATCGCCGGACGGATCGTCGATCGCGAGCTGAACTTCAACGGCTACTTCCCGCGAGGAGGATGAGTCATGGACGGATCACGTGCGACAGAAGTCCTGGAAGGGATCTCGGCGGCGAGCGGGCCGGATCACGACCTGGCGGATCTCTTGGCGAAGGTGACGGCGGCGTGCCGGGACGTTCTCGAGGTGGACGCGACGGGCATCATGGTGAACTCGCGCAGCGGGCGCCTGCAGCTGCTCGCGGCGTCGTCCCACGACGCGGCGGAGCTGGAGCTGCACCAGTCACAGATCGACGAGGGTCCGTGCGTTGGCGCAGCCCGGGACGACGCCTCGATCGCGGTGTGGGGAGAGGACGGCCTGCGCGGGAAGTGGCCCGAGTTCGGACCGGCCATGATCGACGCCGGCTTCTTGTCGGTGCACTCGGCGCCGCTGCGCTGGGATGCGTCCACCCTCGGTGCCATGGCGCTGTTCCGTCACGACCCGACGCCGTTCGACGAGGGCGAGGACGAGCTGGCCAACGCGTTCGCCGAGCTCGTGGCGCGGCTCGTCGTGGGCGTGGACGCCGGCGACGACATCGACATCGAGCAGCTGACCGAGCGCGCGCTGAACAGCAGGATCGTCGTGGAGCAGGCCAAGGGCGTGCTCATGCAGGCCGAAGGGGTGTCGTCGGGTGAGGCCTACCGCGTCCTCATGCGCCGCGCCGCGGACGCGGGCAGCACGCTGACGGTCGCCGCGCGGGAGGTGCTCGACGGCGCGACCTCCTGACCGGACGCATCGGTCACGGCAGGTCCGCGAGCGTCTGCACGGCGTCGTCGCTCGTCGGGAGGGCTGACACGACGTCGACGACGCGGACGGTGTCGGCGTCGCCCACGAGCCGGCGCAACTTGGCGGTCACGTCGTCGGCGGACAGGGGGAAGTGGTCGACGTCACCGACGGGATTGGGCAGGCACAGGCCCAGCGTCGTGCCGTCGCGCAGCTCGATCGTCACCTCGGCCGCGCGCTGCTGGGGGAGCAGGGCGTCGAGCATCGACGCGGCGCTCACCTCGACGCGGCCGCTGAGCTCCTGGGCGGCCGCGAACGCCGCGCCGGCCGGATCGAGCGCGGCGGCGTCGATCTCGCGGCTGACGATCGCCGCTGCGACCACGAAGGGCAACGAGAACATCGCGCCGAGCCGCGACGTGGGGTCGCGCCGGAACAGCGGTGACGCGAGGCTGTGGGTCCGCACGGTCACGTGGGCGATGTCGTCGGCACCGAACTCGTTCGACGCCTTGAGCGCCTGCACCGCGTCGATCGCGGCATGCGTGTACGAGCACGACGCGTGCTGCTTGGTGTAGCCCTGCGTCGTGAGCCAGTCGTCCCCGAGCCCGTCGACCAGCAGCGCCGGCTCGAGGGAGCCGACCAGGTCGCCGAGGGAGTGCTGGGCGGCACCGATGTTGTCGACGAGGCCGGCCAGCGCGAGGCGCGCCGCGTCGAGGCCGGCCCGGTTGGCGCCGGCGATCCACAGGTTGCGGCTGAAGCTGCCACGCAGCACGACCTCCCACGGGGTCACGTGGACGAGGGCGGTGGACGCGTCGATCGCCGCGGCCGTCTGGGCGGTCGTCGCCCCGAGGAGGAGGGACGCGGCACAGGCCGCGCCCGTAGCCCCCCAGTGCCCATGGGTGTGCCAGCGGGGGTCGCGGGTCGTGGCACGGCCGAATCGCGCGGCCACCTCGTACCCGACCGCGATCGCGTCGAGCAGCTCACGGCCGGAGACGGGACGGCCCGCGAGTCGCGCCGCGGCCACGGCGGCGAACACGACGTGCGCCGCGGGGTGGCCGGCCGCGTGCTTGTTGCCCTCGTCGAGCTCGAGGCAGCAGGCCGCGATCGCGTCGAGGTGCGCGACCGTCTCGGCCGAGCCGGTCAGCGCCGACCCCGTCGTGGCGTGGGGCCCGGCCACGGTGTGCCACGCGGCGGCGAGGGAGCGCAGCTCGGGTGTCCTGCTGCCGGCGAGGGTGACCCCGAGCAGGTCCGCGAGCATGACGCCGACCCGTTCCCGCACCGGTTCGGGCACCCCGTCGCGACGGCAGGCCGTCGCAAACGCGGCGAGGCGGTCGGTCGCTTCCCGTTGTTCCGCCAAACGAAACGCTAAATCGATGGTCACGAGGGGGACGGTACGCGGGATCGCGCGACGTCGTCAACGACATTGAGCGGCGATCACCGGAATATCGAGGATCGCGGCACGACCGGGGGTTCCGCTCGGCGGGCAAGGCGATTACAGTTGAGCGGAAACATGTTCCTCTGAGCGAAACGGATTCATCTGTGGCCGATCTGCCCATGCCATTGTCAGGCGTCCGCGTGCTCGACGTGTCCACGATCCTCGCGGGCCCGCTGTGCTGCCAGATCCTCGGTGACTTCGGCGCCGACGTGATCAAGATCGAGCACCCTGTGCACGGGGACAACATGCGTGGCCACGGCGCCAGCAAGGACGGCGTCCCGCTGTGGTGGAAGGAGATCAGCCGCAACAAGCGCACCGTCGCCCTCGACCTCAAGGCTCCCGGCGGCGCCGAGGTGTTCCGTCGCCTGGCCGCCGAGGCCGACATCGTGGTCGAGAACTTCCGCCCCGGCACGCTCGAGCGCTGGGGCCTCGGTCCCGACGTCCTGTTCGCCGACAACCCCGGACTCGTCCTCGCCCGCCTAACCGGCTTCGGCCAGACGGGCCCCTACTCCTCCCGCGCCGGGTTCGGCACCCTCGCCGAGGCGATGAGCGGCTTCGCCGACGCCACGGGTGAAGCAGACGGCCCGCCGACCCTGCCCGCGTTCGGCCTGGCCGACAGCATCTGCGGCATCGCGGCCTCCTCGGCCGTCATGATGGCGCTGCGCCACCGCGACAGCACGGGCAAGGGACAGGTCGTCGACCTCAGCATCCTGGAGCCCATCATGACCGCGGTCGGCCCGGCGCCCACCTACTACCAGCAGCTCGGGGTGGTGGCGCAGCGTCACGGCAACCGGTCGACCAACAACGCACCCCGCAACACCTACCGCACCGCCGACGACGCCTGGGTCGCCGTGTCGACGAGCGCGCAGCGCATCGCCGAGCGCGTCCTGACGCTCGTGGGACACCCGGAGGTCATCGACGAGGACTGGTTCGCGACGGGCAGCGGGCGCGCCGAGCACGTCGAGCTGCTCGACGCGTACGTCGGCGACTGGATCGCCCAGCGCGACCGCTCCGAGGTCCTGCGGGTGTTCGAGGAGGCTGGTGCCGCGATCGCCCCCGTCTACGACGCCCGCGACATCACCCAGGACTCCCACATCAGGGAGACCCGGATGCTGCTCGAGGTCGACGACCCCGATGTCGGTCCGCTGCTTCAGCACAACGTCATGTGGCGTATGAGCGAGACGCCCGGCAGCATCCGCTTCACGGGCCGCGCGCTCGGACAGGACACGCACGAGGTGCTCGGCGAGTCGGGCTACACCCCCGACGAGATCGCCGAGCTGACGAGCGCGGGGGTCGTCCGATGAGCGACGCCCTCCTCGACGCAGCCCTGGCCGGGCTCGACGTGATCGACCTGGGACGTCAGCTGCGCGTCGGCATGCCGCAGTCGCCCAACCACCCGCAGTTCTGGCATACGCTGCCGCGCCGACACGGTGACATGACGCGCGCCGACGGGGGCAGTGCCGCGAACGACATGATCACGACCGGCACGCACGTCGGCACCCACATCGACGCCCTGGCGCACGTCTCGCACGAGGGCAAGATGTTCGGCGGAGTCGACGCGGCAGAGGCCGGCATCGGTGGCAAGTACGACGAGCTCGGCGTCCACACGATCGAGCCGATGATCCGTCGCGGCGTGCTGCTCGACATCCCGGGGCTCCTCGGCCTCGACCTCTGCGAGGGCGGCTACGAGATCACGGTCGCCGACCTCGAGGCCGCCGCCGAGCGCGAGGGCGTCGAGGTCCGGCAGGGCGACGTCGTCCTCATCCGCAGCGGCTGGGGGAGCCTGTTCTCCCAGGGCGCGCCCTACGTCGGCGGTCCCAGCGGCGTGCCCGGCATCGGTGAGGCCGGCGCCCAGTGGCTCGCCGAGCGCGGAGTCCACGCGGCCGGCGCTGACACGATCGCGTTCGAGCGGCTGGCGCCCGGCGGCGGCCACGCGCTGCTGCCGGCGCACCGCGTGCTGCTGGTCGAGCACGGCATCTACATCATCGAGGCACTCGATCTCGAGGAGCTCGCCGCCACGGGGCGTCACGAGTTCACCTTCGTGCTGATCCCGCTGAACATCTACGGCGCGACTGGCTCGCCGGTGCGTCCGCTGGCGGTGACGTCGGCATGAGCGCACCCACGCTGGCCGAGCAGATCGCGGCCTTCGCGGACGGGACGTCGTACGACGACCTGCCCGCCGACGTCGTCAAGAGCGTCGGCATGCGCGTGCTCGACACCCTCGGCATCGCCGTCGCGGCCGCCGACCTCGACACCAGCCGGGCGGCCCGTTCCTGGGCGCGCGACCAGGCCCGCGGAGGTCCCGCGTCGGCGGTCGGCGTCGAGTCACCGCTGCCGGCGAACCTCGCGGCCTTCGTCAACGGGGTGCTGGCGCACTCCCTCGACTACGACGACACCCACCTGCCGTCGGTGCTGCATCCCAGTGCGACGGTCATCCCGTCGGCCCTCGCGGCGGCGCAGGCGCACGGCGCCGACGGACGCACGCTGGTCCGTGGCATCGCGATCGGCCTCGAGGTCTGCGTCCGGCTCGGCATGGCCGGCTACGACACCGAGAAGAAGAACTCGACGTTCTTCGAGAACGGCCAGCACGCGACGTCGATCTGCGGCGCGATGGGCGGCGCCGTCGCGGCGGCCGTCATCGGCGGGGCCTCGGCCCGGGCGATCACCGACACACTTGGCGTCGCGGCGTCCATGGCGTCGGGCATCATCGAGGCCAACCGCACGGGCGGAACCGTCAAGCGCATCCACTGCGGCTGGGCGGCGCACGCGGCGATCTCTGCCGCGAGCCTCGTCGAGTACGGCATCACGGGCCCGCCGACCGTGCTCGAAGGCCGCTTCGGCTTCTTCCAGTCGTGGCTGCACGGCACGTACGATCCGGCGCAGGTCAGCGACGGCCTGGGCACGACGTGGTCGGTCCCCGGCATCTTCGTCAAGCCGTACCCGGCCAACCACTTCACCCACGCGGCCGTCGACGCGGCGTCCGCGCTGCGGGTCGCCGGCATCACGCCGGACTCGATCCGTCGCCTCACGCTGGGCGTCCCCGCGCCGAATCTGCGCACGATCGGCGAGCCGATCGACGTCAAGCGGGCTCCCGAGACCGGCTACATGGCCCAGTTCAGCGGGCCGTACGCCGTCGCGGTGGGCCTGCTGGGCGGCGGCGGCCTGGGCGCCGGGCTGGAGGACTACACCGACGAGCTCGCGCACGAGCCGGCCCGCCGCGCCATCATGGCCGTGGTCGACGTCGTGGCGGACGACGAGTGCACCGAGATCTTCCCCCACCAGTTCCCCGCGGTCCTGACCGCCGAGCTGCACGACGGACGCATGATCGTCGAGAAGGTGCTGACGACGCGCGGCGGCCCGCAGCGGCCGCTGTCGTTCGACGAGATCGCGGCGAAGTTCGCGACCAACGCGGGACGTAACCTCGACGGGGCCGCCGTCTCCACCCTCGCCGCGATGTGCCGCGACCTCGCCGGCGCGCCCACGATGGACGCGCTCCTGGCGCCCTTGACCCGTATCGACTCGTGACAACACCCCTCTGACCGAAGCCTGCCCCGAAAAGAAGGAATGACCCATGTCTGAATTCGATCTGTTGATCACCAACGCCCAGGTCGTCCGCCCCGGCCACGACGCGCCGGAGCGCCTCGACGTCGCGGTCAAGGACGGACGCTTCGCCGCGTTCGAGGCCGACATCGACCCGGCGCGGGCCGGCGAGGTGCTCGATGCCGGCGGCAAGCACCTGTTCCCGGGTGCCGTCGACGTGCACCAGCACTGGGGCATCTACAACGAGCTGGGCGAGGACACCTCGACCGAGAGCCAGGCGTCGGCCCAGGGCGGCGTGACGTCGGGCATCACGTACATGCGCACGGGCGCCTACTACCTCAACCGATCGGGCCCGTACAAGGAGATCTTCCCCGACGTGCTCGCCGCAGCGGACGGCCGCGCGTACATCGACTACGGCTTCCACATCGCGCCGATCCTCGCCGAGCACATCGACGAGATCCCCTTCCTCATCGAGTCCGGCGTGCCGTCGTTCAAGGTCTTCATGTTCTACGGCAGCCACGGCCTGCACGGACGCTCGAGCGACCAGGGCTCGTTCCTGATGCTGCCCGAGGACGAGTCGTACGACATCGCGCACTTCGAGTTCATCATGCGCGGACTGCAGAAGGCGCGAGAGGACGAGCGCTTCGCCGCCGACCGCGACCACATCTCCCTGTCGCTGCACTGCGAGACCGCCGAGATCATGCGGGCGTACACCAAGCTCGTCGAGGCCGACGGCACGCTGACGGGCCTCGAGGCGTACAGCGCGTCGCGGCCGCCGCACTCGGAGGGCCTGGCCATCACGATCGCGTCGTACCTCGCGCACGAGACCGAGCTGCCCAACATCAACCTGCTGCACCTGACGTCACGCAAGGCGATCGAGGCCGCGATGCTGATGCAGACGACGTTCCCGCACATCAACTTCCGCCGCGAGGTCACGGTCGGCCACCTGCTGGCCGACTTCCACACCGCGAACCTGGGTGGCAAGGTCAACCCGCCACTGCGCTCGCGGGAGGACGTCGAGGCACTGTGGGATCACGTGCTGGCCGGCAACGTCTCCTGGGTCACGTCCGACCACGCGTGCTGCAAGGACGAGACGAAGTTCGGCGAGCCGCGTGACGACGTGTTCGTCGCGAAGTCCGGCTTCGGCGGCACCGAGTACCTCCTGCCCGGCATGATCTCCGAGGGACGCAAGCGTGGTCTGTCGTACAACGCCATCGCCGAGCTGACCGCCCGCAACCCCGCCGACCGCTTCGGCCTGGCGGGCAAGGGTGACCTGCAGGTCGGCTTCGACGCCGACTTCAGCCTCGTCGACGACGACGTGCAGTACACCGTGCGCGCCGAGGACTCGGTGTCGACGCAGGAGTACACGCCGTTCGAGGGCTTCGAGCTGACCGCCAAGGTCACCGACACCTACCTGCGCGGCGAGGTCATCTGGGCCGACGGCGCGATCGTCGGCGAGCCGCGCGGCACGTTCCAGCGCCGCTCCGGCAGCTGACGGAAGTCAGCAGCACCTGACGCCGGGCCGGCGCCGCGATCAGCGGCGCCGGCCCAACGTCTCTCGTGCCTCGCGCACGACGGCGGCGTCGATGAGCCGGCCGCGGGCGTCGAGCGTGATCCCGCCCCGCGAGCGGTCGAACCGGTCGAGCACCTCCTGTGCGGCCGTGAGACTCTCCGCGGACGGGCTGGCGACGGCGTGGATGACGTCGAGCTGCGCGGGGTGGATCGCGGTCCGCGACCGGAAGCCCAGGTCGAGCAGGTGCCGTGTGCTCTCCTCGAATGCCGTGAGATCGCGGAAGTCGGTCGACGTCGGCGCGACCGGCGCCGACAGGCCGGCGGCCGCGCAGTGCACGACGATCTGCATGCGCAGCCCGTCGATCGCGGCCACGGCGCGCGGCGACCGCGTCACGCGCAGGTCGCCGAGCAGGTCGACCTCGCCGACGCCCAGCGTCGTCAGGCGGGGGTGGGCGGTCACGACGGCGAGATCGCGCAGAGCCTGCCCCGTCTCGACGAGCCCGATCACGTCGAGCCGTCCGTCGACACCCCGCTCGTCCTCGAGGGCGACGAGCAGCGGCGCGGCCGTGTCGAGGGCCTCGGGGGAGCACTTGGCCAGGAAGATTCCGGTGACCCCGGGACGGACCGCGGCGTCGAGGTCATCGGCAAGGAAGTCCGGTGAGACACGCACCCACAGCTCGGGGCCGGACGCCCGAGCGTGCCGTCCGTCCAGCCACGCGGCGAGTGCGGAGCGGGCGGCGGCCTTCTCGGGTACGGGCACGGCGTCCTCGAGGTCGATCACGAGGGCGTCGGCCGGTCCGGCCACTCCCTTCTCGAACAGGTCGGTGCGGTTGGCCGGGACGTACAGGAACGACCGGGGGAGCACCCGTGCCTCGGTCGTCACGCGCGGTCCGGCTGCAGCAGCTGCGTGATCGAGTGCGCCGCCGACAGCACTTGCGCGACGTGCTCCTGGTGCGACTCGTCGGCCGGCTGGGCGTAGCGGGCGGCGGGACCCGACGAGCTGATGGAGCCCAGCACGTTGCCGCTCGCATCGAAGAACGGCGCCGCGATCGAGGCCGCGCCGGTGTTGCGCTCGTTGAGCGAGGTCGCGTAGCCCTGGGTGCGGACCAGCTCGAGCCCGCGCTGGTACTCCTCGACGTCGACGGTCGGCCGCACGTCGACGAGCTCGGCGACGACCTCGTCGATGAACGCCGGTGGGAGGAAGGCCAGGATGGACCGACTCGACGCACCCGAGTGGAGCGGGAACTGGGGGCCGATCTCGATGACCATCTTGACCTCCTGGGGGCTCTCGTACTGGTCGAGATAGATGCGGCGGTTGCCGACGAGCACCGACAGGGTCGCCGTCTCCCGCGTCTGGTCTCGCAGACGGCGGAGCGCGGGCGCGGCGAGGCTGCGGACGTCGAGCTGGCTCCAGGCCTTCGTGCCAAGACCCACCGCGGTTGGTCCGAGCGCGTAGCGGGCGTCGCCGGGGATGACCTGGACGAGGGAGCGCGACGCGAGCGACTGCAGGATGCGGTGCACGACGGCCTTGCTCAGGGCAAGGTCCCGGGCGATCTGGGAGACGCCCAAGGGGTGGTCGGACCGGGTGAAGGCCACCAGGACGTCGGCGACCCGATCGGCCGACTCCGTCCCGCTGGCGCTCTCCGGGGATGGTCGTGATGGCGGCGACGACGTCATGGCGTTCCTCTCGACAGGGATCGGTGTTCCGCTTAGCGAAACAGTAACATCTTTGTTTCGTGTGACGTACATCTAGCAATCACGGCTCGTACATGGAATAGTGGTCAAACGCCCCCCGACGAACTCGATATTAGAGTTCGCTCAGCGGAACATACGTCCTGAACAGCGTTCCTTTCAGTGGAACACATCTCTGGTGCCCCCCGGCACGGAAGGCAGGTCCCTAGCATGAAGAAGATCGCGAGCGTGATGACCGCACTGGTCGTCGCCGGAGGGCTGGCTGCTTGCAGCGGCAGCGACGGCGGAGGCTCCTCCGAGTCGGGCACCGTCACCATCGGCTCGATCCACCCGACGTCGGGCGCCCTCGCGGGCGTCGGCGGCCTGATGGACGACGGTGCCAAGCTGGCGGTCGACGACATCAACGCGGCCGGCGGCATCAAGGCGCTGGACGGCGCGAAGCTCAAGCTGTCGAGCGGTGACAGCCAGGGCAAGGCCGAGGTCGGCCAGAGCGAGGCGCAGCGGCTCATCGCCGACGGCGCCGTGGCACTCGTCGGCACCTACCAGAGCGACGTCACGCAGAACGTCGCCGCCGTCGCCGAGCGCGGACGCGTCCCGTTCGTCATCGACGTCGCGGTGGACGACAAGATCCTCCAGCAGGGCTACAAGTACGCCTTCCGCGTGCAGCCCGACGCGACGAGCATGGGCACGTCGGGTGCGCAGTCGCTGGCCAAGATCGGCCAGGACAGCGGCACCCCGATCACGTCCGTCGCCTATCTGCACATCGAGGGCGCCTTCGGCGACAGTGTGTTCAAGGCCTTCGAGGCCGAGGCCGCCGCCCAGGGCATCACGTCGGTCAAGGAGATCACCTACCCCGCGACGAACTTCTCCGATGCCACGACGCAGGTGCGCGAGGCGGCGGCCGCCAAGCCCGACGTCATCGTCGCCACCGGCTACTACCCCGACGGCGTGCTGATCGCGAAGGCCGTCTCGGAGCTCAAGCCCGACATCCAGGGCCTGTACGGCATCGCGAACGGCGCGTTCGACGACGGCTCGTTCCCGGCCGCGTCCGGCGAGTCGGGACAGAACGTCCTGAGCGCGAACTACCACTACGACGCGAACGACGAGCGCGTCGCCGACATCCGCACGCGCTTCGAGGCCAAGTACGGCAAGCCGATGGAGACCGCGTCGATCCTGTCGTACCAGGCCGTCGAGGTCGTCGCCGCCGGTCTTGAGAAGTCCGGCTCGGACGATCCTGAGAAGCTGCGTGAGGCCATCGCCGGCATCTCGATCGACGACCCGCTGCTGGCGTTCGACGGCCCGATCACGTTCGACGAGCGCGGCCAGAATGAGAACGCGACGGTCATCGTCATGCAGGTCCAGGGCGACAACGTCGAGCAGGTCTTCCCGCAGGAGTTCTCGACCAAGGACCTCGTCTTCCCGGCCACCGCGGCGCGATGACGTCCACGACCACGCAGGGTGAAGGGCCGACCCGGTTCGTCCGGGTCGGCCGGCACCCCACAACCGTCGTCTCGGTCACCGTCGTCCTCCTGCTCGCCGCGGTCTTCGCGGTGGGCGGGAAGGACAACGGCCTCGTCACGCAGTCGATCGTCACCGGTCTGCTGCTCGGCGGCGTGTACGCGCTCGTCTCGATCGGCCTGACGCTGATCTTCGGCGTGCTGGGCGTCGTCAACTTCGCCCAGGGCTCCATGCTGACGATGTCGATGTACGTCGTGTACGCCCTGGTGTCGGGCCCCGGCCTGCCGGTGTACCTGGCGACGCTGCTGGCGATCCCGGTGATGTTCGCGTTCGGCATGTTCGTGCAGCACTTCCTGCTCAACCGGCTGACGTCGACCGGCAGCCACGAGGGACCGCTGCTGGTGACCCTCGGACTGCAGCTGCTCATCGCGAACGTGCTGCTGATGATCTTCAGCGGCCGGCCCAAGTCGGTCGGCACGCCGTTCGACGGATCCTTCGAGATGCTCGGCGCGATCGCGTCGTACTCGCGGGTCATCGCGTTCGCCGGCGCCGTGCTGGTCGGCATCGCCTTGACGCTGGTGCTGCGGCGCACGTCGCTGGGTCTGTCGATCCGCGCCGTCGCGGCCAACGCCCAGGGCGCCGCCCTGGTCGGCGTCAACGTGCGACGGGTCTACGCCCTCACGTTCGGCATCGGCGCGGCCAGCGTCGCGGTCGCCGGCGGCCTCATGACGCCATTTACGAGCCTCACGCCGTCCGTGGGGGAGCAGTTCACGATCCTCGCGTTCGTCATCGTCGTGCTCGGCGGCCTCGGCAGCGTGCTCGGCGCGACGATCGGCGGCCTGGTCATCGGGCTCGTCCAGACCGTCGGTGCCCTCTACCTCCCGGGCACGGGATCGCTGATCCTCGTGTTCGCGGTGTTCGTCATGGTGCTCTTCCTGCGCCCCCAAGGTCTGTACGGAGCCAAGTGATGACCGACACCACTGCCCGGCCCGCCGCGGCTCACGAGCTGCCGGCGGCCGACGACCCCCGCCTCAAGGACACGTGGGCGCGCCGTCAGCTGCTCGTGCTCGTCGCCGGCGTCGCGGTGCTCTCCACCCTTCCGCTGTTCCTCGGCGAGCAGGCGCAGAGCGTCGCGATCAGGACCCTGATCTTCGCGATCATGGCCGTCGGCTGGAACCTCATGAGCGGCTTCGGCGGCATGTTCAGCTTCGGCCACGCCGCGTTCTTTGGCATCGGCGCCTACACGGGCGCCTACCTGCTGGTCGACCACGGCATCTCGCCGTGGATCTCGATGGTCGTCGCCGCGGTGCTGTCGGCCGCGGTCGGTGTCGCGATCGCCTACCTGTGCCTGCGCTACAAGCTCGCCGGGTCGTACTTCGCCCTGGCGACGTTCGCGTTCGCGCAGATGTTCCTGCTGATCGTCCAGAACGTCGACGCCCTGCACAAGACCGAGGGCTTCAACGTCGAGATCCTGCCGAGCGACTCGTGGTCGATGCTGCAGTTCCAGCAGGGCGATCCGCTGTACTTCTGGATCCCGCTGGCGATCCTCGCCGCAGCTGTCCTCGTCTCGATCCTCTACGTCCGCTCGCGGGCCGGTCAGTACGCCCAGGCCGTGCGCGACGACGAGGTGGCGGCGTCGTCGCTGGGCATCAACACGATGCGCGCCCGTCTGATCGCCGTCGCGCTGAGCTGCGGTGTCACGGCGGTCGCCGGCGTCTACTACACGCAGTACTACTTCTTCGTGGGTCCCGAGCAGGCCTTCGGATCGGCCGTGTCGGTCGAGGCCATCGTGCCGGCCGTCATCGGAGGCATCGGGACGATCTGGGGCCCCGTGATCGGCGCCATGGTCGTCGGTCCGCTGTCCGAGCTCGTCGCGACGGTGCTGCGCAACCCGCCCGGCTTCCTGTCGTTCCTGCAGGGCACGTCGGGCCTCGACGTCGCGGTGTACGCGACGCTGCTGATCGTCATCGTCATCGTGATGCCCAAGGGCATCTTCGGAACCATCAGGGATCGGTGGCGCTCATGAGCCTTCTCCAGGTCGAAGGATTGACCAAGACATTCGCGGGACTCACGGCGGTCGACTCGGTGGACATCGCCGTCGCCGATCGGGTGTTCCTCGGCATCATCGGGCCCAACGGGGCCGGCAAGACCACCTTGTTCTCGCTCCTGGCCGGCAGCCAGCCGCCCACCGCGGGACGGGTCGTGTTCGACGACGTCGACATCACCGGCTGGTCGGCGCAGAAGGTCGCGCGGGCCGGGCTGGTGCGCACGTTCCAGCTGATGCGTCCGTTCGAGTCGATGTCGGTGCTCGAGAACGTCACGATCGCCTCGCTGGCGCAGCGCTCCCGCAAGGACGCCCGCCGTCACGCGCTGGGCGTGCTCGAGCGCGTCCAGCTGGCGCAGTACGCGGGCACCAGCTCCGGCAGCCTGCCGACCGCGGGGCTCAAGCGGCTCGAGCTGGCCCGCGCGCTCGCGATGGAACCGCGCATGATCCTGCTCGACGAGGTGCTGGCCGGCCTCGTCCCCGCCGAGCGCGCACCCATGATCGAGCTCCTGCGCGAGCTGCACGGCGACGGGCTCACGGTGATGTTCGTCGAGCACATCATGGCCGCCGTGATGGCCCTGTCCGAACGGCTCGTCGTGATGCACGACGGGCGGGTGCTGACCCAGGGCGTCCCCGCCGAGGTCATCGCCGAACCCCAGGTCGTCGAGGCCTACCTCGGAGAGGACTACTGATGCTCGAGCTGAAGAACCTGTGCGCCGGCTACCGCCGCCTCGAGATCCTGCACGACGTCAACCTGCGGGTCGGCGAGAAGGAGATCGTGTCGCTGATCGGTGCCAACGGCGCAGGCAAGACCACGACGCTGCGCGCCGTCGCCGGCATCATCAAGGCGACGGGCGGGGAGATCCTCCTGGCGGGCAGGCCCGTGCAGACCTACCGTCCCGACGAGATCGTGCGGGCCGGCATGCTGCACGTCGCGCAGGATCGCGCGCTGTTCGGCGACCTGGACGTCATCGAGAACCTCGAGATGGGTGCGTACTCGCAGCCGCGGTCCAGCATCAAGGGCTCGCTGGACCAGGTCTTCGACCTGTTCCCGATCCTGGCCAGCCGCCGGTCGCAGAAGGCCAACACGATGTCGGGCGGCCAGCAGCAGATGCTGGCGATCGGCCGCGCCCTCATGGCGCGTCCGACGTGCCTCACGCTCGACGAGCCGTCGGTGGGCCTCGCGCCGAATCTCGCGGCCCAGGTGCTCGCGGCGATCCGGCAGATCCGCGACACCGGCGTGACCGTGCTAATCGTGGAGCAGAACGCGTCGCAGGCCCTCGCGATCTCCGACCGCGCGTACGTCATCGAGAGCGGCGCGATCGTGCTGGAGGGATCTGGCACCGAGCTGGCAGACGACCCGCGCGTCCGCGCGGCGTACCTGGGCACCTGATGGCCGAGTTCCTGGTCCACATCGAGATCGAGTGGCCGCCCGAGCGCTCCGAGCAGGAGCGTGAGGAGATCTTCGCCGCCGAGCTGGCACAGGGCCAGCGGCTCGCGGGCGCGGGACACCTGCGCCGGCTCTGGCGGATCCCGGGGCGGTGGGCGAACTGGAGCCTGTACGAGGTGCCCGACGCGACGGTGCTGCACGAGGCGCTGACGTCGTTGCCGCTGTACCCCTGGATGAGCATCGAGGTCCACGCCCTCGCCGAGCACCCCAACGACCCGCGGGCGCTTGACATCGAGGTTCCGGGCATTGAGCCGTCCGCGCCGCCCGAGGAGACACCATGAGAATCTTGTCGTTCACGCCGATCGCGGTCGGCGAGCAGGAGCTCGCCCGCCGCCAGGCCCGTTACGCCGAGCACAGCCCCGCCGGCATCGAGGTCGAGCTCCGCGACATCGGCGCCGGGAGCGGCGACAGCGGTGCGCCCGCGGCGCTCGACACGCCTGAGGACGTCGCGGCGTCGGAGCGTGCCGTGCTGGCGGCGTTCGCGGCCGCCGACCCGACCGGCTTCGACGCCTTCCTGCCCGACTGCGTCCTCGATCCGGGCATCGACGACCAGGACGGCCTCGCCCGCCCGCTGTTGGGCATCGGCCGCCTGACCGCGACGTTCCTGGCGACCCAGGGCGCGCCGCTGCACGCCGTCGCGCGCAACATCGCGATCGCCGCGGAGCTGGACCGTCGCTTTGCGTCCTACGGCCTGGAGACGCCCGCGACCCGGGTGCTCGACCTCGGCTTCGACGTCATCGCCGACGACCGCGCGTGGAACGAGACCGTGGCGCGCAGCATCGCCGATCTCGACGACGGCTTCGTCTTCAACGCCTGCTCGGCCGTCGACGTCGCGCCCAGCACGGGCGGACCGGTCCTCGTCGACCCGACCGCGACGGCGCTGCGCCTGCTCGGCCTGAGGGCCTCGCTCGAGGGGAGCGCCGGGTGAACGCTGACGGCGGTCCCGATCTCGTCGTCGCCGGTGCCGGTGGCGGGCTCGCCGCGGCCCTGCGTGCCGCGGAGCTGGGGCTGGACGTCCTGGTCGTCGAGTCCAACGAGCACTTCGCGGTCGGCAACAACACCGCGATGTCGACCGCGATGATCCCGGGCGCTGGCAGCCGGTGGCAGCGCGAGGCCGCCGTCGAGGACTCGGCCGACACGTTCATCGCCGACATCATGGCCAAGACCCACGACGAGGCCGATGCCGCGCTCGCCGCGACCCTCGCCGGCGTGAGTGCCGAGCTGGTGGAGTGGCTCGGTGACGACGTCGGCATGCCCCTGTCGCTCGTCACAGACTTCGAGTACCCCGGCCACAGCCGGACGCGATGCCACACCGTGCCAGGACGGTCCGGCCGGGCGATGCTCGCCCACCTGGTGCGCGAGACCCGCCGCAACCCGCGCATCGACATCCTCGTGCCCGCCTCCCTCGACGACGTGCTGACCGACGACGCCGGCGTGCGCGCCGTCGTGGTCTCGACGCCGGGCGGTGGCACCGAGGAGATCCCCACGCGGGCGGTGCTGCTGGCCACCAACGGATTCGCGGCGAATCGCGAGCTCGTCGCCGCGCACGCACCCGAGATCGCCGATGCGGTCTACCACGGCAGCGAGGGATCGACGGGCGACGCGCTCGCGATCGGCACCCGGCTGGGCGGTGCCACGGCTTACCTCGACGCGTACCAGGGGCACGCGGCGCTCGCGATGCCGGCCGCGACCCTGACCGGATGGGCGACCGTCATGCACGGCGCCTTCCTGGTCGACCGGCACGGCCGCCGCTTCGGCGACGAGACGACCGGCTACTCCGAGTACGCCGCCGAGGTGCTGAAGCATGCGGGCGGCCAGGCCTGGATCATCCTCGACGCCCGCATCGACGAGGCGTGCTCGGTGTTCCAGGACTACCTCGACACGCGCGAGTCCGGTGCGGTCAAGTGGGCCGGCACGGCACGCGAGCTCGCCCAGGACGTCGGCATTGACCCCGAGGGTCTGGAGGACACGGTGCGTCGGACTCAGCTGTTCGCGCGCGGCGAGTTCGGCGACGAGCTCGGCCGGACGTTTTGGGAGCAGGAGCTGACCGGACGCCTCGCGGCCGTCGCCGTGCGCCCCGCGCTGTTCCACACCCAGGGTGGTCTCCGCGTCGACGAGCACGCGCGCGTCGTCGACGAGCACGCGCAGCCGATCACGGGCCTGTACGCGTCCGGCGGCGCGGCGATGGGCATCTCGGGCCACGGCGCGGGCGGCTATCTCGCCGGCAACGGCCTCCTCCCCGCGCTCGGGCTCGCATACCTCGCGGCCAATCACGTGGCCTCGTCCGCCCGCTGAACCTCGTTCACGAGCTCGCAGGTCTACCGCTCCGCCGCGATGTCTGCCGGATCGATCGTTGCCCCGTCGCCGACGGTCATGTCCGATAGCCGCCAGTGACTGTCGCTGGCGCGCGTCATGATGGACTCATGTTCACCGATCACGAGCGCTGCTACCGGGCCGTCCAGGCCCGCGATGCCCGCTTCGACGGTGTCTTCTATACCGCGGTCGCGACGACCGGCATCTATTGCCGTCCGTCGTGCCCCGCGGTCACCCCGAAGTCGCAGAATGTCACGTTCCACGCGACGGCAGCCGCGGCGCAGGACGCCGGGTTCCGGGCCTGCCGGCGCTGCCGTCCCGACACGACCCCCGGTTCACCGGAGTGGAATGTCCGCGCCGATGCCGTGGGTCGCGCGATGCGACTCATCGGCGACGGGGTCGTCGAGCGCGAGGGCGTCGAGGGACTCGCGAGCCGGCTCGGCTACAGCCAGCGCCATCTGACGCGCATGCTGGGCCAGGAGCTCGGCGCGGGCCCGCTCGCGCTGGCGCGCAGCAATCGGGCTCACGCGGCCCGGGTGTTGATCGAGACGACCGACATGCCGATGTCCGACATCGCCTTCGCGGCTGGATTCTCCTCGATCCGCCAGTTCAACGACTCCGTCCGCCAGACGTATGCGCTCAGCCCGACGCAGATGCGCGGGCGGCGCCGCAGCACGCCGACCGGCCGGATCGTCGTGCGGCTCGCCGTCCGGCAGCCCTTCCACGCCGGTGCGATGCTGGACTTCCTTGCGGCACACGTGCTGCCGGGCGTCGAGATCGTTGACGGACGCGTGTACGCCCGCGTCCTGCGACTGCCGCACGGGCTCGGCGTCATGGCGCTGACCGTCCACGACGACCACGTGACGTGCGAGCTCGAGCTGGCCGATCTGCGCGACACCGCGACCGCGATCGGGCGGGCTCGCCGCATGCTGGATCTCGACGCCGATCCCGTCGCGATCGACACGGTCCTGTCGGCCGATCCCGCGCTCGCGCCGCTCGTCGCGCAGGCGCCGGGCCTGCGGGTCCCTTCGCACGTCGACGGCTTCGAGGTGGCGGTACGCACGATCGTCGGCCAGCAGGTCTCGGTCGCGGGCGCCAACACGGTGCTCGGCCGGCACGTCCCCACCCGCGGCACGCCCGTCGACTTCGGGCTCGCGGCCGCGCACGGGCTGACGCACGCGTTCCCGGCGCCCGAGGCGTTCGCCGACGCCGATCCCGCCGAGATGGGCATGCCGCAGTCGCGGGCCCGGACGATCCTCGATCTCGCCCGCGCAGTCGCCGACGGCACGCTCGATCTCGATCCCGGCGTCGATCGCGACGCGACGCGCGAGCAGCTGCTCGCGATGCGCGGCATCGGGCCCTGGACGGCCGACTACGTCGTGATGCGCGCCCTGGCCCACCCGGACATCCTGCTCACGACCGATCTCGTGCTGAGGCGCGAGCTCGAGCGCCGCGGCATCACGCTGGGCGACACCCAGCACTGGCGCCCCTGGCGCTCCTACGCCGGCATGCACCTGTGGCGTGCCACGTCCGCCTTCGAAAGGACACGTCCATGACGACTCGATGGATCGACTCGCCGATCGGCGGCCTCTGCATCCACGTCAGCGCGGGGCTCGTCACCGCGATTGCCTTCGGTGCCGATGCGCCGCGCGGCTCCCGCGCGTCCGATCCGCTGCTGGACCGGGCCGAGACCCAGCTGGGGGAGTACTTCACGGGGCAGCGCACTGAGTTCGACCTCCCGCTCGCGAGCGAGGGATCGGAGTTCCAGAAGAAGGTGTGGTCCGAGCTGCAGCGGATCCCGTACGGCGAGACGGCGAGCTACGGCGACATCGCGCGCCGCCTCGGCTACGAGCCGGGCATCTCCCGCGCCGTCGGCGCGGCCAACGGTGCCAACCCGATCCCGATCGTCGTGCCGTGCCACCGGGTCATCGGCGCCAACGGATCGCTGACCGGCTACGCCGGGGGACTCGAGCGCAAGCGGACGCTGCTGGAGCTCGAGCAGCCCGGACTGTTCTGACGCCCGCGGCCGCGTTCGCCCGCTGTTCACGGGCGTGCGGCATCCTGTCCCGCAACGAGACGGGAGATCCCATGGCACCGAAGGACAAGAGGTCCGCGGACAACAGCACGATCGTCGAGGAGCTGACCTCGCAGGTCGCGGCGCTCCGTAAGCGGGTCAAGAAGGCTGAGGCCGAGGCTGATCTGTGGCGCAAGAAGGCCGCGAAGCAGAAGTCGCGCGTCGAGAAGATCAAGGACCGGGCCGAGAAGGCCATCGCCGAGGCCACGGCGCTCGCGACGAAGCGGGCCCGCGCCAAGGCCGAGAAGAAGATCCAGCAGGCGATCGCCGATCACGCGCGCGACGTCAGCCCCCCCGCCGAGCCGCTCGTCCTGAAGGAGGCGCCGGCGCGGCCCGAGTCGTCGTGGACCGTCGCGCAGCTGCGCATTGCCGCCCGCGAGCAGGGCGTTCCCGGGTACTCCCGCCTGCGCAAGGACCAGCTCCTCGCTGCCCTGCGCTGAGTCGGTGGCGGGTGCCGGGTCGTCCGGGGCCTGTGGACAGAGCCTTCGACGTACGGGGCGAACGGACGCAGGCTGTCGGCATGACTCACGACATCCCGCCCATCCTGCCGCCCGATCAGACCCCGCCGATCCGTTCGCTGGGCGATCTCGACGCTCATTGGCGATCCATCAAGGGTCCGTGGGGGTTCTCCGCACCGCAGGTGTGGTGCTCGGTGCTCGGCCCGGGGGGCGTGGTCACGCCCATCCTGATCAAGATCGAGGACTGCCCGGACGTCCCCGACCCCGGCGACAGCCGCAACCTGCTCGACCGCATCACCGAGGTCGTCGACGAGTTCGCCGCCGGCGGCTCCGCTGCGTTCATGTTCGCCCGCCCCGGCGCCGACGACCGCCGCGCCTCCGACCGCGAGTGGGCGCGCGACCTCACCGAGGCGGGGCGCCGCGCGTCGATCGACGTGTGGCCGGTCTTCCTGGCCAACGACACGTGCGTCCGCATCGTTGCCCCCGATGACCTCGCGGCTTAGCAGCTGCTGGATGGCGGTGTCAGCGGTGCCGCTGGCGGTGGACCAGACACCTGTTCCCGCGAGGTCCGGTGCGTCAGACACCTGTTCCTCCGGGTTCCGGTGAACCAGACACCTATGCGCGCGCCGAAAGGTGTGTGAGGCACCGCGCGCGGCTCCCGGCCGGGGTGCCGGGTCAGGAGGTGCGGCGAAGGCTCTGGGAGAGGCGCTCGGCGGCGGCGACGACCGCGGGGGCGTGCATGCGTCCGGGCTGACGGGTGAGGCGCTCCAGCGGCCCCGACACCGACACCGCGGCGACCACCTTGCCGGAGGGGGAGCGGACGGGCGCCGACACCGAGCCGACGCCGTTCTCGCGCTCGCCGACGCTCTGGGCCCAGCCGCGGCGACGAACGGCCGACAGCTCCGCGGCGGAGAACGTCGCCTTGAGCAGGCCCTTGTTCATGCGCTCGGGGTCCTCCCACGACAGCAGCACCTGGGCGGCGGAGCCGGCGGCCATGGTCAGCTGGCCACCGACGGGGATCGAGTCGCGCAGGCCGGTCGGCCGATCGGCGGCGGCGACGCACACGCGGAAGTCACCCTGGCGACGGAACAGCTGGGCCGACTCGCCGGTGATGTCGCGCAGACGGGCGAGGACGGGACCGGCGGCGGCCAGGAGGCGGTCCTCGCCGGCCGCGGCCGCGAGCTCGCCAAGACGGGGGCCGAGGATGAAGCGTCCCTGCATGTCGCGCGCGACGAGGCGGTGGTGCTCGAGCGCCACCGCGAGGCGGTGGGCCGTCGGGCGGGCCAGTCCGGTGCTGGCGACGAGGCCGGCGAGCGTGGCCGGGCCGGGCTCGAGGGCCGCGAGCACCATCGCCGCTTTGTCGAGAACGCCGACTCCGCTAGAGTTGTCCATGTCTTGATACTGCCGTATCGCATTGTGAGACGCAAGTGGCTGGGATTGCAGTCACGTGACATCGCCGAGGAGAGCACCATGGGCAAGACCCTTGCCGAGAAGATCTGGGAAGAGCACGTCGTCCGCCGCCACGAGGGCGAGCCCGATCTTCTCTACATCGACCTCCACCTCATCCACGAGGTGACGAGCCCGCAGGCCTTCGACGGCCTCCGCCTCTCCGGCCGCACCGTGCGTCGTCCCGACCTGACGCTGGCGACCGAGGATCACAACATCCCGACGACGGATCTCGACAAGCCGATCGCCGATCTCGTGTCGCGCACGCAGGTGGAGACGCTGCGCCGCAACTGCGAGGAGTTCGGCGTCCGCCTGCACCCCATGGGCGACATCGACCAGGGCATCGTCCACGTCGTCGGCCCGCAGCTCGGTCTGACCCAGCCCGGCATGACGATCGTGTGCGGCGACTCCCACACGTCCACCCACGGCGCGTTCGGTTCGATCGCCTTCGGCATCGGCACGTCCGAGGTCGAGCACGTGCTCGCGACGCAGTCGCTGTCGCAGGCCAAGCCCAAGATGATGGCCGTCGAGGTCGTCGGCGAGCTGCCCGGCGGCTCCACCGCCAAGGACCTGATCCTGGCGCTCATCACGCAGGAGACCACGGGCGGCGGACAGGGCTACATCGTGGAGTACCGCGGCGAGGCCATCCGCAAGCTCTCGATGGAAGCGCGCATGACGATCTGCAACATGTCGATCGAGTGGGGCGCTAAGGCCGGCCTCATCGCGCCCGACCAGACGACGTACGACTACCTCCAGGGACGTCCGAGCGCGCCGACCGGTGCCGACTGGGACGCCGCCGTCGCGCACTGGGACAGCCTCGTCACCGACGACGACGCCGTGTTCGACAAGGTCATCACGATCGACGCGTCCACGATCACCCCGTTCGTCACGTGGGGCACCAACCCGGGCCAGGGCGTCTTGCTCTCGGGCAACGTCCCCAACCCCGCCGACATCGAGGACGACAACGAGCGCATCGCCGCCGAGAACGCCCTGCGCTACCTGGGCCTCGAGGCCGGCACGCCGATGAAGGACATCAAGGTCGACACGGTGTTCATCGGCTCGTGCACCAACGGACGCATCGAGGACCTGCGCGTCGCCGCCTCGCTGATCGAGGGCCACCGGGTCGCGGACGACACGCGGATCCTGGTCGTGCCGGGCTCGGTGCGCGTCCGCCTGCAGGCCGAGGCCGAGGGCCTCGACCAGATCTTCAAGGACGCCGGCGCCGAGTGGCGCGGCGCGGGCTGCTCGATGTGCCTGGGCATGAACCCCGACCAGCTGGTCCCGGGCGAGCGCAGTGCGTCGACGTCCAACCGCAACTTCGAGGGACGCCAGGGCAAGGGCGGACGCACGCACCTCGTGTCGCCCGACGTCGCGATCGCCACCGGCATCCTCGGACACCTGGCCGGCCCCGCCGACCTCGCCCAGCTCGAGACGGCAGGAGCCTGATTCATGGCGTGCCGATTCTTTCGAGCCTGCTTCGAAGCGCGTGGCCGCGCGAGCACGACGAGTGCTGTCAGTCTGAGTGAAAGGCGATAACCATGGAGAAGTTTTCTACGCATAGTGGGGTCGGCGCGCCGCTGCGCCGCAGCAATGTCGACACCGACCAGATCATCCCGGCCGTGTGGCTCAAAAAGGTCACGCGCGACGGCTTCGAGGAGGGCCTGTTCTCGGCCTGGCGCAACGATCCCGACTTCGTCCTCAACCAGGACGCGTTCAAGGACGCCACGGTTCTCGTCGCCGGACCCGACTTCGGCACGGGCTCGTCGCGCGAGCACGCCGTCTGGGCGCTGCAGAACTACGGCTTCAAGGCCGTCATCTCGCCGCGCTTCGGCGACATCTTCCGCGGCAACTCCGGCAAGGCCGGGCTGCTCGCGGCGGAGGTGGACGAGAAGGTCGTCCAGCGGCTGTGGGACTACCTGGACGACAACCCGGGTGCGAGCATCACGCTCGACCTGGAGAGCCGCACCGTCAGGGCCGGCGCCGGCGTCGACGCGATCGAGGACTCGTTCACGATCGACGACTACACGCGCTGGCGCCTGCTCGAGGGCCTCGACGACGTCGGCATCACCTTGAGCCACGAGGACGACATCGTCACCTACGAGGCGAGTCGCCCGTCGTTCAAGCCCGTGACCCTCTGACCGTCCCGTCCCGTCACCGCCAGATGGCGATGGATGTGACGATGTCGCCGGACGTCTCGACGAAGACGCGCTGCCCGACGCGCAGGTGGCGAATGTGCTCGGCGAGCGAGTCGGCGGGGTAGTCCATCGGCATGCCGTCATCGGTCAGCACGTGACCCGTCCGGGTCGTCTCGTCGAAGCTCGCGACGGTGGCTTGCATGGCGATCAGCCTAGCGGCCGGCGCCCCGGTGGCGCGTCCACGGTTTAGGCTCGCGTCATGCATCGACGCCACTTCCCCCGGACCCTGCGCGTCATCGTGTTCATCATCAGGCCTCTGCTCATGGTGTTCACGAAGCGGGACTGGCGGGGGCAGGAGCATCTTCCCGAGGGCGGCTTCGTCCTGGCGCCGAACCACATCTCCCACGTCGATCCGTTCCTGATCTCGCACTTCATGGTCGACCAGGGCATCCCGCCGCGGTTCCTCGCGAAGGACACGCTGATGAGCCTGCCCGTCGGCGGATGGATCCTGCGGCACGCCGAGCAGATCCCGGTGTACCGCAGCACCGACGGCGCGGCCGAGTCGCTGCGCGCGGCGATCGCGGCGGTCGAGGCCGGCAGCGTCGTCGCGATCTACCCCGAGGGCACGATCACCCGCGACCCGGCCGCGTGGCCGATGACGGGCCGCACGGGCGCTGTCCGCGTCGCGCTCGCCACCGGCAAGCCGCTCGTCCCCGTCATGCAGTGGGGGCCGCAGGCGATCCTGTGGCCGTACGCCAAGCGGCCACGCATCCTGCCGCGCACGACGATCCACGTCCGCGTCGGCGCCCCACTCGACCTCGGCGACTTCGAGGGCCGAGAGATCACCGAGGAGCTGCTCCGCGAGGCCACGACGCGCCTGATGGATGCGCTGACTGCGATGATGTCCGAGGTGCGGGGCGAGCTCCCCTCGACACCGCGCATCGATGTCCATACGTTGGGCAGACCCAGGAGCAACTACCGGCCCGGCATCGACGACCGGTCCGACCACAACCGACGGGATTCGTGAATGGCGCAGACAGCCGTGATGGGCGCAGGATCGTGGGGGACCGCGTTCGCGATGGTGCTGGCCGACGCGGGCAACGACGTACGGCTGTGGGGACGTCGCCCCGAGCTCTGTGCCACGATCAACGACAAGCACGAGAACTCCGAGTACCTGCCGGGCATCGAGCTGCCGGACGCCGTCTCGGCCACGTCCGACCCCGCGGAGGCGCTCGCGGACGCCGAGGTCGTCGTGCTGGCCGTTCCATCGCAGCAGCTGCGCGCGAACCTCGAGGCGTGGAGCCGGCACATCCCGTCCGATGCGGTCCTGGTCAGCCTCATGAAGGGCATCGAGCTGGGCACGCACCAGCGCATGAGCGAGGTCATCGCGGAGATGACCGGCGCCGGCCCCGAGCGCATCGCGGTGGTGTCGGGCCCCAACCTCGCCCGGGAGATCGCGAACCGAGAGCCCGCCGCGAGCGTCGTGGCCTGCGCCGACCAGGGCGTCGCCGAGCGGCTGCAGAAGCTCATGCACTCGGCCGCCTTCCGCCCCTACTCCATGACCGACGTCATCGGCTGCGAGCTCGCCGGCACCGCGAAGAACGTCATCGGACTCGCCGTGGGGGTGTGCGTCGGCCTGGGCTTCGGCGACAACACCAAGGCGTCCGTCATCACGCGCGGCCTCGCCGAGACCGCACGGCTCGGGCAGGCGATCGGCGCCGATCCCGTGACGTTCATGGGGCTGGCCGGCATGGGCGACCTGGTGGCCACCTGCTCGTCGCCGCTGTCGCGCAACCGGACGTTCGGCGAGAAGCTCGGCGAGGGCATGTCCGTCGAGGAGGTCACCGCTCAGACGCGGCAGGTCGCCGAGGGCGTCAAGTCGTGCCAGTCGGTCAGCGAGCTGGCCAAGCTCAACGGCGTCGAGATGCCGATCGTCGAGCACGTCGCGGCGCTCGTGGCCGGTGAGCTGAGCCCCGACGAGCTGGTGCGCCGGCTCATTTCCCGGACGGCCAAGCCCGAGACCGTCTGACGTCCGCCCGCGCGAGACACGTCGAGGTCCGCCGAGTGGTGCGTACCGGCTCCCGAGAGGTGCGTCGTGGACAGACACGCCGTCCCAAAATGTCCAGAGCGCACCGCTCGCGGAACCCGGTGGGTCAGGCGATCGCGGCGAGGACGTTCTGGATGTCGGTCCAGAGGTCCTCGACGTCCTCGATGCCCACCGAGAGGCGGACGAGGCCCTCCGGGACGGACTCGGGCTCGCCGGGGTGACGCCGGCGGCGCTCCCATGTCGACTCGACGCCGCCGAGGCTCGTGGCGTACGTGATGATGTCGCTCTGCTCGGTCATCTTCTGCGCCGCGGTGGGGCCGCCCACGACCTCGAAGGCGATGATCGTGCCGAAGCCCGGGTAGCGGCTGTAGACGATGCGCCGCGACGCCGACAGGCGGCGGTGCAGCTCCTTGGCATTGGCCTCCGCGCGGTCGAGCCGCACGTGCAGCGTCCGCACGCCGCGCGCCGCGAGGAAGGTCTCCATCGCGCCGGGGATCGCGCCCAGGACGGAACGGCGCTTCTCCAGCGCCGCGTACGCCCGGTCGTCGTTGGCCACGATGGCCCCCAGGATCAGGTCGCTGTGCCCCGACAGCAGCTTGGACGCCGAGTGCACGACGAAGTCGGCCCCCAGGTCGAGCGGACGCTGGCGCAGCGGTGTCGCGAATGTGTTGTCGACCGCCACGGCGGCGCCTGCCTTGGTGGCGGCCGTCGCGATCGACTCGATGTCGGCGATCTCGAGCGCCGGATTGGTCGGCGACTCGATCCAGACCAGCGCGGCGCCCTCGCACGCGGCGATGACCTGCGGCGTGTTGTCGATGTCGACGAGCCGCAGCTCGACCTGGCCGCGCCGGTTGCGTTCGGTCAGCTGCGCGATCGTGCCGTAGTACGCGTGCCGCGGCGCGACGACGACCGAGCCCATCGGCACGAGGTCGAACAGGGCGGCCGACGCGGCGACCCCCGAGGAGAATGCCAGGGCGCGACCCCCCTCGAGGGCGCCCAGCACCGTCTCGAAGGAGTCCCAGGTCGGATTGCCCGCTCGTCCGTACTCCGACGCCCCACCAGGCACGAGTGCGCTGGCGAGCGTGATGGGTGCGTTGAGCGGTCCCCCCGGAACGCGGTCCGGACGCCCCGCGCCGACCGCAATGGTCGAGGGCGACAGTTCGTGTCCATGCATCATCCCATTGTGCACTGAGCGATAAGGTGCTCGGCAATGAGCCTCGTCACTGACCCCGCCCCCCGCAAGCCCCGCCTGGCCGTCATCTTCGGCGGCCGATCGAGCGAGCACGGCGTCTCCTGCCTGACCGCGCGGGAGGTTCTGGCGGCGATCGACACGGACCGCTACGACGTCCGCCCGATCGGCATCACGCGGGCCGGCCAGTGGGTCGAGGAGTCCGCCGAGTGGCGCGAGCTCGAGCCGGGCACCCTGCCGTCGGTGCGCGACGACCTGCCCCCGTTCGCCCTGGAGCGGCTGTCGGACGTCGATGCCGTGTTCCCGCTGCTGCACGGTCCCTGGGGCGAGGACGGGACGCTGCAGGGCCTCCTGGAGCTGGCGGACGTCCGCTACGTGGGCGCCGGTGTGCTGGCCAGCGCCGTCAGCATGGACAAGCCGTTCACCAAGACCGTCTTCTCCGCCGCAGGCCTCCCGCAGATCCCGTACGTCACGATCCGGCCGTGGGAGTGGAAGCAGGACCGCGAGCGGGTGGAGGCGCGGATCCGGGCGCTGGGCCTGCCCCTGTTCGTCAAGCCCGCCCGCGCGGGATCCAGCTCCGGTGTCGCGATGGTCGACACGTGGGACGAGCTCGACGCTGCGGTCGAGAAGGCCCGCGACTTCGATCCGAAGGTCATCGTCGAGTCGGCCGCCCGCGGCAAGCGCGAGCTGGAGTGCGCCGTGATCCAGCAGCCCGACGGCAAGCCGGTCGCGAGCCTCGTCGGCGAGATCACGGTCGCGGACGAGTCGGGGCACGAGTTCTACGACTTCGAGGCCAAGTACCTCGACGGCACGAGCCTCAACGTCGTGCCGGCCGACATCCCAGTCACGCTCAGCGAGCGCATCCAGGCGTACGCGGTGCAGGCCTTCGAGGCGGTGGGCTGCGAGGGTCTCGCGCGCGTCGACTTCTTCCTGACCGACGACGGTCTGGTCATCAACGAGATCAACACGATGCCGGGCTTCACGCCGTACTCGATGTTCCCAGTGCTGTGGGAGGCCAGCGGCGTCCCGTACGCCGAGCTGGTCGACCGGCTGATCCAGCTCGCCCTGCAGCGCGACACCGGCCTGCGCTGACGTTCCTGCACTCACCTATTGACAGGGGGTCACCGACGGGTCGTGCTTCGTCACGGCGTCGGCGAGATCCGCGAGCGCGTCGGCGGCGGGGTCGTACTCGTCCGGCACCTCGACGCTGACGTAGAACTTGCGACCGATCGACGTGAACAGGAAGCCGTCGGCCGTCGTCTCCGACACCCAGTCGACACCGTCGACGAAGTTGCACGGGGGATCGGTGTCGAGCACGGTGGGACGTTCGACGCCGCACCGCAGGACGATCGGCGGCGCGCCCCATGCAGCGGCGTTGCCGCCGTCGACGAGGATCGAGTCCTCGCCGGCGACCTCACGCGGGGCGTCGGCGAACAGCGCCTTGCAGTCGACGTCGGTGCCCGGCTCGGTCGGGTACGTGTCGACACCGAGACCCGGGCTGCACCCCGCAGCCAGGAGCAGCGTGGCGGCGAGGGCGAGCTTCTTCATGCCTCAGATGCGGACGATGGGGCAGGTCAGCGTGCGGGTGATGCCGGGGACGCCCTGGATCTTCGACAGCACGAGTGCGCCGAGCTCGTCCATGCTGGCGCCTTCGGCGCGCACGATGACGTCGTAGGGACCGGTGACGTCCTCGGCGAGCGTGACGCCGTCGATGGCATCGATCGCCAGGGCGACGTCGGCAGCCTTGCCGACCTCGGTCTGGACGAGGATGTAAGCCTGCACGGCCATCGGGTGCTCCTTTGAATCTGACGGGACTGTGCCACGCTACCGGATGTCTGGCCCGTCCTGGGCTCCGCCTGCGGGAAGATGGACTCATGACTGTCAACGCCTCGGACCAGCCCACGATCGGCGACATCGGAGAGTTCGGCCTGATCGACCGGCTGACCGACCACATCGGCGACAACCGGCACGTCCTGCTGGGCCCCGGCGACGACGCCGCGCACGTCTCGACCAACGACGGCAGCTTCGTCGTGTCGACCGATCTGCTCGTCGAGGGACGTCATTTCCGGCGCGACTGGTCGACGGCGCACGACGTGGGGCGCAAGGCGGCGGCGAGCAATCTGTCGGACATCAACGCGATGGGCGGGGTCGCCACGGCCCTGACGGTGGGCTTCGGTGCACCCGCGGACCTGCCGGTCGCGTGGGCGCTGGAGATGGTCCAGGGCTTCGAGGCCGAGTGCGCGCTCGTCGGTGCGCACATCGTCGGGGGCGACGTCACGGCGTCGGACTCGATCGTCATCGCCGTGACCGCGATGGGCGATGCCCCCCGTCCCGTGCGCCGGTCCGGCGCGCTTCCGGGCGACGTCGTCGCGTACGCGGGCGACCTGGGCCTGGCGGCCGCGGGCTTCGCGACGCTCAGCCGCGGCTTCCGGTCGCCCAAGGCGGCCGTAGAGGCCCATCGCGTGCCGCACCCGCCCTACGCCGCCGGCCCGCAGGCGGCGCGCGCCGGTGCCACGTCGATGACGGACGTGAGCGACGGCCTGATCGCCGACCTGGCCCACATCGCGGACGCCAGCGGCGTCGCGATCGACCTGGACTCGTCGGCGTTCGCGATTCCGGAGGCGGTCTCGACCGTCGCCGAGGCGCTCGGCCGGCAGGCGCTCGACTTCGTGCTGAACGGTGGCGACTCCTACGCGCTCGTGGCGACCTTCAGCTCCGAGACGGCCCTCCCGGACGGCTGGTCGCCCATCGGCACCGTCGCGGACGGAACCGGCGTCACGGTCGACGGCGAGACGTACGACGGCCCGGCCGGCCACCAGCACTTCAGGTGATCCAGTAGCGCTTGCGGGGCGGCTCGTCGGGATCGGTGTGCGGCACGATGCCCTCGAGAACGCCGCCGCCCGCCTCGATGACGCGCGCCGACGCGAGGTTGTCGTCGTCACACGTCACGAGGACGCGCCGCACACCGCGCGCCCGCAGGATCTCGACGGACTGGCGCAGGATCTCGGTCGCGTGGCCCTGGCGGCGGTGGGCGGGACGGACGGCATAGCCGATGTGACCGCCCAGCGTCCGGAGGAAGTCGTCGAGCTCCCAGCGGATCGACGCCCGTCCGACGATCTCGCCGTCGACCTCCGCGACGAGCTCGGCGTGGGCGACGAAGTCCTGCGGCAGGTCGATCCCGTCCTCCCAGCCGTGCACCAGCGCGACGTACTGCGGCCACGGCAGATCGCCCCGGTACCGGTACGACCAGTGACCGCCCTCGGCGGTGAACTCGGCGACCGCCGCGGTGACGTCGGCCTCGTCCGCGAGCGACATGCGGCGCAGGACGAGCCGGCTCACGCCTGGATGCGCGCGAACGGCTGGGCCGCCTCGAGCTCGTAGGCCAGCTCCAGCAGCGTCTGCTCGTCGCCGTGCAGGGCCGAGAAGTGCACGCCGATCGGCAGTCCGACGGACGTCCGGCCGAGCGGCAGCGAGATCGCGGGCCCGCCGGCGGCGTTGTTGATGGGCGTGAACGCGACGTACTGCACGAGGCGCTCGAACATGAGCGGGAACTCGACGGCGGGCGACAGGAATCCGAGCTCGGGCGTCGTGTGGCCCAGAGTCGGCGACAAGATCAGGTCGACGTCGTCGAACGTCGCGCGGTAGCGCAGCTCTGACGCCTTGAGCCCACGTATCGCCATGGGCGTCCGCCACGCCTGCCGGACGAAGCGGCGCGCGAGGCCGCGGGTCAGTCCGTCGGTCTGGGTCTTGTCGAAGTTCGGGCCCATGACGCGACGGCCGAAGTGCTGCGTCGAGAACGCGAGCAGCCCCCAGTAGTGCTTGAAGTCCTCCATGAAGCGCCGGTCGACCGGCAGGTCGATCTCGCGTACGTCGTGACCGAGGGACGTGAGCAGGTCGGCCGTCGCGAGCACGGCCCCCCGGGTCTCGTCGTCGGTGGGGGAGCCGGTGAGGGAGTCGGTGATGAGGCCGATACGAAGGCGACGGTCGGACGGGCCCTCCACGAGCCCGAGCGGAGGCAGGCCCGGACCGGGGCGATAGGCCTGTGTCGCGGCCATGAAGTGTGCGGTGTCGCGCACCGTCCGGGTGACTGCCCCGTTGGAGATGACGTCGACCGGCAAGGTGGCGGCCTCGGCGGCGGCGGCGACGCGACCGCGGGTCGGCTTGAGGCCCACGAGCCCGCAGGCGGCCGCGGGGATGCGGATCGAGCCGCCGCCGTCGTTGGCGTGCGCGATCGGCACGACACCCGAGGCGACGAGGGCCGCCGATCCGCCCGACGAGGCGCCCGCGGAGTAGCCCGTGTTCCAGGGGTTGCGGGTCGGCGGCAGGGTCTGGTACTCGGTCGTCGCGTTGAATCCGAACTCGGGCATCGTCGACTTGCCGAGCACCGTGAAGCCCGCCGACAGGTACTGCCGGGTGAACTCGTGGTGCGCGGGAGCCGGGCCCGACCTGACGGCGAGGGAGCCCTGGTCCGACGGCAGCCCCTCGACGTCGGTGTTGTCCTTCACGAACGTCGGGACGCCGGCGAACACCCCCGAGAGCGGACGATCGGCGGCGGCCAGCGCGCGCTCGAAGTCCGGGTGCTGGATCGCGTTCAGCACGGGATTGACGGCCTCGGCGCGGGCGATCGCGGCCTCTGCCGCCTCGCGGGCGCTGATCGTGCCGGCGGCAATGGCAGCGGCGACCCCGACTGTGTCGAGGTCGCCGAGCGCATCGTCGCCGAAGGCGTGGACGCGGGTAGTCATCTCTTTGCTCACGAGGTGACTCTAGGGTCAGTTACCGGTCCGTGAACAGACCGGTGACCGACCAGCTGGTGCTAGCGCGAGACCTTGCCGGCCTTGAGGCACGAGGTGCACACGTTGACGCGCTGCGGGGTGCCGTTGATGACGGCGCGCACGCGCTGGATGTTCGGATCGAAACGACGCTTCGTGCGTCGGTGCGAGTGGGAGACGTTGTGGCCGAAACCAGGTCCCTTGGCACACACATCACAGACCGCAGCCATGGCGAACTCCTGAAACTTGAGACTTCTCGAACTCTGCTGAGTTCTGGGACGGGGGTGCCACGCGGACGTGACGTCCACTCGACAACCGCTCAAGAATAGCCGACGACCCGGCGTCGACGCGAATCAGCCTGATGGTGGCCCGCTCGGAGCGTCCCGGACGATAGCCTCGCCCCATGGGCCTCACCCTCAACGCCGCGGCCTTCCGGGCGTGGACTCAGCTGTGCGCGGCGGCCCTGTCGTCGGCGAGGGCCGAGATCGACGCCCTCAACGTCTTCCCCGTGCCGGACGGTGACACCGGCACGAACGCGTACCTGACCTTCGTCTCCGGCTCGGACGCCGTCGAGACCCTCGGCGACGACGTCCGCCTGGACCGGCTCGTCCGTACCTACGTCGACGGGCTGCTGACGGGCGCGAAGGGCAACACCGGCGTGATCTTGTCGCAGCTCGTGCGCGCATGCTTCCGCGACCTGCTGCTCGAGGACGAGGTGAGCGCCGACGACGTGGCCCGGTCGTTCGTCGCGGCGTCCGACGCGGCATGGGCCGCGGTCGGCACTCCCGTCGAGGGCACGATCCTGTCGGTGGCCAAGGCCGCGGCAGCCGGCGCGACGGAGGCGGCAGCGGCGGGGGTCGACGGACGCACCGTGTTCGCCCGGGCCGCGACCGCGGCGCGAGAGGCGCTGGCGCGCACCCCCGAGCAGATGGAGATGCTGGCCCGCGCCGGGGTCGTCGACGCGGGCGGACGCGCGCTGGTCGTCGTTCTCGACGCGACCGAGCAGGCGCTCACGGGCCGCGTGCCCGCGCAGGTGGTGGCGCAGATCCCGCGGCCCACGCAGGTACCCGGCGACGACCTCAGCGCCGACGGTCCCTCCTACGAGGTCATGTACCTGCTGGAGGCAGACGACGACCGCATCCCCGAGCTGCGGGCCGCTCTCATGCCGCTGGGCGACTCGCTCGTCGTGGTGGGCGGCGACCGACTGTGGAACATCCACGTGCACGTCGACGACGTGGGCGCGGCGATCGAGGTCGGCATCTCGGTGGGGCGGCCTTACCGGATCGCGGTGACCCACTTCGCCGACCAGGTCGCGCGCGAGCCGCAGCGGGGGCGCGTCGTGATCGCCGCGACGACCGGTGCGGGCCTGACGCGGCTGTGCCAGGAGGCCGGCGCGCAGACGCTCGACTTCACGCGCGAGCGCCCGCTCACCGCGGCGGAGATGAGCGCCTCGCTGCGCGACGCCGAGGCCGCCGAGATCATCGTGCTGCCCAACAACAACCGGTACATCCGCCAGTTCGAAGCCGCCGCGCAGGCCGCGCGGCACGACGGAGTCCGCGTCGCGGTCATCCCGACCCATGCGCAGGTGCAGGGCCTCGCGGCTCTCGCGGTGCACGACCCGGGACTCGGCTTCGACGAGGTCGTCGTCGCCATGTCGAGCGCCGCGGCCCACACGCAGCACGGTGCCGTGACCCTGGCGACGGAGCCCGGCATGACGATGGCCGGCCCCGTCGGCCCCGGCGACGTGCTCGGCGTCGTGTCGGGCGACTTCGCCGTCATCGGCGACGACGTCCTTGCGGTCGCGCGCCAGGTCATCGATCGCATCCTGTCACCCGCGGGTGAGATGGTGACTGTCGTGCTGGGAGAGGGAGCGGACCGCCGCTACGAGGACGCGATCGGCGACTACCTGCGCACGACCCGCCCCGACGTCGACCTCGTGGTCTACGACGGCGGGCAGGAGAACTACCCGCTGTTCATCGCGGTGGAGTGATGACCGATCTCACGACCAAGCTCGTCAACATCCTGGGCGACAAGACGACCAAGCCCCTGACGGCCGCGTTCGGCATGGTGGTGGTCGGAGACCTGCTGCGCCACTACCCCCGGCGCTACGCCGAGCTGGGCCGGCTGACGGACCTGTCGAAGCTCGAGGTCGGCCAGCACGTCACGATCATGGCGCGCGTCGCATCGGTCAAGAACTACTCGTTCGGGCCAGGGGGCAAGCGCATCCGCAGCGAGGCCGTCGTGACCGATGGCACGGGCCACCTGACGCTGACGTTCTTCCAGCAGGCGTGGCGGTTGAAGGCGATGACGCACGGATCGCTGGGTCTCGCGGCCGGGGTCGTCAGCGAGTTCAACGGCCGGCTGCAGCTGACGCACCCCGACTGGGAGCCGATCAAGGAGTCAGACGACCCCACCGAGTCCTCACGGCTCAGCCGCGGCATCATCCCGCTCTACCGCGCCACGGCCAAGATGCCCTCGTGGCGGATCGCGCAGTGCGTCGAGCTGTGCCTCGACGCCATCGGCCCCGTCGGCGACCCGCTGCCGCAGGAGGTGCGCGACGCCCGCGGGTTCTTCGACATGGCCGGCTCGTTCGAGGCGATCCACCGTCCCCGCACGGCCAAGGACTGGCAGGCCGGTCGCGACCGGTTCCGCTTCGAGGAGGCGTTCGTCGTGCAGACGGTCTTCGCGCAGCGCCGCAACGCCCTCGAGAACGAGCGGGCCGTCGCGCGTCCGGTGACGGACGGCGGCCTGCGCGAGCGGTTCGAGCAGCAGCTGCCGTTCACCCTCACCGACGGGCAGCGCACCGTGGCGGGGGAGATCGTGGACGATCTGGCCCGCACCCACCCGATGCACCGGCTCTTGCAGGGAGAGGTCGGCTCGGGCAAGACGATCGTCGCGCTGATCGCGATGCTGCAGGTCGTCGACGCGGGCGCCCAGGCGGCGCTGCTCGCGCCCACCGAGGTGCTCGCCTCGCAGCACTTCCGCGCCGTCACCGCGATGCTCGGCGATCTCGCCCAGGGCGGCATGCTGGGCGGCAGCGACGGGGCGACCCGGGTGCGCCTGCTCACCGGCTCGATGGGCGCCAAGGCCCGCAACGCATCGCTGCTCGACGCGGCGTCAGGGGAGGCCGGCATCGTGATCGGCACGCACGCCCTGATCCAGGACCACGTGCAGTTCGCCGAGCTGGGCCTGCTGGTCGTCGACGAGCAGCACCGCTTCGGCGTCGAGCAGCGAGCCGCGCTGGTCGACCGCGCCGACGTCAGGCCGCACGTGCTGGTCATGACCGCGACGCCGATCCCCCGCACGATCGCCATGACGGTCTTCGGCGACCTCGAGGTGTCGACGCTGCGCGAGCTGCCGGCGGGACGCCAGCCGATCCAGACCACCGTCGTGCCGGCCGCCGAGAAACCGGCCTGGCTCGAGCGCGGCTGGGAGCGCGTGCGCGAAGAGGTCGGCAAGGGCCGGCAGGCGTACGTCGTGGTGTCGCGCATCGGCGACGAACCCTCCGAGAGCACGGCGTCCGATAACAGCACGCAGTCCCTCGTCGAGCTGCACGAGGAGCTCGCCGGCGGAGCGCTGCACGGCCTGCGCCTCGGCACGCTGCACGGCCGCATGGGTGCCGACGAGAAGGACGCCGCGATGAGCGCGTTCGCCGCGGGATCGATCGACGTGCTCGTCGCGACGACGGTCGTCGAGGTCGGGGTCGACGTGCCCAATGCGACCGTCATGGTCGTGATGGACGCCGATCGCTTCGGCGTCTCACAGCTGCATCAGCTGCGCGGTCGCGTCGGACGTGGCTCGGAGGCGGGGCTCTGCCTGCTCGTCACGGGCACCGATGGCGACTCTCCCGCCCGCGAGCGCCTCGATGCCGTCGCGTCGACGACCGACGGCTTCGAGCTGTCCCGTCTCGACGCCGAGCTGCGACGCGAGGGCGACGTGCTCGGTGCGGCGCAGTCGGGCGTGCGGTCGAGCCTGCGGCTGCTGTCGGTCGTCAAGGACGGCGCGGTCATCGACGACGCCCGGGCGGCCGCCGACGAGGTGGTGCTCGCCGATCCGTCCCTCGCGGGACACCCTGCCCTCGCCGCGGCCGTGCACGAGCTCGAGCACTCCGAGCAGGCCGACTATCTCGAGCGAACCTGATGAGGTCGACGAACGGAGCGCGAACATGACGCGGATCATCGCCGGCGGGTACGGCGGGCGGCGCATCCAGACGCCGAAGGGCGATGGCACCCGGCCCACAAGCGACCGGGTGCGCGAGGCGCTGTTCTCGTCGCTGGAGTCCGAGCTCGGTGGCTGGGACGGACTCGTCGTGCTCGACCTCTTCGCCGGATCGGGGGCGCTGGGCCTCGAGGCGCTGTCGCGCGGCGCGGAGCGGGCGACGTTCGTCGAGACCGCCAACCAGGCCGCGACCGTCATCAAGCGGAATGTGGACGATCTCGGGGCGGCGGGCACCGTGGTGCGCACGAAGGCCGAGCGATTCGTCGCCGACGGTGACGCCGATCTGTTCGACCTCGTGTTCGTCGACCCGCCGTACGCGATGTCGACCCAGCAGGTCGCGGCGCTCGTCGAGGCGGTCGCGGAGTCGTTCGCGGCCGACGGTGCGCTGTTCGTCGTCGAGCGGGCGACGCGCGACCCCTTCGTGTGGCCCGAGGGCGTCGAGGGCCTGCGTGACAAGAAGTACGGCGAGACGCGTCTGTGGTACGGACGTGCTGCGGTACGGTCGCTGACATGACGAAGGTCGTGTGCCCCGGTTCGTTCGATCCGGTGACCAATGGTCACCTCGACATCATCGAGCGGTCGGCGCGACTGTTCGACGAGGTTGTCGTCGCGGTGCTGGTCAACCAGAACAAGCAGGGTCTGTTCACGATCGACGAGCGGCTCGCTCTGCTCGCCGAGGCGACCAAGCACCTGCCGAACGTCACGACGGCGTCGTTCGCCGGGCTGCTGGTCGACTTCTGCACCAGCAACGGGGTCGACGCGATCGTCAAGGGCCTGCGGGCCGTGACCGACTTCGACTACGAGCTGCAGATGGCTCAGATGAACGGCAGCCTGACCGAGGTCGACACGGTCTTCATCCCGACCTCGCCGGAGTACTCGTTCCTCGCGTCGAGCCTGGTCAAGGAGGTCGCCAAGCACGGCGGCGACGTGTCGGCCCTCATCCCGGAGTTCGTGAACGCCGAGCTTAAGGCGAAATTCGTCTGACGGCGAGATCAGCCTGACCGTCACCTCGGCCGCCGCTCATCCGTCATAGAGGTATGGACCACACAGGGATGGACGGTGCGGCGGCATTCGAGGCGGAACGGCCGCGACTGATCAGTCTGGCCGCGCGGGTGCTCGGCGACCCGGCCGAGGCCGAGGACGTCGTGCAGCAGGCATGGTTACGGATGCACGCCACCGAGACGAACATCGACAGCCTCCCAGCCTGGCTCACGACCGTGACCGGCCGGTTGTGCCTCGACCGTCTCCGGGTCCGCGTCCCGGTGCCGGCCGAGGAGGTCGAGGTGCTCGAGACCGCGCCCGGCCCGGCTGATGAGGTGGCACTGGCCGACTCCGTGGGGGTCGCCCTCCACGTCGTACTCGAGCGCTTGACGCCGCAGGAGCGCGTTGCGTTCGTGCTGCACGACAGCTTCGGCTTGGAGTTCACCACGGTCGCCGCGGTGCTCGGCACGACGCCGGCGGCCGCCCGCAAGCTGGCGTCGCGTGCTCGCGCCAAGGTCAGGCAGCCGTCGCCGGAGGATCGCCTGGCCGACTGGGAGGTCGTCGACAGCTTCATGGCCGCCGCCCGCGGGGGCGATCTCGAACGGCTCATCCAGCTCCTCGCCCCCGACGCGGATGTCACGGCCGACGCCGCCGCCATCGTGGCGGGCACGCCGGAGCGGATCGAGGGCCGGCAGGCGCTGGCCGAGTTCTTCAACGGGAGTGCCCATGCGGCGCTGGCCGTGTCGTACGGCGATCGTCCCGGCTACGCGTGGTTCAACCGTGGCGTGGCGAAGGTGCTGTTCGACTTCGACGTCGCCGACGGTCTCGTCCGGTCCATCACGTTCCGCGCCGCTCCCGAGGCGCTCGGTCGCATCACCCGACGAACAGCCATCGACAGATCCATCACCGACGCAAAGGACGAATCATGAAGACCATGACCTGCAAGCAGCTGGGGGGTCCGTGCGACCTCGGGCACCGGGGCGAGACCGCCGACGACGTCATCAAGGCCCAGGACGTGCACCTAAAGGAGGCCGAGAAGGCGGGCGACGCCACGCACCGGGAGGCGCGCGACGCGATGAAGAGCCGTTGGCGCCACCCCAAGAAGTCGCTCGGCTGGTACAACGACGTCAAGAAGGCCTTCGCCGACCTGCCGACGGGCTGACCCGTCGCTCGCCCGGGGCGGGACGGGTGGTCAGTCCGGGAGGAGCGGGACGGCCGGGTGGTCCTGGCCGCTGAGCTGGACGGCCCGGCGCAGCGCCTTCGACCCGTACTTGTCGCGGACGGCGTCGATGACGGAGTCGATCTGGCTGCCGCTCGTGACGTCGAGCGGCAGCGCGAGCTGCTCCGGCTCGTCGTCGAGCGAACCGACCGAGACACCGATCAGCGTGATGCCCAACTCGCGGATCGTGCCGGCCCTCGTCGCGAGCAGCGAGCGGGCCGTCTCCAGCACCGTCTGGTTGTGAGCCGTGGGTCGCGACAGCGTGTGCGACGACGTGGAGCGGGTGAAGTCGCCGAACCGCAGCCGGATCGTCACGGTGCTGCCGGTGCGTCCCGCCGCTCGCATGCGTCCGGTGACCCGATCGACGAGCGTCAGGACGGCGAGGTCGAGATCGGCGGGGGAGTGATCGCCCCGGCCGATCGCGTGCTGGGCGCCCATCGAGCCGCGGCGCTTGCCGGTCTGGACGGGCCGCGGGTCGCGGTTGTGGGCCAGCGCGTGCAGGTGGCGTCCGGCGCCCTGGCCGAGCAGCTGGACGAGCTCGCTCTCGAACATCTCCGCGACGTCGCCGACCGTGTGCAGGCGGGCCTCGCGCAGCTTCGCGGACGTGACCTTGCCGACACCCCACAGCCGTTCGACCGGCAGGGCGTGCAGGAACTCCAGCTCCGCCTCGACCGGGACGACCAGCATGCCCTCGGGCTTGGAGACCGCCGACGCGACCTTCGCGAGGTGCTTGGTGCGCGCGACGCCCACCGAGATCGGCAGCCCGACCCGCTCGCGCACGTCGGCCCGCAGCTGGGTCGCGATGGTCGACGGGAGCCCGCGGATGCGCCGCAGCCCGCCCACCTCGAGGAACGCCTCGTCGATCGAGATGCCCTCGACCAGCGGCGTCGTGTCGTGGAACACCTCGAACACCGCTCGACTGGCCGCGGTGTAGGCGCCGAACCGGGCGGGGACCACGACGGCCTCGGGACACATCTGCAGGGCCTGCCGGCCACCCATCGCGGTGCGCACCCCCCGCGCCTTGGCCTCGTAGCTCGCCGCCAGCACGACCCCGCCGCCCACGATGACGGGACGTCCGCGCAACGAGGGGTCGTCGCGCTGCTCGACCGACGCGTAGAAGGCATCGAGGTCGGCGTGCAGCACGGTTCCTTCCGTCATACCGACACTGTGCCACCCGGCACCGACACCGATTGGCCTCGGCACCGCCTCGCGGGTTACGATTTCCTTCGGCCTGCTTGCAGGTTCTTCTTTTGTCGTGCTCTTGGATGGATGAGTGAACGTGCTGTCCGGACCGCTGGTCTTCGATACCCACGAGATGGGTCGCAAACCCGGCGCCGAACGCACCTTCACGAAGACGATCAAGGCACCGGCAGAGATGGGCTACGACGTCTACGCCGTGCCCGAGGGCTCCACGATCGAGCTCGAGCTCCGGCTCGAGGCGATCATGGAGGGGATCCTGGCAACAGGGACCTTCTCGGCACGGGCCGTGGGCGAGTGCGTGCGATGCCTGGAGCCGATCGACGAAGCCGTCACCGTCGGATTCCAGGAGCTGTACCTCTACGACGCACCCTCCAACCAGGAGGAGACGGACGAAGAGGATCATGTCCTCGAGGACGAGCTGCTCGACCTCGAGCCCGTCCTGCGGGACGCGGTGGTGCTCGCACTGCCGCAGAACCCGTTGTGTGGTCCGGACTGTCCGGGACTGTGCCCCGAGTGTGGGGCGCGCCTCGCGGATGATCCAGAGCACACACACGGTGAGGCGATCGACCCTCGGTGGTCGGCGCTGAGCCAGCTGGCGGAGCAACCGGTCCCGCCAGCCGACCAGTCAGAGTCGGACATCTCGTCCGACGACAGCAAGGAGTAGATCGTGGCCGTTCCGAAGAGGAAGATGTCGCGCAGCAACACGCGTCACCGTCGTTCGCAGTGGAAGACCACCGCAACGGCGATCGTCGACTGCGCCAACCCTGCCTGTGACTCCAAGGTGCAGCCGCACCACGCGTGCACCAAGTGCGGACAGTACGGAGCTCGCGGCGAGCGTCGCCAGGTCCTCTGATCTCTCCCGCACCAGGCGCTGAGGCGCTGCGGGAGGTCCTCGGAGTCGAGGACCTCGACCCGCAGCTGCTTCAGCATGCCCTGACGCACCGCTCGTTCGCCTACGAGAACGGCGGGGTGCCGAACAACGAGCGCCTCGAGTTCCTGGGCGACTCCGTGCTGGGGCTCGTCGTCACCGACACGCTGTTCACCGGGCATCCCAATCTCCCCGAGGGGCAGCTGGCGAAGCTGCGGGCCGCCGTGGTGAGCGCCAAGGCGCTCGCCGAGGTCGCGCGCACGCTCGGCATCGGCGACCACGTGCGCCTCGGACGCGGTGAGGAGTCGACCGGCGGTCGCGACAAGGCCTCGATCCTGTCCGACACCGTCGAGGCGATCCTCGGCGCGATCTACGTGCAGTTCGGCATCGAACGCGCCGCTGCCGTCATCCACCGCGTCTTCGACCCTGTCATCGCGGTCGCCGCCGAGCTCGGCGCGGGGCTGGACTGGAAGACGTCCCTGCAGGAGATCTCCGCCAACAACGGGCTGGGCGTCCCGCACTACGTGCTCGTGGGCACGGGACCCGACCACGACAAGAGCTTCACCGCCGAGGTCGTCGTCGGCGAGCGAACCTTCGAGGGCGGCCAGGGCCGGTCCAAGAAGGAGGCCGAGCAGATGGTCGCCGAGATCGCCTGGCGGGCCATCAGCACCGGCCCCGAGTCCTCCTAGAATCGGCTGCTGAGAAACCCGCCGTGCCGGAGCTGCCGGAGGTCGAGGTCGTCCGCCTCGGCATCGCCGACCACGTCGTCGGCCACACGATCACCCGCGTCGTCGTCCACGACGTCCGGTCGCTGCGCCGCCACCTCGCGGGCCCGGCCGACTTCGTCCACCGCGTCGAGGGGCGCACCGTCGTCGGTGCCGCCCGCCGCGGCAAGTACCTGTGGATGCAGGTCGGGGACTGGACGGAGGGGGAGGCGAGCGACGCCGTTCTGTGCCACCTGGGCATGAGCGGCCAGTTCCTCGTGTCCGAGGCCGACGCCCCGCCGCCGCGCCACCTGCGCGTCGCGCTGACCCTCGACGACGGCAGAGAGCTGCGGTTCGCCGACCAGCGCATCTTCGGCGGGATGTCGTTCAGCGAGGATGGCGCCGAGCTGCCGCCCGAGATCGCGCACATCGCGCGCGACCCGCTCGACCCGTTGTTCGACCCCGCGGAGTTCGCGACCCGCATCCGCAAGCGGCAGACCGGTGTCAAGCGCGCGATCCTCGACCAGACGCTGATCTCCGGGGTCGGCAACATCTACGCCGACGAGGCCCTGTGGCGCGTCCCGCTGCACTACGCGCGCAACACCCGCCACCTGCGCGCCCGCGAGATCGAGTCCCTCCTCGGCCACGTCGGCGACGTCATGCGTGAGGCGCTGGCACAGGGCGGCACGTCGTTCGACGCGCTCTACGTCAACGTCAACGGCAACAGCGGCTACTTCGACCGCTCGCTGCAGGCGTACGGTCAGGAGGGACGGCCGTGCGAGCGCTGCGGCACCCCGATCCGTCGCGACGCCTTCATGAACCGTTCCTCGTTCTGGTGCCCGCACTGCCAGCCGCGACCCCGCAACGGCAAGTTCTGATACCCCCGCTCGCCCCGGCGCGGTGAGTTCTCCACCGTTTGAGAGGGACGCGGTGAGTTCTCCACCGTTTGAGGACAGATGAGGCCTCAGACGGTGGAGGATCCACCGCGCCCACCTGAGACGGTGGAGGATTCACCGCCCCCGGCGGTCGGGCGGGTCCCGTCCGACCCAGCCGGTAACCTTCGGCCCGTGACTTCATACGGCGACGAGGCGTGGGAGCGATTCGTCGACGAGCCGCCCAAACGCGCCGGACGGACGCCGTTCGAGCGCGATCGTGCCCGCGTCGTCCACTCCGCTGCGCTGCGCCGGCTCTCGGCCAAGACGCAGGTCATGGGCGCCGGCTTCGACGACTTCGTCCGCAATCGCCTGACCCACTCCCTCGAGGTCGCCCAAGTCGCCCGCGAGCTGGGCAAGTCGCTGGGGTGCGATCCCGACATCGTCGACTCCGCGGCCCTCGCCCACGACCTCGGGCACCCTCCGTTCGGGCACAACGGCGAGGTGGCGCTCGACGAGGCGGCGCAGGCATGTGGCGGCTTCGAGGGCAACGCCCAGACCCTGCGCATACTGAGCCGGCTGGAGTCCAAGGCCTTCGCGCCGGACGGCCGCAGCGTCGGTCTGAACCTCACTCGCGCGACGCTGTCGGCGTGCGTCAAGTACCCCTGGGCGCGCGGCGACGCCCCCACCGGCAAGTTCGGCGTGTACGCCGACGACCTCCCGGTCTTCGACTGGCTGCGGCACGAGGCCCCCGGACGCCGGCGGCCCATCGAGGCGCAGGTCATGGACCTGGCCGACGACATCGCGTACTCGGTGCACGACGTCGAGGACGGTGTGGTGGGCGGCTGGTTCGGGCTGCGCACCGGTGAGCTCGACACCGCCTCGATCCAAGCCGTCGCGCGCGACTGGTACGACGAGACGGCGACCGACGACCGCCTCGACGCCGCCGTGGCCCGCCTTCAGGAGCTCGTCGAGTGGCCCACGACGTCGTTCGACGGACGTCGCGCCGAGCGCGCCGTGCTCAAAAGCCTGACCAGCGCGCTGATCGGCCGCTTCGCGAACGCCGCGGAGCGCGCCACGATCGAGGTGTGGGGCGGGGGACCGCTGACCCGGTTCGGCGCCGATCTCGAGGTGCCCCTCGACACGCGCGACGAGATCACGGTGCTCAAGTCGATCGCGGCGCACTACGTCATGCGGGCCGACGACCGAGCGCAGCAGCTGAACCGCCAGCGCGAGCTGCTCACGGCCCTCGTCGACCACCTCGACCGGTCGGACGGACGTGAGCTGGAGCCGGAGTTCGCAGAGGACTTCGAGGCGGCCGCCGACGACGCCGCGCGACGCCGTGTCGTGATCGACCAGGTGGCCAGCCTGACCGACGTCTCGGCCCGTGCATGGGGCCTCCGGCTGCTCGGCTGAGCGGACTACCATTCACCTCATGGCCGGGCGCATCAAGGACGAGGACATCCAGCTCGTCCGCGAACGCACCCGCATCGATGAGGTCATCGAGCAGTACGTCACGCTCAAGAACGCCGGCGGCGGCTCCCGCAAGGGCCTGTGCCCGTTCCACGACGAGAAGTCGCCCTCGTTCAACGTCCGCCCCTCGGTCGGCTCGTACCACTGCTTCGGCTGCGGCGTCGGCGGCGACGTTTTCAAGTTCGTCATGGAGATCGAGGGCCTGACGTTCGTCGAGACCGTCGAGCGGCTCGCCGCGAAGGGCGGCATCACGCTGCGCTACGAGGACGGCGGCACGCCCGGGCCGCGCCGCGACCCCAATCAGCGCCCGCGCCTGCTCGCGGCGCATCGCGAGGCCGGCGAGTTCTACGCCGCGACCCTGCAGTCGTCGCCGGACGCGCAGGCCGGCCGTCAGTTCGTCAAGGACCGCGGCTTCGACCAGGTGGCGGCCGAGAAGTTCGGCATGGGCTTCGCACCCCGCGGCGGAGAGCAGCTCGTCGCCCACCTCAAGGGCAAGGGGTACACCGACGACGAGCTCGTGGTCGGCGGCCTTGCGTCGCGCGGCAACCGTGGCCTGTACGACCGGTTCCGCGGCCGCCTTCTGTGGCCGATCCGGGAGATGACCGGCGAGGTCATCGGCTTCGGCGCCCGCCGCATGTTCGACGACGACCGCGTCGAGGCCAAGTACCTCAACACCTCCGAGACGCCGATCTACAAGAAGAGCCAGGTGCTCTACGGGCTCGACCTCGCCCGGCGCTCGATCTCGTCGTCGGGGCAGGCGGTCGTCGTCGAGGGCTACACCGACGTCATGGCGTGCCACGAGGCCGGCGTGACGACCGCCGTCGCGACGTGCGGCACCGCGTTCGGCGAGGACCACGCCCGCGTCATGCGCCGGCTCATGCTCGACGACCAGGCGTTCCACGGCGAGGTCATCTTCACGTTCGACGGCGACGAGGCCGGCCAGCGCGCAGCGATCAAGACGTTCAACGGCGACCAGCAGTTCGTCGCGCAGACCTACGTCGCGGTCGAGCCGCGCGGCATGGACCCGTGCGACCTGCGGCTCGCCGACGGTGACGCCGCGGTGCGCGAGCTCGTCGCGTCGCGCATCCCGCTGTACCGCTTCGTGCTCGACAACATGCTCGGCAAGTACGACCTGGACCGCGGCGACCAGCGGGTCGACGCGGTCCGCGAGGCGGTGGGCCTGGCGTCCGCGATCCGCGACCGCTCAAAGATCGACGCCCTGCTGCGCGAGATCGCCGGCCGGGTCGGCACCGACGTCGACCAGGTGCGGTCCGAGCACCGGCGACGCGAGGCCATCGCGGCGAAGACGACGAAGACGACGACGAACGGCGCCCCCGCCGGCCAGCCGGGGCAGCAGCAGCCGCCCGTCGAGGCGCCGCTGCCGTCGCCCGCGGTGAACTTCGGGCTGCCGCAGTTCGCCGACGAGCGGGAGGCGCTGAAGGCGATCGTGCAGCACCCGCACCTCGCGTCGAAGCACGCCGACGACCTCGACGACAACGACTTCACGCACCCCATCTCCAAGGTGCTCTGGAAGCACATCGAGGCGATGCCGTGGCCCACCGGTCCCGACAGCAACTGGCTGCCGCAGCTCTCGGACACCGTCACCGACGACGACGCCAGGCGCATCCTGTCGATCGCGGCGGTCGAGCCGTTGCGCGCCCGCGAGGGCAACACGGGGGCCGTCGTCATGGCGGTCATCATCCGGCTGCAGCTGCTGACCCTGGGCCGCCGGGTCGCCGAGATCAAGTCCAAGCTCCAGCGCACCAACCCGATCGAGCAGGCCGACATCTACAACCGGATGTTCGGCGAGCTCATCGCGCTCGAGCAGCAGCTCCGCGACCTCCGTGACCGCTCGCTCGCGGGCGACGTCCCCAGCTGACGGACGCCTTGCCCGTCGTCCACAGGCGCACGGACGACTGCTGCGCGCAGGGCCCGCGCCGCCGACGCTTGTTCGGTGGATCCCTTCGTCCGAGCCCTGCTCGCCCTGCCCGTCCTCGACCCAGCCGAGGAGCGCTGGCTCGCCCGACGCATGCGCACGGGGGACCGGGCGGCCAGGGACACCCTGATCACGTCCGGGCTGCGGGCGGTCGCCCTCCGGGCCCTGATGCTCGGCTTGCGGGGCGAGGATCTGCGCGACGCGGTGCAGTCGGGGACCGTCGGGCTCATCCGCGCCGTCGACCGGTTCGACCCCGACCAGGGAGCGCGACTCGCGACCTACGCCTGGCGGTGGATCGGGGCCGAGATGAGCCGGCCGGCCCGCACCGAGACGTCGCTCGACGACGCGGGGGAGCCCCGTGTCGAGGAGTGTCCAACCCTTGACCACGACCTGCTCGCGGGCCTGTCCGACATCGGCGGCGAGGTGCTCCGCCGACGCTTCGGACTGGGGTCCGAGCACGCGGTTCCCCTGCCGCGCCGGGTGGTCGGGGAGCAGCTCGGACTGACCGTCTCGCAGGTCCGGACGATCGAGGGCAAGGCGATGCGACAACTGCGTGAGGGACTTGCTAAAGTTGTCGACCGTGCTCCTCTTCAGGGAGGGGCCGATCCCCCATAGCTCAATTGGCAGAGCATTCGACTGTTAATCGGAGGGTTCTTGGTTCGAGTCCAAGTGGGGGAGCAGTACCGAAACGGCGCCGGATCTCGGCGCCGTTTCGTCGTTGCGGCGGCGCAGCGTACGGTGAGGTGACGTCCAGCCGGCCGTCATGTTCATCGGGGCAAGCTGTGCCAGAGTCACCGGACCAAGCGTTTGCGCGACTCGCGATCGAGCTGAGCGAGGCGGTCACCGTCGCGCAGAGCGCCCAGCAGATCGTCGACTTCGCAATGAAGACCGTCGGCAGCCAGTTCGCGGGGATCACGATGCTCCGCGGACGAGGGGCGTTCGAGACCGTGGGTCCGTCGGCGCCGTCCGTCGTCGCTGCGGACAACCTGCAGTACCAGCTCAACGAAGGCCCGTCCGTCGACGCGGCCACGACCTCGCGACTGGTCCTGTCGCCCGATCTGGCCGATGACCGGCGGTGGCCGCGGTGGGGTCCGGCCGCCGTCGAGCTGGGCTTTCGCAGCATCCTGTCGGCCGAGCTGCACGCTGGCGGGCGCCGCATCGGCTCGATCAATCTGTATGGATCGGTCGAGCGCCAGTTCAGCCGCGACGACGTCGACATCGCCGAGCTCTTCGCCAAGCACGCCGCCGCCGGACTCGCAGCCGTCAGCCTGCGCGAGGGGCTGCAGAACGCGCTCGACAGCCGGACGATCGTGGGCCAGGCGCAGGGGGTGCTCATGGAGCGGTTCAGCGTCGACGCCGACCGGGCCTTCTCGATCCTGAGGCGCTATTCGCAGGACGGCAACCGCAAGCTGGTCGAGGTCGCGCGCGATCTCGTCGAGTCCACTCAGCTTCCCGACGCGGCGCCCGTCGCCTGACGGGGTGCCCGGTCAGCCGCGGACGGCCGCCATCTCGCGCGCGTGCTGCGCCGGCCGATGTCCCGCTAGTCGCCCCACGACAGCGAGAAGACCTCGAACGGCGCCGCGTGGGTGACGCCGAGCCGCGAGCCGGTCGGCCGGGACATGCCCTCGAGCATCTCGGCGGGATCGAAGTTCTCCCAGCCCAGGCCCTCGATGTACGCGCGGTGGGCCTTCAGCGACTCGACGCCGCGGCCGAAGGTCGCGGTGGTGTCGACGCCATGGCGGGACGTCGGCGACCCCGCAGCCCACACCTGCCGGACGCCACCCCACGGTTCGACGCCGCCGACCAGCTGCTCGGGGAAGATCCAGCGGTTGCCCGCGTCGCCGGCGGCCTCCAGACTGGCCCGGCCGACGGCCATGTGATCGGGCTGGTTCGGCGCCGATCCGCCCCACGTCTCGCGAAAGTTGTTCGTGATGACGATCTCGGGACGGTGCCGGCGGATGACCTCGGCGATCGCCCGCCGCAGCGGCACCCCGTACTCGATGACGCCGTCGGCGAGCCCGAGGAAGTCGACGACGTGCACGCCGACGATCTCCGCCGACGCGATCTGCTCGGCCTCCCGCACCGTCCGGCACTCGTCGGGCGCGAGACCGTCGATGCCCGCCTCGCCGCTGGTGACCATGCAGTACGTGACGTCCTTGCCCTGGCCCGTCCAGCGGGCGACGGCTGCCGCGGCGCCGAACTCCACGTCGTCGGGATGCGCGACGACGACGAGCGCTCGCTCCCACGACTCGTCGACGGGCTCGAGGGGTGCAGGGTCCATGCCGTTAGGCTAGGCCCGCACTCCACGGGGCGGTAGCTCAGCTGGTTAGAGCACGGGACTCATAATCCCTTGGTCGCGGGTTCGAGCCCCGCCCGCCCTACTCGTCCGACCTACGCGACACCGTATCCACCTCTACGCTGGAGGCATGCGCGACGCGGTGATCTTCGACATGGACGGCACTCTGTGCGACACCTCAGGCATCGTGCACCTGATCGAGGGCGACGAGAAGGACTTCCTCGCCTTCCACGCCGCCTCGGCCGCGTGCCCCGCGCGCGAGGACGTCGCTGTGGCCGCGCGAGAGCAGGCGGAGCAAGGCAGGGCCGTGCTCGTGGTGACGTCGCGCGAGTTCATCTGGCGCGACCTAACGCTCGACTGGCTCGTGGCACAGGACGTCCCGTACGACGCGCTGTACATGCGCATCGTGGGCGACTTCCGCAAGGACGTCGTGGTCAAGACCGAGATCCTGCAGCAGATCTCCGACGACGGCTTCCGCGTGCTCGAGGCGTGGGAGGACGCGCCAGACGTCGTCGAGCTGTGGCGGGACAACGACGTCGAGGTCCACGTCGTCGCCTGACGACGTCGGCTAGAGCCCGAACAGCTCCCGGCGATCCACCGGGACCAGCTCGAGGAACTCGGGATGGTCGCGGATGACCTTCGGCACGAAGGGGCAGTAGGGCAGCACCGTGCCGCCGCGTGACGCGATCTCGGTCAGGGCGCCCGTGACGAGCTGCCCGCCGATGCCGCGACCCTCGAACTGGGAGTACACGCGGGTGTGGGGGAGCGCGTACTCGTCGCCGTCCCTGCGGTAGTCGACGTAGCCCGCGAGCTCGCCGTCCACCGTGATCTCGAAGCGCGAATCGGCTGCATTGTCCTGAACCGAGGTCGTCATCTGACACTCCTTCCGGTGAGATGTTGTCCGTGGGCCCTGCCGTACGTCACAATGGTCCCAGGTGCTCCTAAGACGCTGGGGAAGGCGACACTAGGGAGGCACCATGACTCAACCAAACAGAACGATGTCTTCGCCGACAACCCCGACACGGGGAGTGCTCTTCGTGCACTCTTCCGTGTCTGCGCTGTGCCCGCACGTCGAGTGGGCGGTGGCAGGCGTGCTCGGCGGCACTCCCGACGTGAGCTGGGTTCCCCAGTCCGCCGAGCCCGGCACCTACCGGGCCGAGCTGTCGTGGCAGGCGCCCGCGGGCACCGCCGCGTCCCTGGCATCGGCGCTCCGCGGCTGGGAGCAGCTGCGCTTCGAGGTGACTGAGGAGCCGACCGCCACATCGGAAGGCGCCCGGTTCTCGTACACGCCGAGCCTGGGCATCTTTCACGCCATGACCGGCCTGCACGGCGACGTGCTGATCCCCGAGGACCGCATCAAGGCGTTCCGGGTCAAGGCGCACCTCGGCGAGGTCGACATCGAGACGGCGCTGGACGGCCTGCTGGGCGTCGCCTGGGATGCGGAGCTGGAGCCCTTCCGGCACGCCGGCGACGGCGCCCCCGTGCGGTGGTTGCACCAGGTGATCTGACCGGACGGTCGCGCGTCGGCGGTCTACCCGATGTTGACCTTGACCGTGGGGCTCGACTCGCCGGTGGCGGTGTTGGTGACCCGGAACTCACGCTCGCCCGTGCGCGACGTGTAGAGCTCGGTGCGGTAGATGCCGCCGTCGCGGACCTGCGTCTGGATCGGGAAGTCGTCCCACGGCCCGCCGCCGTCGCGCACCTCGACCTGCAGGACCTGACCGTCGGGGCTCGTCGGGAAGGCACCGCTGAGCAGGAACCGCTCGCCCGGCTGCACCCGCTCCTTGGACGTGTTGATCGTCGGCTCGAGCTGGTCGGCTGGCGTCGTGGCGGCCGGAGCCGGCTCGTCCTCCGTCTCGGCGACGGGGGCGGGCGTCGTGGGCGCCACGATGGGTGGCAGGTCGACCTTGCTGATGCCCGTCGCGCTGACGAGTGCCGCGCCGCCAAGACCCAGCACGCCGCCGATGACCAGGCCGAGGAACACGAACGTGGCACCGAAGCTGCGGGCCCGCCGGCGCTTCGGGGCGGGAGGCTCGTTGTTCACTGGTGTGACCTTGTCTTGACGGAGCGGGCGGGGGAGGTGGGTGCTGCAGGGCCATCATGCCTGACCACCGCGTCGAGGGCGTCCTGCACCGTGCGCAGCGAGTCGATCGTGCCGTCCGAGAGACGGATGCCGAACCGCCGGCCCAGCTCCTCGCCCACCTCGACGACCGTGAGGGAGTCGGTGCCGAGCTGCTTCAGGACGGCCGATGGCACGACCGCCTCGGGCGGGCAGCCGACGACGCGGACCAGGATGTCCGTCAGCTGCTCGTGGACCGATGACGTGGGTGGCACCCGCTGAGTCTACCGAGGCGGTGCCCCGCATCACGTCACCCGCGCCACCGGTTCACCGCACCGATCCGCCCGCTCAGCCCTAGACTGGATCGATGCAGAGCGTCGAGGACGTCCAGTACGTCGTCGTGCACGGCTACCGGCGGGCATTCCGCATCTCCGGCTCCGGGCCGGCGCTCCTCCTGCTGCACGGGCTGGCCTGCGACTCCTCGACCTGGCTCGACGTTGTGCCGGCGCTCTCGGAGCACTACACCGTCATCGCGCCCGACCTGCTGGGCCACGGCGAGTCCGACAAGCCCGACGCCGACTACTCGCTCGGCGGCTACGCCAACGGGATGCGCGACCTGCTGACGTTGCTCGGCATCGACAAGGTGACCGTCGTCGGCCACAGCTTCGGCGGCGGCGTCGCGATGCAGTTCGCGTACCAGTTCCCCGACCGCACCGAGCGCGTCGTGCTCGTGTCGACCGGGGGACTCGGCAAGGAGGTCACGCCGCTCATCCGCTTCCTGACCATCCCCGGCAGCGGCCTGGCCGTGGGCCTCGCGACGGCCCGCCCGTGGCGTCCGCTCGTCAGCGGTGGCCTGCGCTCGCTCTCACGGCTGCCGATCAGCGCGACGCGCGACCTCGACGAGGTCGCCCGCATCTACGAGGCCCTCGCCGATCGTGCCCAGCGCACCGCGGTGCAACGGGTCACGAGCCACGTGCTCAACTGGCGGGGCCAGTTCGTGACGATGACCGATCGCAGCTACCTCGCGCGGCTCATGCCGGTGCTGGTCATCTGGGGCCGCGACGACATGGTGATCCCGTCGTCGCACGCCGATCTCGCGCCGACGCAGGTGTCGGACGTCCACGTGCTCGAGGACTCCGGCCACTTCCCGCACAAGGACCATCCCGAGGAGTTCGTCCGCCTCGTCGTGGCGTTCATCGAGGCGAACGAGCCCGCGCACTACCACCGCGGACGGTGGCGGGCGCTGCTGCGCCGCGGCGACCAGTTCGAGCTGGAGAGCGTCGAACCCGTCACCGAGCCCGCGATCAGCTGACGACGGCGGTCTTGCCGTCGATGCGGTCCACCGGGTCGTCCTCGCCAGCCTGCGCGGCGGCCATGCGTCGACGCTTCTGGCGTCTCGTGTTGCCTGTGACGAAGGCGCCGATCGCGACCGCGAGCCAACCGATCAGGAGGCCGCCGATGTCGTCGGCGATGTAGTGCCAGCCGAGGTACAGGGTCGCCAGGACCGTGAAGCCCAGGTAGATCCAGGCGGTGTACCGGACGGCGCGGGCGATGCCGGCGAAGTGCAGGAAGAGCGCGAGCGTGAACACCACCGAGACGTGCAACGACGCGAATCCGGCGATGCCGAAGATCTTGTCGCCCTGCGGGTCCTCCTTGAACCCGAAGGCACCGCGGAAGAGCGACTGCTGCAGCTGGCTCGCGCCGTTCTCGGGCAGGTCCGCGAACCTCTGGGGTTCGTAGAACGCCGGTCCGAGGGTCGGCAGGCTGTAGTAGCTGACGACACCCAGCACCCAGTTGAGGCTGACCGCCGTGGCGTACCAGGCACCGACGGTGAAGTCGCGGTGCAGCACCAGCACGGCGCCCACCGTGATCGGCACGACCGGCAGGTAGAGGACATACAGCACGGCCAGCACCTGGGCCGCGACCGTGGTGCCCAGCACGTGGTGGAGCACCTCGGCGGGGTTGTTGCCGAAGAACAGGACGTGGTCGAGCTCGAGCAGGGCGCGGTCGTGCAGGGTGTCGCCGCCGAGCAGGGGCAGATAGCTCTTCAGGTTCCGGTAGCTGACGTAGCAGACGTAGAACGAGATCATGCCGGTCGCGATGTGTATGACGCGGTGCAGGGTCCACTCGTCACGCACGATCGCCCGCACTCCGGGACCGATCCGCCGGAAGCCGTAGCGGTAGATCGCCTGCGGGATGATCGCGACGGCGAAGATCAGCAGCGCGATCATCGGCAGCCGGATGTACGCCGGTCCGAGGAATCCTTCCGGATCCTTCAGACCGACGTTCAGGTCCTGTGAGAAGTAGATCGCCGTCGCCCCGACCGCCAACGAGAGGCAGAACGCGAACGAGTAGGGCCAGCGGAGGAACGCGCGTGGCCAGCTGAGCATGGTGGCCATCCTAAACGCCCCCACTCGCCCCGAGACCCGTGGGCAGGATCAAGCGTCGCCGCCCTCCTGCTTGACGCCTGCGACGGCGGTCGGGTCGTCGATGCGGAACCGGTTGAACGCCTCGCGAACTGTGTCCGGTGAGACCGATCCGCGCTGCGCGAGGGTCTGCAGCACCGACACGACGATCGACTCCGCGTCGATCTGGAACTTGCGACGAGCCGCCGCGCGGGTGTCGGCGAAGCCGAACCCGTCGGCACCGAGCGACTGCCACGCTCCGGGCACCCAGCGGGCGATCTGGTCGGGCACGGCGCGCATGTAGTCGCTGACGGCCACCGTCACGGCGTTGGAGTCCATGAGCTTCTGCGTGATGTAGGGCACTCGGCTGTACTCGCCGGGGTTGTTGAGGTTCCACTGCTCGGCCGCGACGGCGTCGCGCGCCAGCTCGTTCCACGACGTGACCGACCAGACGTCGGTCGCGACGCCGTAGTCGGCGGCCAGGATCTCCTGGGCCTTCAGCGCCCACGGCACGGCCACGCCGGACGCCATGATGCGCGCCGGCTCGCCCTCGTTCGTCGCCTTGCGGTAGACGTAGGCGCCCTTGAGCAGGCCCTCGACGTCGACGTTCTCCGGCTCGGCCGGCTGGTTGAACGCCTCGTTGTAGACCGTCAGGTAGAAGATGATGTCCTCACCGTGCGGGTGCTCGTCGGTCGTCCCGTACATGCGCTCGAGACCGAGCTTCATGATGTGGCTGATCTCGAAGCTGAACGCCGGGTCGTAGTGCACGACGGCGGGGTTGGTCTGCGCGATGAGCGGCGAGTGGCCGTCGGCGTGCTGCAGGCCCTCGCCGGTCAGCGTCGTCCGTCCCGCGGTCGCCCCGATCAGGAAGCCGCGAGCCAGCTGGTCGGCCATGGCCCAGATCGAGTCGGCGGTCCGCTGGAAGCCGAACATCGAGTAGAACAGGTAGACGGGGATCATCGGCTCGCCGTGCGTCGAGTAGGCGCTGCCGGCCGCGATCGCCGACGCCATGGCGCCGGCCTCGCTGATGCCCTCGTGGAGCAGCTGGCCCTGCGCGGACTCCTTGTACGCCAGCAGCAGCTTGCGGTCGACCGACTCGTACGTCTGGCCGGCCGGGTTGTAGATCTTGGCCGACGGGAACATCGAGTCCATGCCGAACGTGCGGTACTCATCGGGCGCGATCGGGACGATGCGCCGGCCGATCTCCGGGTCCTTCATGAGGTCACGGAGCAGCCGGACGAAGGCCATCGTCGTGGCGATCTGCTGCTTGCCCGATCCCTTCTTGAGCTCCTCGTAGACCTTCGGGTCGGGCAGCTTGATGGTCGTCGGGTTGACGACGCGCTTGGGTAGCGAACCACCGAGCGCCTCCCGACGGGCCTTCATGTACTGGATCTCCTCGCTGTCCGGGCCCGGGTGGTAGAACGGGGCGATGTCGCTGCCCTCGATCTGCTCGTCCGAGACGGGGATGTTGAGGCGGTCGCGGAAGCCCTTGAGGTCGTCCTTGGTGAGCTTCTTCATCTGGTGGGTCGCGTTGCGTCCCGCGAACGACTCCAGCAGCCAGCCCTTGACGGTGTGGGCGAGGATGACGGTCGGCTGCCCGGTGTGCTTCTGCGCGGCCTCGAACGCGGCGTAGACCTTGCGGTAGTCGTGGCCGCCGCGGGGGAGGCGCTCGATGTCCTCGTCGGACAGGTGCTCGACCATCTTGGTCAGGCGCGGGTCGGGTCCGAAGAAGTTTTCCCGGTTGTACGCGCCGGTCTCGACCGAGAGGGTCTGGAACTCGCCGTCGGGCGTCCGGTTCATCTGGTTGACGAGCGCGCCGTCGGTGTCGCGGGCGAGCAGGTCGTCCCACTCGCGTCCCCACACGACCTTGATGACGTTCCAGCCGGCTCCGCGGAACGTGGACTCCAGCTCCTGGATGATCTTGCCGTTGCCGCGCACTGGTCCGTCGAGCTGCTGCAGGTTGCAGTTGACGACGAACGTGAGGTTGTCGAGTTCCTCGCGCGCCGCGATGCCGATCGCGCCGAGCGACTCGACCTCGCCCATCTCGCCATCACCGAGGAACGTCCAGACGTGCTGCTGGCTGGTGTCCTTGATGCCGCGGTTGTGCAGGTACCGGTTGAACCGGGCCTGGTAGATCGAGTTGATCGCGCCGAGGCCCATCGAGACGGTCGGGAACTCCCAGTAGTCCTGCATGAGGCGGGGGTGCGGGTACGACGACAGTCCGTTCCCTGCGCCGTGCGAGTGCTCCTGGCGGAATCGGTCGAGCTGCGTCTCGCTCAGACCGCCTTCGAGGAACGACCGGGCGTAGATGCCGGGGGCCGCGTGGCCCTGGAAGTAGATCTGGTCACCGCCGCCGGGGTGGTTCTTGCCGCGGAAGAAGTGGTTGAAGCCGACCTCGTAGAGGCTCGCGGCGGACTGGTACGAGGCGATGTGGCCACCGACGCCGAGTCCGGGCCGG
>JAOPXY010000026.1 GCA_025964895.1 Aeromicrobium sp.
CCCGTCGACGTTGACGCCACGGATCGCGGAGATCCGGGAGCGGCTGATGGGCTGGCGGTACGCCACGACGGCCATCGTCTCGAGCGCCGCCTGGGTCAGGCGCGCCTGCTGCCCGTCGAGGATGAACCGCTCGACCGCCCCCGCGTACTCCTCGCGGGTGAAGAAGCGCCAGCCGCCCGCGATGTTGCGCAGCTCGAAGCCGCGGCCCTGCGCGGTGTACTCGCCGGCCAGTGCCACGAGGGCCTGCTCGACGTCGACGGGCGGGTGCCCGACGGCCTGCGCGAGCGTCAGGTGGTCCAGCGGCTGGTCGGCCACCATCAGCACCGCCTCGAGCGCCGGCCGCAGCTCGAGCATCTCCAGCTCGAGCTCGTGGGGTCCGGTGGGTACGTGCTGGTCAGTCATGGGTGCTCTCGGTGTCGTCGTCGATCAGGCTCGCGTCGACCAGGACGGTCTCGTCGTCGGGCGTGCCCAGGGGGAGGTCGAACTCGTCGCCCACGTCGATGTCCCCGTCGTCGGTGCCGGTCCAGCGGATGTGCAGGTCGCCCAGCGGGGTGGCCTGCTCGAAGGAGATGGCGCCCTCGCGGAACAGCTCCAGCACCGCGAGGAAGCGGGCGACCTTCGTCATCAGGTCGGGGGCGTCCGCCGTCAGCGCGCGGAACGTCATCTCGCCCTTGCGCCGCAGCTGGTCGACGACGAGGTGGGCCTGCTCGCGCACGCTCACCTGCGGTGCGTGGAGGTGGGCGAGGGACAGGATCGGGACGGGCTTGTCCTCAAACGCCTTGGCCGCCAGGTGCGCGAGCTCCTGCGGCCCGACCGAGATCAGCACCTCCGGCAACAGGTCGGCGAACCGCGGCTCGAGGGTCACGATGCGCGGGAACCGCTTGGACTCCTGCGCGAGCCGCTCGGCCATGACACCCGCGACCTGCTTGAACGCGCGGTACTGCATGAGGCGCGCGAACAGCAGGTCGCGGGCCTCCAGCAGCGCGAGATCCTCCTCGTCCTCGACCTCGGCCTGCGGCAGCAGCCGCGCGGTCTTGAGGTCGAGCAGCGTCGACGCGACCAGAAGGAAGTTGGTGGTCTGCTCGAGGTCCTCGCCGAGCGCGCGGATGTACGTGATGAACTCGCCGGTGACAGCCGACAGCGCGACCTCGGTGATGTCGAGCTCGTGCTTCGAGATCAGCTGCAGCAGCAGGTCGAAGGGGCCCTCGAAGTTGGTGAGGTTGACCTGGAACCCGGTCGGCGCGGACTCGTCGACGTCCGCGACGCTCACGATTCGCTCAATCGGCGGGCGACGTCGCTCTGGGTGCCGCGGGCATCGAGATCGGCCAGGGCGACGGCGAGGGCCGCACGCACGAACCGGCCCCGGTCGACACTGCGACCGAGCTCGGCGCGCAGGGTCAGGCGGGCCTGCTCGACGGCCATCAGCTCCGAGGCCGTGACGTACACGGTCATTTTCTCGTCGTGCTTGACCCGTCCGCTGGCGGCAGCAGGGGCCTCGGGGACCTCCGCCTCGACCGGCTCGGGGGCCGACGGCTTGGCCGTGGCGCGGAACAGCTCGTCCGCACCCGGCATCGAGGGCCGCTTCCCGGCCCCGCCCGACGAGGCGGTCACGCGTCGGGGCATCGAACGAGGACCTCCCTCGCCAGCTGCCGGTACGACTCGGCGCCGGGAGACGATGACGCGTACTCCGTGATCGGCTCGCCGGCGACGGTCGAGTCGGAGAACTTGACGGTGCGGCGGATGACGGTGTGGAAGACCAAGTCGCCCCAGCCCTCGACGAGCGTCTGCAGCACCTCCTTGCCGTGCAGTGTGCGGCTGTCGTACATCGTGCCGAGCAGGCCGATGATCTCCAGCTCGTCGTTGGTGCGGTCGCGGACCTTCTCGATCGTGTCCTTCAGCAGGGCGACGCCGCGCAGCGCGAAGTACTCGCACTCCAGGGGCACCAGCACGCCGTTGGCGGCTGTGAGCGCGTTGACCGTCAGCAGGCCCAGGGAGGGCTGGCAGTCGATCAGGATCACGTCGTAGTCGGCGCGGATCGGCTTGAGCACCCGCGCGAGCACCTGCTCGCGTCCGACCTCGGTGACGAGGCGCATCTCGGCGGCCGAGAGATCGATGTTGGACGGCACGAGGTCGAGCCCCTCGACCGTCGTCGGCATGATGAGGTCCTTGATCGCGATCTCACGGTCCATCAGCACGTGGTAGATGCTCTGGTCGAGCTCGTGCGCGTTGACGCCCAGGCCGACCGTCATGGAGCCCTGCGGATCGAAGTCGACCAGCAGCACCTTGCGGCCGAGCTCGACCAGCGCGGCGCCCAGGTTGATCGTCGTGGTCGTCTTGCCGACCCCGCCCTTCTGGTTGCACAGCGCGATGATCGTCGCGGGCTTGGAGGGATCGCGCGGCTGCGGGGCGGGGAAGTCCGGCAGCGGGCGTCCGGTGGGTCCCAGCTCAACACTCATCAATGACCTCTGCAGTAGACCCGGCGGACGAGCGCCACTCTACCGCCAGGTGGACCCCCTCCCGGGATATGGCCAGATTCCCACCGTTTCCGGTGAATCCGGAGCCTGGAACGGTTGATCTTCGGCCGAATCTCGGACGGGGTTCAGTCCCGGGCGGCCCGCGGATGTGCCGTGGCGTAGATCTCGCGCAGCTTCTCGACCGTCACGAGGGTGTAGATCTGGGTCGTCGTGACCGAGGCGTGGCCCAGCAGCTCCTGCACGACCCTGACGTCCGCTCCCCCGTCGAGCAGGTGGGTCGCGAACGAGTGCCGCAGCGTGTGCGGCGAGACGTCCGCCGTGACGCCGGCGCGCTCCGCGGCCCTGGTCAGGACGGTCCACGCGCTCTGGCGCGACAGCCGTCCGCCGCGGGCGTTGAGGAACACCGCCGGCGTGCGGGTCGTGGCCGACACGAGAGCCGGACGCGACACGGTCAGGTAGTCCTCGAGCGAGGCGGTGGCGTACGAGCCCAGCGGGACGATCCGCTGCTTGCCGCCCTTGCCGCGCAACAGCACCGTGCCGTCCTCGAGGTCGAGATCGTCGATGTCGAGGCCGACGACCTCCGAGATGCGCGCGCCCGTGCCGTACAGGAGCTCGAGCAGCGCCCGGTCGCGCGAGGACAGCGTCGTGCCGGCCGATCCCGCCGCGTCGAGGATCGCCTCGATGTCCGACAGGGGCAGCGCCTTGGGCAGCCGCGCCGCCGGCCGCGGTGGCTTCACGGCAGCGGTGACGTCGGTCGCGACGAGCTGCTCGCGCAGCAGGAACCGGTGCAGCCCGCGCACCGCGACGATCGTGCGCGCCGCGCTCGCCGTGCCGAGCGAGACGTGGTCGTCGTCGCCTGTGCGCAGGGACGCCAGGAAGGCGCCGATGTCACCTTCGGAGATGGCAGCGGGATCGGTGATGCCGCGGGCGCCGAGGAAGTCGAGGTAGCGCCGCAGGTCGCGCCGGTACGAACGCAGGGTGTTGTCGGCCAGGCCGCGCTCGACCGTGAGATGGCTCAAGTAGTCGTGGACGCCGCGTCCGACGTCCTCGCTCATCGGGAGCGGGACACCTGCACCGCGAGGATCGCCGCGACCGTCTTGGCGTCCGAGATGCGTCCGGCCAGCGCCGCGTCGACCGCGTCGCCGAACGGCATCCACCACTGCGCCATGTCGGCCTCCTCGGCCTCACGGGTCGTGCGGTCGGCGTGCCCGACCGCGGACACGCCGGTCGCGACGAACACCTCGATGCGCTCGGTGGAGTGCCCCGGCGTCATCGCGAGCGTCAGCAGCGGCCGCCACGTGTCGGCGACGACGTCGGCCTCCTCGGCCAGCTCGCGCCGGGCCGCGTCGATCGGCTCCTCGCCCTCGATGTCGAGCGTGCCGGCCGGCAGCTCGAGCAGACGTCGCTGCTGGGGGTGCCGGTACTGCTCGACCAGCAGCAGCCGGTCGTCGTCATCGAGCGCGACGACCGCGACGGCCCCGTTGGGGGTCACGACGGCGCGGACGTGCTCCTCGCCGGACGGGTCGACGATCGTGTCGGAGCGAAGCCCGATGTAGGGGGTGTCGTGGATCGTCGTGCTGCGCGCCACCGGCCACGACTGCTCGGAGTCGGCGAGCCCGGCCGCGGCCAGGCGTCCCGGGAGGACGGGGTGCGGACTCACACCTCGACCTCTTCGAGCCGCTCGCCAACCGGCAGGCGGGTCTCGCGCTGGCGATCCAGCGACGCCCCGATCAGGCCGGCGAACAGGGGGTGCGCCTTGGTCGGACGCGACTTGAGCTCGGGGTGGGCCTGCGTCGCGACGTAGTACGGGTGCACCTCGCGCGGGAGCTCGACGAACTCCACCAGGTTGCCGTCCGGCGACGTGCCGCTGAAGACCAGGCCGGCCTCGACGAGCTGCTCGCGGTAGGAGTTGTTGACCTCGTAGCGGTGCCGGTGGCGCTCGTCGACCTTCTCGGCGCCGTACGCCTCGGCGATGACGCTGCCCTCGGCGAGGATCGCGGGGTAGGAACCCAGCCGCATTGTGCCGCCGAGATCGCCCTCGCCGTCGACGATCGCCAGCTGCTCGGCCATCGTCGCGATGACGGGGTGCGGCGTCTGCGGGTCGAACTCCGACGAGCTGGCCTCGGCGATGCCGGCCTTGTTGCGGGCGTACTCGATGACCATGCACTGCAGCCCGAGGCAGAGCCCCAGCACGGGGATGCCGCGCTCGCGGGCGTAGCGCAGCGCACCGAGCTTGCCCTCGATGCCGCGGATGCCGAACCCGCCCGGCACGCAGATGCCGTCGACGTCGCCGAGGTGCTGGGCGGCGCCGGCATCGCTGACGCAGTCGTCGGACCCGACCCAGCGCAGCGTGATGCGTGCGTCGTGGGCGAAGCCGCCGGCCCGCAGCGCCTCCGCGACCGACAGGTACGCGTCCGGCAGGTCGATGTACTTGCCGACCAGCGCGATCGTGAGCTCCTCGGCGGGCTGGTGCACGCGGCGCAGGAGCTGGTCCCACTGCGTCCAGTCGACGTCGCGGAACGGCAGGTCGAGCCGGCGCACGACGTACGCGTCGAGGCCCTGGCGGTGCAGGACCTTCGGGATGTCGTAGATCGACGGCGCATCGCTCGCGGTGACGACGGCCTCCTCGTCGACGTCGCACATCAGCGAGATCTTGCGCTTCATGCTCTCGGGGATCTCGCGGTCGGCCCGGCACACGATCGCGTCGGGCTGGATGCCGATCGAGCGCAGCGCGGCGACCGAGTGCTGCGTGGGCTTGGTCTTGAGCTCGCCGGACGGGCCGATGTACGGCACGAGGGAGACGTGCAGGAAGAAGACGTTGCCGCGGCCGACGTCGTGGCGCACCTGGCGCGCCGCCTCCAGGAACGGCAGCGACTCGATGTCGCCCACCGTGCCGCCGATCTCGGTGATGACGACGTCGACGTCGGGGCCGGCCATGGCACGGATGCGCGACTTGATCTCGTTCGTGATGTGCGGGATGACCTGGACCGTGTCGCCGAGGTAGTCGCCGCGGCGCTCTTTGGCAATGACCTCGGAGTAGACCTGGCCCGTCGTGACGTTGGCCTTGCCCGACAGGTCGACGTCGAGGAACCGCTCGTAGTGGCCGATGTCGAGATCGGTCTCGGCACCGTCCTCGGTCACGAAGACCTCACCGTGCTGGAAGGGGTTCATCGTGCCGGGATCGACGTTGAGATACGGGTCGAGCTTCTGCATCGTGACCCGCAGCCCACGTGACTTCAGCAGCCGACCGAGCGAGGAGGCGGTCAACCCCTTGCCGAGCGAGGACGCCACCCCGCCGGTGACGAAAACGTGCTTGGTAACCGCGCTGCCTGCCAAGGTGACTCCCGTGGTCGAATACCGATGTCGAGCGCTCATCTGGTGCAGATTGCATCAGGGCTCCACGGGATTCCAGCCTACCAACGAATGACCCCCGGGGGCCAATGACACACCTGTCGGCTCCCCCACACCTCCTTCGGGCCCGCGTCCCCTCCCGCGGCCGTTCCCTTCTTCCGCCGAGTGGTGTGTCCTGGACCTTCTGGGACGGCGTGTCTGTCCACACCGCACCACTCGGGACCCGGTTCGCACCACTCCCCCGCAAGCGGGAGGTACCCCCAGCGGTTCCCCGGCGGGAGGTGCGCGGGGCTACTTGGGGAGGGCGCCGCCGGTGCTGCGGGACGTGCCCCAGGCGCCGGGCTGGCCGCCGACCTGGGACGCGGCCGCCAGGACCGTTGTGATGCGGCCCGCTGCGGAGTCGGTCACGTCGACCGTGGAGACCGCAGTCGCGAACTCGCTGTCGCGCACGGCCTTGACCGCTCCCCCGTCGGTGCTCGACGACGCGGGACCGGACACGACGATGCCCTGGCCGGTCTCGTTGATGGCCCCGGCGAGCGCCGCGATGACGGTGCTCTGGTCCTCGACGCCGCCGCGCACGGGGCCGGCGACGAGCACCGCGAGTGTCGCGAGCTTCTTGGGCGCCCGCGACAGGGTCACCAGATCGCCCTCGGTGAACGCCGAGCGGATCGTCGTGGCGGTCGGGTCGACATCGGCGGCCTCGTCGGCCATGAACGCCCGTGCCAGCGCCGCGCCGATGCGGTCGTAGCTGTCGGTCGCCTCGGCGACCGCGGGGACGTCACCGGCGGACTGCGTCGCGACGCCCTCGGCGAACTGCCGGCTCGCCGAGTCGAGCACCGTGCTGCTGAGCTCGACCTGCCCGGTCACGGACGCCCCGGCGAGCTGCAGGTCGCTCGTGACGCCGGCGACCTCGGACGGGCTGGCACCGGGGACCGTCAGAACGACGACCGTCTGGCCCTTGAGCTTGTCGGTCAGCAGGCCGCTGGCCGTGCGGTCGGCGAAGCCGGACTCGAACGACGCGACCGCCGGATCGACGGTGTCGCCGGTACCGGTGCCGCGGAGCGTGTCGCCGGTCTCCTCGAGCGGACCGGAGCCCAGCGCGACGCCGGCCGCCAGGGCGATGAGGATCGCCGCGATGGAGACGAGGTGGTAGCGGAAGTTGATCACGAGAAGAGTCCTTCGATCCAGGATCTGAGGTCGGAGAGGCGGTCGCCGATCGAGGCGAACCAGTCCTGGCCGACGGGGGTGACGCCCACGGCGACCGCGACGGCGACGAGGCCGGCCACGAGCAGGAGGAGCACGGGCCACAGCGGGAAGCGCTGGGCGGTGAAGTGCCGCACCGAGCGGGCGTCGACGATCTTGGCCCCGGCGCGCAGCCGGGCCACGAACATCCGCGCCGCGTCGGACGGCGGTCGCTCGAGGAACTGCGCGAGGGACGCGGGGCCACCGACGTGCACGATGACCGCCGCGTCGTTGGTATCGGCCAGGATGATCGCGAGGTCGTCGTCCGAGCCGGACGACACGAACGTGACGATCTGCTTGCCGTGCCGCTCGAGCCGCTCGGGGCGGTCGACGGTGCCGGACGACGTCGTGACGACGACCTCGCCGGCGGCCTTGATCGCGGCGTCCGAGATGTGGTCGAGCGCGCCGACCACGATGCCCGGGGTGAGCCCGGCCTTGAGGATCACATCGGCGCCCGGTCCGGCGCCGATCAGCACGGGATCGTTGTCGCGGATGTAGCGGCGCAGCGACTTGAGATCGGCCACGTCGTCGAAGGCGTGCGACACGACCACGGCGACCCGGCCGCGCAGCGCCGTGCGTACCCGCGGCACCGCGGCGCCGGCGAGCAGCAGTCCGTGCTCACGGTGGATGTGATCGGCCGCGTTCGTCGCGAGCGAGTCCAGCCGGGTCGCCAGGTCGTCCGACGCGGACTTCAGGTCGGTCGTCGTGCGGTGCTCGTCGAGCTCGACGCCGCTCACGACGAGCACCTCGTCGCGGAAGACCCTGCCGTCCTCGACGCGCACCACCTCGCCGCTCTTGAGCCGTGCCCAGACGTCGTCGCTCGTGACGTCGATCAGCACGATGCCGGCCCGCGACAGCATGCGCGGCCCGACGTTCGGCAGGCGTCCCGAGCTCGAGCTCGCGACGTTGAGCACCGCGCTCACCTTCTGGTCGATCAAGGTCTGCGCCTGCCGGGCATCGAGATCGGGCAGGTCGACCAGGGCGATGTCTCCTGCCCGCAGGGCGGAGAAGTCCTTGTCGCGTCTCACGAACCTCACGGGGCCGACGACGCCCTGGGCGTCAGCTGGCAGGGAGGTCTTGCGTTTCCTGATGGCCATCGGAGTCCATGGTTCCCGCTGCGTCGGGCACATGTGGGAGCGACGGCGGCGTGTCGCCTGAAAGGTGGGTCACGCGGCGACGGATGGGCTCAGGTCGCGCGGGCCAGCTCCAGCAGCTCGCGAGCGTGGGCCTGCGCCGCGGCCGACTCCTCCTGACCGGCGAGCATGCGGGCGAGCTCGTCGACGCGGCCTGACTCCTCGACCCGCGAGACCGAGCTGCTCGTGACGTTGCCGTCGTCGTCCTTGGAGACCACGAAGTGGTGATCGGCGAAGGCCGCGACCTGTGGCAGGTGGGTCACGGCGATGACCTGCGCGTGCTCGGCGAGGCGTGCCAGCCGCCGGCCGACCTCGACGGCGGCCTTGCCACCGATGCCGGCGTCGACCTCGTCGAACACGAGGGTGGGCACGGTCGTGCGGTCGGCCAGGACGACCTCGAGCGCGAGCATGAGGCGCGACAGCTCTCCCCCGCTCGCGCCCTTGTGGAGCGGGCGCAGGCCCGTGCCGCTGTTGGCGGCGAACAGCAGCTCGACGTCGTCGACGCCGTGCGGGCCGGGGGTCGCGTCAACGGGCGTCGTGACGGCCACCTCGAGGTGTGCCGAGGGCATCGACAGCTGCGCCAGCTCGGCGTCGACCAGCTCGCCGAGCCGACCGGCGGCCTCGGTGCGCAGGCGCGACATGTCGCCGGCCAGGCGTCGGAGCTCGGGGACGAGCTCTGCCTGCTCGGCCTCGAGCGCCGCGATCGACTCGTCGTCGTTGCCCAGCTCGTCGAGGCGAGCGGCACTCTTCTCGGCCCACGCGAGCACGTCGTCGAGCGTCGGGCCGTACTTGCGCTGGAGGCCGGCCAGCTCTGCGCGGCGCTGCTGCAGCTCCGCGAGGCGCTCGGGGTCGAGCTCGACGCCGTCGACGTACGCGCCGAGCTCGGTGCCGACGTCGTCGATCAGGATGCCGATCTCGAGGACCCGCTCGGTCAGCGCGTCGAGCGCCGGGTCGTGGCCGGACGCCTCCTGCAGGGCACCGGACGCGTCGGCGACCAGGGTGCGGGCGGCCGACAGGTCGGTGTCGCCCACCAGCAGCCGGTGCGCCTCGTCCGCCGCACGGGCCAGCGACTCCGCATGCGCGAGCCGGCCCTCCTCGACGCGGAGCACCTCGTCCTCGCCGGCCTCGGGGGTCACGGTCGCGATCTCGTCGAGGCCGAATCGCAGGACGTCGACCTCGCGGGCCCGCTCCTGCGCGTGGGTGCGCAGCTCGTCGAGGGTGCGCTCGACGGTCCGCCAGCGAATGTACGCGGGTGCGTACAGCGAGGCGGCCGCGGCGAACTCCTCGCCCGCGAACCGGTCGAGCGCCGCGCGCTGCTCGGCGGCGCGCAGCAGGCGGTGCTGGTCGGACTGGCCGTGCACCGCGACGAGCTCGTCGGTGA
>JAOPXY010000041.1 GCA_025964895.1 Aeromicrobium sp.
TGCCAGAGCTGCAGGGAATCCACCCGCCTCGACTTCGAGTTCAGCATGGCGTTCCAGCCGATCTACGACGCGGTGGCCGAGCGCGTGTGGGGCTACGAGGCGCTGGTCAGGGGCATGGCGGGTGAGAGCGCCTTCTCCGTCCTCTCGCAGGTCTCGCAGGAGCAGAAGTACCGCTTCGACCAGGACTGCCGCGTCAAGGCGATCGAGCTGGCATCGCGCCTGTTCCCCGCCGGCGAGGACCTCAAGCTCTCGATCAACTTCATGCCCAACGCGGTGTACGAGCCGGCCGCGTGTCTTCGCGCGACGCTCCTGGCTGCCGATCGGTTCTCGTTCCCGAAGTCGGCCATCATGTTCGAGTTCACCGAGGACGAAGAGGTCTCAGACACCGTCCACCTCACCAACATCATCGCCGAGTACCGCAAGCACGACTTCACCATCGCGATCGACGACTTCGGCGCAGGTCACGCCGGGCTCGGGCTCCTGGTCGAGTTCCAGCCCGACCTGATCAAGATCGACATGAAGATCCTCCGCGACGTCGACACCAACCGGGCCGGCCAGGCCGTGGTCGCCGGCATCATGAGCATCGCGCAGCAGCTCGACATCACCGTGCTGGCCGAGGGCGTCGAGACCGAGGCGGAGTTCGAGGTGCTGAAAGCCGCCGGCATCCGCCTCTTCCAGGGCTACTTGTTCGCGAAGCCGGCCTTCGAAGAGCTTCCGCCCGTCACTCTCTCCACGGTCTGAGGACGGCCGGCAGCGGACCGGCGCGCACATCCACGGCGGCGCAGACTCAGGCATCGCGTTGGTGCGATGCCGGCGCATGGGTTCGGCTTCGGAGTGTGGAGCGGACGCGAGGATTTGAACCTCGACTCATTCCCTGGAAGGGAAGCGTGCTGCAACTACACCACGTCCGCGAAGCCAGCCTCTGTCGAGCCTGACCAGTTCGTAGTATGGACCAGCTCCGTGACCAACCGGGGGGCAGGGTCCTGCCAGGGTGGAAGGCAGCGGAGGCCTTTCGACAAGCTCAAGGAGCGAGCCTTGCCGAGGTGGAAGGCAGCGGAGGCCTTTCGACAAGCTCAAGGAGCGGGTGACAAGCTCAAGGAGCGAGCCCGGTCAGACGCCGTCCTCGGTCATGGCCGAGGCCGGCAGCCAGTCGGCCCCGAGGAGCTGGGCGACCTCGGCGAGGCCGCGGGTGTCCCCTCCCGCCGTGTCGGAGGCTGCGGCGATCCGCTCAACCATGACCTTGCCGACCTGTTCCTCGACCGTGCCCTCGGCGTACGCGATGTGCCACGGCGAGACCTGGTGGTCGCGGTGGGTTCGGCCGGTCACCTGCCGTCCGGCGATGCCCGAGAAGCGCGCCTGGTGGAACACACCGACCCGCGGCTCGGTGCTCGCCAGGCGGCCGTCTGCGAGGGTCTCGCCGGCGTGCAGGCTGATCGAGGCGACCGTCGTGAAGACGCAGACCTTCGCCTGCCCGGTCTGGAACCGGAGCCGCTCGGCCTCGACGTCGAACCGGTGGCGGCCGTAGATCGTGGCCACCTCGATGCCGGAGTCACGCAGCCGGTCGGCGATGGGGTCGGCGGCGGTCGTGACGAACTCGACCGCGCACGCGACCTGGCGCTCGGCCTGGACCTGTTGGGCGATCCAGGCGACCGTCGACTCGACACGGATCAGCCCGGCCTTCTGGCGGAAGCGCAGCAGCGCGGACCGGCCCTTCGCAACACTGCGGCCGCGTCGCGCGATGTCCATCTCGCGACAGAACTCGCCCCACTCAGCCTCGTAGGCGGTCCGCTCCGTCGGCGTGAGCGCCACCGGCATGCCGGAGATCGGCACCGGCCCCCACGGCGCCGCGCGGTGCAGCATCGCCGGAGGTCGCTCGTCGGCGAGCCAGCCGCGCACCAGCTTGAGGTCTGCCGCGCGTCGCGCGGGATCGTCGGTCCATGTCGCGCCGTAGCGGCCGTGCTCCACCCCGACGCCGTGGCGCTCGAGCGCAGCAGCGAACGCGGTCCCGGGTCGCGCCGCCGAGGTCCACTCCCGCATCGGCTCGCCGAGCACCTGCGCGTAGGCGGGAGCGAGGTACGGCAGCTCGAGTGGCGTGTGTCCGGGCGTTGCGGTCGTCGCGATGACGAACGGCGCCTTGTCGTGCGGGCGCCCATGCCCCGAGATCGTCGCCCAGAGCTTCCACCGCTTCGTCGTCGTCCGTCGCAGCGCGTGGGCCTCGTCCGCGATGATCACGTCCCAGGCGTGGTCCTTGACCTTCTCGAGCCTGTCCCAGGTGATGACGACCCATTCCAGACCGCCGTCGCCCAGCGCCGTGATCGTGCGGCACCAGTGGCCGATGGTGATCGCCGCGGGCCGGTCGGCCACGACGAGCACCCGTCGCGCGCTACGGAGGTCGCCGACCGCCGCCGCACCGAGGACGGCCGAGATCGTCTTGCCCACACCCGGCTCGTCGGCCAGCAGGAACAGTCGGCCACCCCGGGCGGCACGCTCGGCGATCGCGTCGGCCGCCTCGAACTGGATCCGCCGGGGCTCGAGAGCGCCCGTCGGCTCGGGGCTGGGCGTCGGATCGTCCGGGTTCAGGGAGTTCTCGACGAACCGACCGAGCGTGTAGGGCCCCGGAGCGTAGGGCACGAGGTGCGCGGGCAAGGCGCGTCCGACATGTAGATGGGCCGTGACCGCCGGGTGCCAAGTGGCGCCGTCGACCTGTGTCCCGTACGGGACGTCGAGCACCCACACCCGCTCACCCGGCCCGGCAGTCGGCAACGGCCGCGATGGCTGTCGCGTCCCGCTACGGCGCGGGGACGCGCTGCGTCGACGAGCACTGGATCGGCGAGGACTGGCCACCCCCGGACGCTACCGGGCGCTTCGACTCGAGCAGCGCCGGCTCGCCCGAGCACGCGCTGCGGGCCTCACGACGTCCGACGCCCGTACCGCTGGGTATGGGAACTGCAGGCACTTCGTCCCATGCTGTCCGGGTCAGGTGAGGTGACCCTGCGATGAGCGGGAGCTTGCGCGACGCCCTAGTTTGGGTGGTCGAGGAGGTGGGGCACGATGCTTGCGGACAGATACGAGCTCGATCGTGAGATCGGGCGCGGCGGCATGGGATCGGTGTGGCTGGCACGAGACACCGTGCTGGGCCGGACTGTTGCGATCAAGCAGATCGGGCTCATCGCCGGCGGACACGCCGACCTCGGACGCGCGGAGCGCGAGGCCCACCTCGCGGCCCGGGTGACGCACCGCAACGTCGTCGCGGTCTACGACCTCGTCGAGGGAGACGGGCACCAGTGGCTCGTCATGGAGCACGTCGACGGTCCCACCCTCGCCGGGCTCATCGCCGAGCGGGGCGCGCTCGAGCCCGAGCGGCTCGCGCAGCTCGTCAAGCAGGTGGCCGGCGCCCTCGCGGCCGCGCACGAGCACGGCATCGTGCACAGGGACGTGAAGCCGTCCAACATCCTGCTGACGCAGCAGGGGTTCGCGAAGCTGTCCGACTTCGGCATCGCGCGGGCCCAGGCCGATGCCGCGCTGACCCAGACCGGTCTCGTCACCGGCTCCCCCGCCTATCTCTCCCCCGAGGTCGCGACCGGACGCACCGCGACGACGGCGAGCGACGTCTGGTCGCTCGGCGCCACCGTCTTCCACGCCGCGACCGGGCGCCCGCCGTACGAGGTCGGCGACAACCTCCTCGGCGCGATGTACCGCATCGTCAACGAGCCGGCGCCGCAGCTGGAGGTGGACGGTCCGCTGGCCCCGCTCGTCGCCGCGATGATGCAGCACGACCCCGAGGCCCGGCCGACGATGTCCGAGATCGAGGAGGCGCTCGAGGTCGCCACGTTCCCGGCGATCGGGCACTACGTGGAGGACGACGAGACACAGGGCTTTGCGGCCTTCGCCGCTCCGACCCAACCGGTCAAGCCGACGGCCACGACCGCGTTCCGCCCCCTCGCCGAGCCCGTCCCGACCGCCGCGATGTACGCCGCCGAGCTGCCAGAGCCCACGCCGACAGCCGTCGCACAGGCACCCGCTCCCGTCCTCCCGCCCGTCCTCCCGCCGAAATCCGGCCGCAGAAGGACCCGCCGGGTGCCCGCCGTGCCCCTGGCGCTCATCGCCGCCGCTGCCGCGGTCATCTTGGCGATCGTCCTGATGAATCGCGGGGACGACGCCGATCCCACCGCCAGGGAACCGAACTCGTCCGGGGCCACGTCCGCGGAGCCGGAGGCGACGGAAGAGACCCCGAGCGACGGCGAGGCCTCGGTCGCGGACGCGATGCAGGGCTTTGCCGCCGACTACCTGCAGACCGCCGACAGCGATCCGGACGCCGGGTTCGCGATGCTGACGCAGGACTACCAGCGCGAGAGCGGCGGCATCGAGGGATACAAGGGCTTCTGGGGCGACGTGAGCGAGGTCGACGTCCAGAAGGTCTCGGCCGATGAGGACGCCATGACCGTCTCGTACACCTACTCGTACGAGTACGACGGCGAGCGGCGCACCGAGGACGTCACTCTGCAGCTCGAGCAGACCGACGACGGCTTCCTCATCGCCGGCGCCACCTGACGGCCCGCCGACGACGCAGGCATCCGCAACTCGAGACGCTGTCGACTTCTTCACACCCCGCGGAGGAATCCTCGCTGCCGGGCCACGTTGACGATGGAGGTGCCCGCCGTCCGGCGAGCCCGATCCGAACCCGAGGAGCAGCATGACGGACGTCTTCGAGCCCATCCAGGTTGGCGCCTGGACCCTGCCCCAGCGCTTTGTCATGGCGCCCCTGACGCGCAATCGCGCGGGCGAGAAGCAGGTGCCCCGAGACCTCGCGATCTCGTACTACGCGCAGCGCGCGGGCGCCGGCCTCATCGTCACCGAGGGCACCCAGCCCAGCGCCGTCGGCCAGGGCTACCTCGACACCCCCGGCATCCACTCCGCCGAGCAGATCGAGGGCTGGCGCGCCGTCGCCGACGAGGTGCACGCCCACGGCGGACGCATCGTCGTCCAGCTCATGCACGTCGGCCGCATCGCGCACCCCGACAACAAGGACGGCCTCGAGACCGTCGCACCGAGCGCCATCGCCGCCCCCGGTCAGATGGTCACGGCCGGCGGCCAGGTCGACCACCCGACCCCGCGCGCCCTCGAGACCGACGAGATCCCCGGCATCGTGCAGGAGTTCGTCCACGCCGCCCGCAGCGCGGTCGAGGCCGGCCTCGACGGCGTCGAGATCCACTCGGCCAACGGCTACCTGCTGCACCAGTTCCTGGCGCCGTCGTCGAACCAGCGCACCGACGAGTACGGCGGCTCGCCGGAGAACCGCGCTCGCCTGACGATCGAGGTCACCCGGGCCGTCGCCGAAGCGATCGGCGCCGAGCGCACCGGCATCCGCATCTCGCCCGCGCACAACATCCAGGGCGTGCTCGAGGAGGATGCCGACGACGTCGCCGCGACGTACGGCTACCTCGTCGAGCAGCTGGCGCCGCTCAGACTGGCTTACCTGAGCGTCCTCGCCGACCCGGCGACCGAGCTTGTGAAGGACCTGCGCGCCCGCTTCGGCGGCGTGCTGATCGCCAACACCGGCTTCGCGAACGTGGCGGACCTCGACGAGGTCTCGGCCGTCATCGACGGCGGCCTCGCCGACCTCGTCGCCGTGGGACGCCCGTACCTGGCGAACCCCGACCTGTCGACGCGCTGGCGCACCGGGGCGGAGCTCAACCAGCCGAACCCCGACACGTTCTACGGCGGCGGCGCCGAGGGCTACACCGACTACCCCACGCTGGACGAGGCGACGGCACTCTAGGCTCCTCGACATGGCCACAGTCATCCTCGTGCGGCACGGCCGCACCACCGCCAACGCCACCGGCGTGCTCGCCGGGCGCACCGCCGGCGTCAAGCTCGACGAGATCGGGCGCGGGCAGGCCGATCGCACGGGCGAGCGGTTGGCCGTCGTGCCCTTGGTCGGCATCGTCTCCAGTCCGCTGGAGCGGTGCCGGCAGACGGCGAGGGCCGTGCTGAAGCACCAGGAGGGCTCGCCGGAGGTGTCGTTCGACCGCGACCTCACCGAGTGCGACTACGGCCAGTGGCAGGGCCGGCGGCTCGCCGACCTCGCGAAGGAGGACCTCTGGAAGGTCGTCCAGTCGCACCCCTCCGCGGCGACGTTCCCCGGCGGGGAGTCGCTCGGCACGATGCAGGCCCGCTCGGTCGCGGCGATCCGGCGCCGCGACGCGGCGGTCGAGGCCGAGCACGGACCGCGGGCCGTGTGGGTTGCGGTGAGCCACGGCGACATCATCAAGTCGATCCTGGCCGACGCCCTGGGGATGCACCTGGACCTGTTCCAGCGCATCCACGTCAACCCGGCCTCGGTCTCGATCGTCCAGTACGGCGCGTCGCGACCCGTCGTCGCGGCGACCAACACCGACGCCGGCGACCTGTCGTGGCTGCGTGCGGCGTCCGCTGCCGACGACGCACCCGTCGGTGGGGGCGCAGGTCACGGGGCGCCCGTCACGGGGCGCTCCTAACATGGACGGCATGGCACCCATCGTCCACGAGTTCGACTGGCCCGACCGCCTCGTCGTCGGCACCGTCGGCGAGCCCGGCGCGCGCACGTTCTACCTGCAGGCTCGCGCGGGCTCGCGCCTCGTCAGTATCGGCCTGGAGAAGGAGCAGTCGGCTGCCCTCGCGGAGCGCATCGAGGAGGTCCTCGACGAGCTGATGGCCGAGGACGGCAACCCGTTCAGCGTTCCCGCGATCACGCCGGAGGGCCTCGTCGACAACGATCCGCTCGACCAGCCCGTCGAGGAGGAGTTCCGCGCCGGCACCATGAGCCTCGGCTGGGACCCGACGACGGCCCAGATGGTCGTGCAGGCCTATCCACTCGTCGTCGTGGACGCCGAGGAGCTGGAGTCGATCGACCTCGACGAGATCGAGCCCGACGAGGTGCTGCTGGTGCGCATCCCCGTCGGCACGGCGCGGGCGTTCGCGAAGCGGACGCGCGAGGTCGTCGGCGCGGGCCGCCCCCTGTGCACCCTCTGCCGGATGCCGATGGACTCCCCCGACCACGTCTGCACCCTTCCCGACGGATTCCGGTGACCGCGGACGTCGACTTCGCCACCGGCGAGATCGAGCTGGCGGGTCGCATCATGCCCGCGTCCAACGCGACGTTCGTGGGGCGCATCGGCGACACCGAGATCGTCTACAAGCCGGTCGACGGCGAGGCGCCCCTGTGGGACTTCCCGGACGGCAACCTGGCCCGCCGCGAGGCCGCGGCCTACCTCGTCTCGGAGGCCTTCGGGTGGGACGTCGTGCCGCGCACCTGGCTGCGTGACGGTCCCCTGGGCATCGGCATGGTGCAGCTGTGGCAGCACGTCGACCCCACGCAGGACGCGGTCGACCTCGTACCGTCCGACCAGGTGCCGGAGTCGGGCTGGCTGCACGTCTTCGACGGCCACGACGCCCACGACCGCCCCGTCTCGCTGATCCACGAGGACTCCGCCGCGCTGCGTCGCATGGCGGTGTTCGACATCGTCACCAACAACGCCGACCGCAAGGGCGGTCACATCCTGGAGATGGCCGGGGGGCACCGCCACGGCATCGACCACGGCCTGACGTTCCACGCCGAGCACAAGCTGCGCACCGTGCTGTGGGGATGGATCGGCGAACCGCTGGAGCCGTGGGAGCTCGAGGGCGTCGAGCGGGTGCGGGCCGCGCTGGCCGGCACGCTGGGCGAGGCGCTGGCGCCGTTGTTGACGGGGCACGAGCTGGCAGCCCTCGCCGGTCGCTGCGACCGGCTGCTGCGCACGGAGCGGTTCCCCGCCCCGAAGGGCGCCATGCCGGCGATCCCCTGGCCCCCGTTCTGACCGTTCGACGGACTCGGGGGGCGGGCGCCGTACTCTCGTGCCCATGGATCCCGATGTGCTCCTCGTGGGCTGTGGCGACCTGGGCGCCGGTGTCGGCGGACGTCTCGCGGCCCGCGGTCACGAGGTGCTCGCCCTGCGCCGCCGGGCCGAGCTCGTGCCGCCGCCGCTGCGCGGACTCGCGGTCGACCTCACGCGGGAGGCGCCGGAGCTGCCCGCGATGGACCTCGCGTACCTGGTCGTCGCGCTGACCGCCCGTCCACGCACGGAGGAGTCGTACCGCGCGACGTACGTCGAGGGCATGGGGCGGGCGCTCGACGCGGTCGACAACGCTGGGCTCGCGCCGCGCCGCGCCGTGCTGGTGTCGTCGACAGCGGTCTACGGCGAGACCGACCGGGGGCAGCTGCTCGACGAGTCGACGCCCACGGACCCGGCCGACGGGCCGGGGCGGATGCTCGTCGAGGCGGAGCGGGTGTTCCTGCGCCGGGTGCCCGGCGGCACGGTCCTGCGGCTGTCCGGACTGTACGGGCACGGCGAGCCGCGGCTCGTGGGCCAGGTGCGGGCCGGCCAGGTGCAGGACGAGCACCGCTGGACCAACCGCATCCACCGCGACGACGCCGCGGCGGCCGTCGTCCACCTGCTCACGATGGAGCAGCAGCCCGAGGCGGTGTACGTCGGCACCGACGACGAGCCGGCCCAGCTCGGTGTCGTCGCGGCGTTCCTCGGCGACCGGCTGGACGCCCCGCCGACCCCGGCGGCCGACCCGGCGCGCGGGCACGGCAAGCGGCTGTCGAACGCGCGCCTGCGGGAGACCGGCTGGGTGCCCCGCTTCCCGACGTACCGGGAGGGCTACTAGCCGGCCCAGCTCCCGCGACCGCCCCCGCCGAACAGATCGTCGTACCCGACACCGAACCCACCGGTCCCGCGGCGCGAGCCGAGGTACGACCCCACGACCGCGGCACCGAGATCGTCCAGCTCGGGCGCGACGACGGTGCCGCCGACCCGCCGGGCCATCGACTCGATGAAGCGGGCCAGGCCCGGGTCCTCCCCCAGCCGAAAGAACGTCGTCTGGGCGCCGAGGCGGATCGAGCCCTCGAGCTCGCGGACGGCGTACGCGACGGTCAACGGGTGCGGCGGGTACTCGAAGTAGACCTCGCCGCTGGACTCCAGGTGTGACGTCGGCTCGCCGTCGGTGACGATCAGCAGCACCGGTTGCGCATTGGGGTGCTTGCGGAAGTGCCGGTTCGCGAGCAGCAGCGCGTGGTGCAGGTTGGTGCCCTTGTCCCACCGCGCATCGAGCCCGGTCAGCTCCTCGATGTCCATGACCTGCGCGTGCCGGCCGAAGCCGATCAGCTGCAGGTCGTCGCCGCGGAAGCGGCTCGTGATCAGGGTGTGCAGGGCCAGGGCGGTGCGCTTCATCGGCACCCAGCGGCCGTCCATCGCCATCGAGAACGAGGTGTCGACGAGCAGCGCGACGCATGCCTGCGTGCGGGCCTCGGTCTCCTGCACCTCGACGTCGCCGATCTCGATGCGGACCCGGCCGATCGTCGTGCCGCCCTCCCCCGCCGTTCGGGCCCCCGCCGTTCTGCTCAGTGCATTGGTGATGGTGCGGGTGACGTCCCACGGCTCGGTGTCGCCGAACGCCCACTCGCGGGTCGCGCCGGAGCGGTCGCCCGCGGCACCGGCCTGGCGGAGGTCGCGGTTGCCCTGACGTCCCGACATCTTGTCGGCGACGTCGCGCAGCAGCGCCTTGCCGAGCTGCCGCATCGCCTTGGGAGTCAGCTTGAGCTGGCCATCGGTGCCGCGGCGCATCGTGCCGGAGTCGCGCAGCGCCTTCTCCAGCTGCTGCAGCGTGCGGGCGTCGACCGCGGCGTCGTCGCCGAGCTGGCGGCTCAGCCTCTCCAGGTCGATGTCGTCCATGCGCGAGCCGCTGTACGTCTGCGCGAGCTGCTCGGACAGGGAGTCGAGGTCAGCGAGGTCCTGGAAGACGCCGGTGCCGTCGCCGAGACCCATGCCCTCCTCGCCGTCCATGTACTCCGCGCCGCCCCAGTCCTCGCCGGGGCGCAGCGACTGCAGGGTGCCGTCGAGCTGCGCGAGCGACTGCATGAGCTCGGGTGATCCGAAGGCCTGCTGCGCGAGAGCGTCGAGCTCATCGCGCTGCTGCTGGGTCATGGAGTTGCGCATGCGCTGCGCCGCGGCGGCACGCTGGGCGAGGGTGTCGAGCAGCTCGTCGATCGTCTGCGGGTTCTCGGGGAAGAACTCCCCGTGCTTGGCCATGAACTCCTCGAACTGCTCCTGCGAGCTCTCGCCACGGGCGTGCGACCCCAGCAGCTGGTTGAGATCCGTGAGCATCTCGTTGATCGCCTCACGGTCCTCGTCCGTCGCGTTCTCCAGCGCGTTCTTCATGCCGGCGAAGCGCTGGTCGAGCATCTCCCGGCCGAGGAGGTCCTTGATCTTCTCGTAGTCCTCGCGGGCCTGGCTGCTCTGCCACTCGTAGCCGCCGAGCTCGCTGACGGCGGCCGCCGGCGACGGCGGCAGGTTGTCGAGCTGCAGCTCGGCCAGCGCCCGGTCGCCGTCGTCCATCTCCACGTCGCGCGCGAGCTGCTTGCGCTCCTCGAGAACGGCCCGTTCGAGCAGCTCCTTGACCTCCTGCAGGGTGCCGTCGAGGTTGTGCTTCTGCGTCAGCTCCCGCCGCTTCTCCGCGACGCGGCGGGCCAGGTCGTCGAGGCCGTTCTGGTCGCGTCCGCCGCGCCGCAGAAACTCCTGCAGCGCGTGCTCGGGCGAGTAGCCGGCCATGACGTCGTCGCCGATCGCGTCGAGCGCATCGCTGAGGTCGACCGGCGGCGCCAACGGATCGGGACCGCCGTCGTACCTGCCGTACCGCGCTGCCCGGGTGAGCCGGCGGTTGACCCTAGCCATAGATGATCTCTCCGCCGCCGGTCTCCTTGCTGAGCTTGCGGGCCAGGTACAGGCCCTCCAGCGCCAGCTCGATCGCACCGGCGCGCTGCCCGTCGTTGGTCGCGCCGAGGCGCTCGCACACCTCGTCGTACAGCTCGGACTCGCCCAGCGGGGGCAGGCCAGCAAGGAAGTCACGAGCCGTGACCTGCTCGCCCGTCGTGACCATGACGCCGCTCTCGATCGCGTCGACCAGCAGCGTGAAGTCGACGCCGCGGAAGTGCTCGCGCACCGTCTGCGCCGTGGCCGTGCGCAGCAGGTGGTCGAGGATCTCGTCCTCGCGACCCTCCTCGCCGGACTCGAACTCGATCTTGCCGCCGAGCACGTCGACCGCGGTCTCGAGGTCGACGGGACGGGCGACCGCCTCGTCCTCGCCCTGGCGCGTCGCCCGGTGGATCGCTGCGGCCGCGATCGTCTCCGCGCCCGCGATCGCGAATCGGGCGCTGACGCCGCTGCGCTGGTCGACCGCGCTCGACTCGCGCAGTGCGCGGGTGAAGCGGGCCAGGATCTCGACGAGGTAGTCGGGCACGTCGGCGACGAGCGCGGCCTCCTGGCGGATGACGGCGACCTCGTCGACCAGCTCGGTCGGGTAGTGCGTGCGGATCTCGGCGCCGAAGCGGTCCTTCAGCGGCGTGATGATGCGACCACGGTTCGTGTAGTCCTCGGGATTCGCGCTCGCGACGACCAGCACGTCGAGCGGGAGGCGCAGCACGTAGCCGCGGATCTGGATGTCGCGCTCCTCCATGACGTTGAGCATCGCGACCTGGATGCGTTCGGCCAGGTCGGGCAGCTCGTTGATCGCAACGATGCCGCGGTGGCTGCGCGGGATGAGCCCGAAGTGGATCGTCTCGGGGTCACCCAGGCTGCGTCCCTCGGCGACCTTCATGGGGTCGACGTCGCCGATGAGATCCGCAACGCTCGTGTCGGGCGTCGCGAGCTTCTCGGCGTACCGCCCGTCGCGGCTGCGCCACGCGATCGGCAGCTCGTCGCCCAGCTCGGCGGCCCGGCGCAGGCTCTGCGTCGTGATGGGCTCGTACGGGTGCTCGCCGAGCTCGGAGTCCTCGATGACGGGCGACCACTCGTCGAGCAGGCCGACCATGGTGCGCAGCACCCGGGTCTTGCCCTGGCCGCGCTCGCCCAGCAGGACGATGTCGTGCCCCGCGATGAGGGCACGCTCCAGCTGCGGGATGACGGTCGACTCGAAGCCGTGCAGGCCTGGCCACGGATCGCGGCCGTCGCGCAGGGCGGAGAGGAGGTTGTCGCGGATCTCGACGCGCAAGGTCTTGTGGACGTGGCCCGAGGCCCGCAGCTCGCCGACGGTGGTCATGGTGGGTGCAGTCACGTGATCCACGCTACTGCGGCACGCAACGATGGAGTGCGCTCCAAGCAGATCCGTACCGCCACCTCCCCGTGAGCCACGTCACCGCCTGACGCCATGAGACGCGAACGACTGTGACCTCATCGGGGGATACGCTGAGGAGGGTGGTCGGGAGCACCCGGGGACACAGTCGTCCACAACGGTCCCGCTGACCGGACGGCATACACTCCGACGATCGTGGGGCGACGTGCACGATTTCGTGCTGCAGGATCGGCAGGTGCTGAGCGACCTCGCGCGGTGGATCGCCGACCGCCGTGAGGCTCCCGTGCCGATGCGTCCGCCACGCCGGTCTCGACTCCCCGACGTCACGCGGTCGGGCATCGGCATCCAGGCCACCTGGACGGCTCTGCGCGACGTGCTGATGCCCACGACCTTCCCGACCGACCACCCGCGCTACCTCGCCTTCGTCGGCGGGGCACCGACCCCCGCCGCGGTCATCGCCGACGCCGCCTTGTCGGCCGCGTCGATCTACGGCGGCAGCGAGCTCGAGGCTGGTGACGTCGTCGCGGCCGAGCGGGCCGCGGCCCGGTGGCTCTGCGACATCGTCGGCTACCCCCCGCCGTCGCACGGCGTGTTCGTCAGCGGCGGGTCGATGGCCAACCTCAGTGCCCTCGTCGCGGCCCGGCACGGGCGGATCGCTCCCGACGGCGAGCTGCCGCGCGTTATCGTGGCGAGCGCGTCGGCCCACTCGTCGGTGCGGGCCGCCGCGAGCATCATGGGCTGCCACGTCGTCTCCGCAGGGTCGCCCGACCAGCGGCTCGACGGCGACGAGCTGACGCGGGTGCTGGACTCGCTCGACGGGCGTGACGTCGTCGCCGTCGTCGCCAACGCCGGCGCCACGAACACCGGGGCGATCGACGCGCTCGACGAGATCGCGGAGTGCTGCGAGGTGCGCGGGATCTGGCTGCACGTCGACGCCGCCTACGGCGGAGCCGCCCTGCTGGCGCCGGGACGACGTGCGGAGTTCCGGGGCATCCAGCACGCCGACTCGGTCACGATCGACCCGCACAAGTGGCTGTTCACGCCCTTCGACTGCGCCGCCGTGCTCTACCTCGACCCGAGCATCGCGCGGGAGGCGCACCGGCAGAGCGCCGCGTACCTCGACGCGGTCGACGCCGACGACGCCGACAACCCCGCCGACTACGCGACCCATCTCAGCCGGCGTGCGCGTGGCCTGCCGGTGTGGGCGTCGCTCGTGGCCAACGGCACCGACGCCTACGTCGACGCGGTCGAGTTCTGCCTCGCGGTCGCCGGCTACGCGGCCAAGCAGATCGAGACGCTCCCGTACCTCGAGCTCGCCACCGAGCCGCACCTGTCGGTCGTCCTGTTCCGGAGACGCGGCTGGATGCAGGAGCAGTACGACCAGTGGTCGGCTGCGGCACAGGCGGCCGGCACGGCGCTCGTGACCCCGACGACGTTCGACGGCGATCCCGTCCTGCGACTGTGCTTCGTCAACCCCCTGACGACGACCGACGACGTCGACCTCGTCCTGACCAGCCTGGAGTGCGATGCCTCGTCCAACTGAGCGGCACTCCCGGGTCGTCGGTGTCCAGGCGATCGTCGCACCGCTGCCGTGGATCGTCATGGGCGTCGGCCTCGTCGTCAACCAGGTGGCGCAATCGGTCACGGGGCAGAAGTCGCCCTCGATCCTGCTGACGGTGCTGCCGATCTTCTTCTCGCTGCTGCTGCTGCGTCTCGCCCTGGCGGCGTACCTGCACCCGTCCCGCCGGACGACCCTGCTGGTCCTGCTCGCCGCGATCGCCAGCTGGGCGCTGGGGTCGGGCGTGGTCAACGCGGCCCGCGACGAGGGCGTCACGCAGTTCCCCGCGCCCGGGGAGTGGCTGTTCCTGATCTCGTACCTGGGCATGGTCGGCTATCTGCTGGGCGACGTCGACCGACGCCAGCAGCGGCCCGCGCGCGGGTGGCTCGACATCGTCATCATCTGCGGTGGCACCGCGTGCCTCGCGTCGCTCCTACTGGTCGCGCCGATCCGCCTCGCGTCCCACCAGGAGGGTGTCTCGCTGCTGCTGGCGCTGATCTACCCGCTGGCCGACATGATGCTGGCCGTCGTCGTGCTGGGGCAGGGGCTCATGCAGGTGCGCATCGACCGCGCCAAGTCGTGGATGATCGGCGCGGGGTTCGTGCTGCTGGCCTGCGCCGACTCCGGGTTCGCGCTGCAGGCCTCGGCAAGCACGTACGACTTCGGCAACCTGAGCTACGCCCTGTGGGGTGGCGGCTTCTCGCTCCTGGTCGCCGCCGCGGTCCGCCCGCAGCAGTCGATGATCAAGTCCATTCCCAGGACCGTCGGCACGCCGGTGCTCGTCGGCGCCGGTCTGATCGCCCTCGCGGCGCTGACGATCCGTCCCGACGACACGCTGGCCTACTACACGCTGCCGCCCGCCGTGCTGACGATGGGCAGCGTCGCCGGACGGATGGCGCTGGCGTTGCGCGACGCGAACCGCGCCAACGATGCCTTCGCGCTGTCCCACACCGACGACCTCACCAAGCTGCCCAACCGTCGTGCGGTGCGAACGTGGCTGTCGGACGGCCTGACCGATCGCGCGCCGATGTCGCTGATGCTGCTCGACCTCGACGGGTTCAAGGAGGTCAACGACTCCCTGGGTCACCGTGCCGGCGACACGGTCCTGACCCTCGTGGGCGTCCGGATGCGCGAGGCGGTCGACCCGCAGGCCCGGGTCGCGCGTCTGGGTGGTGACGAGTTCGCGATCATCCTGGAGACGACCGACGAGATCGAGCTGATGGAGACCGCTCACGAGGTCCTGCGCGAGCTCGCGAAGCCGATCATGGTCGACGGCATCGAGATCTCGCCGTCGGGATCGATCGGCGTCACGGTGGCGCTCGCGTCCGACGCCGACGGCGGCGAGGTCCTGCGCCGGGCCGACGTCGCGATGTACCAGGCCAAGAACTCAGGCCTCGGTGCCGCACTGTACGACAGCCAGCTCGACGAGTTCTCGCGCTCGCGATTGCAGCTGGCCGAGGAGCTGCGCAGAGGGATCACCGACGGCCAGATCGAGGTCTGGTACCAGCCACAGTTCGACGCCGCCACGATGCAGGTGTGCGGTCTGGAGGCACTCGTGCGCTGGCGCCATCCCACGCAGGGCGTCATCAGTCCGGTCTCCTTCCTGCCTGCCGCCCGGCGCGCCGGCCTGATGGGCCGGCTGTCGGACCTCGTCGCACAGCAGGCGATCAAGGACCTCGCGGCGCGTCATGCCGAGGGTCTCGAGCTGCGGGTCGCGATCAACTGCGCGCCACCTGAGCTGCTCGGGCCGACCTTCCTGCCGCACCTGTACGAGGCGATGAGCGAGACCGACGTCCCGACGGACCAGCTCGTCCTGGAGGTCACCGAGGACTCCTTCCTGGCCGATCCCCAGTACACGCGCGACATCCTCCTCGAGCTGCGCAGCCACGGGGTGCAGATCGCGATCGACGACTACGGGACCGGCTTCTCCTCGCTGAACTACCTGCGCAACCTGCCGGTGCAGGAGCTCAAGATCGACCGGGTCTTGATCGCCAACGTCGCCGGCGACGACCGCAGCCGCATGATCGTCGCGTCGACGATCCAGCTGGCCCACGCCCTCGACATGCGCATCGTCGCGGAGGGTGTGGAGAACTCCGCCGATCTCGCGGCCCTCGTCGCGATGGGCATCGACTCGGTGCAGGGATACCACCTGGCCCGCCCGATGCCCCCGTCACAGATCAACCGGTGGGTGCGCGAGTGGTCCGCCCCCCGTGAGACGTCCGATCCTTCGCCGCTGGGCGAGGGAACCCCGATGAGCCTGAACGAGGAATGAGGAGCCACATGTCTGCAGCCCCGTTGCGATTCGTGTTCGACCCGACTGGCGACGAGCTGGCGGCTGCCAAGGAGTGCGAGGCGGACGTCTTCCTGGCGGCCTATGGCAACACCGCCGAGGAGTTCGATGTCGAGTACGGCCCGTACGAGGACATGACCGGGTTCATGACAATCCTGGAGGACGACGGGACGTCGGTGGGCACGATGCGCTTCATCGCCCCCGGCCCCGCCGGGCTCAAGACGCTCAACGACGTCGGCCGTCCGCCGTGGGAGGTCGACGGCGTCCGGTCCGCGAAGGCGGCAGGCGTCGAACCCGAGCGCACGTGGGACGTCGCAACGATCGCGGTGCGCCCCGGCGCGGGACGCGGGGGGCTCTGCGCGAGCGCGCTCTACCACGGCATCATCACGGCGGCCGCCGCCAACGACATCGACTACATCGTCATGATCATGGACTCCCACGCCCGCCGGCTGCTGACCAGTCTCGGGCTGCAGACGCAGGCGCTGCCGGGCACCAAGACCGCGGAGTACCTGGGCTCGCCCAGCAGCACACCGCTGTGGGCCAACCTGAACCGGGGACTCGAGCAGCAGCGGATCGACAGCCCCGACGCGTACCGGCTGATCTTCCACGGCATCGGCCTGGACGGCATCGCGATGCCGACCGACTGGACCTGGCGACGCTCGGCCTGATGCGCCTGGCGACGGCAGCGATCACCGAACGCTCAGGCCGGGCGTGCCAGCCGGTCGACGGCCCAACCGAACACCGCCGGGAGGCGACGCGCGGCCGGCACGATCGCGGCGCGCACGACGGGGGCGCGCGTCGCGGTCACGAGCCCGGCGGTCATGAGGTCGTGCCGCCACGTGGTGCGCCGCCAGTCGCGCTCGTAGCGCCGCGGATCGCGGTCGACGATCGCTGCGACGGCCGCGGCCGCCTGCGCGTAGCCCAGCGCGATGCCCTCCCCCGTCAGCGCGTCGACGTAGCCCGCAGCGTCGCCGACCAGCAGCACATGGCCCCGGACCCGCGCCGTCGTGCGCTGCCGCAGCGGACCCGCGCCCCGGATCCTGCCCAGCGGCGCACCCGCCAGACGCTCGACGAGCTCGGGATAGTCGCGCAGCAGGTCGTCGAAGCCGCGCCCCAGTTGCGCCGTGAGGATCGCGACGCCGACCTGGTCGTCCGCGGTCGGCGTCACGTACGCCTCGCCGGAACCCGACCAGTGCACCTCGACGAAGTCGGTCCACGGCGTGACCGCGGCATGCGCGCGCTGGGCGTACCGGCGCGGCATGCGGCTGGCCCCCTCCAGCCCCAGGAGGCGCCGGGTCGGCGAGTGCAGGCCGTCGGCGGCAACGAGGTACCGGGTGGCGGTGCCGTCGACCACGACGTGACCGCCGCCGTCGCGGACGTCCCTGACCGGCGCCTGCTCCACCTCGACGCCGGCCGCCGCGATCGCCTCCCCCAGTGCGGCGTGCAGCGTCGTACGGCGCACACCCATGCCGTGGCCGTGGCGGAACGGCGTCTCGACGCGCGTCCTCGCGTCGACGTACCGGATGCCGGCGAGCGAACGGCCGGCCAGACCCACCCCGAGATCGACGAGCCCCGCGACCGCGCCGGGCATGAGGCCCTCGCCGCACGCCTTGTCGACCGGGCCGGGGCGCGGCTCACGCACCACGACGTCGAGCCCCGCGCGGGCCGCGAGCAGCGCAGTGACGAGGCCCACCGGGCCTCCTCCGGCGACGACGAGATCACGCATCAGACCAGCGTCCGCAGGGCTGCGGACTCCACCCGGATGCGCACCGTCAGGAGCGCGGCGTTCAGCACCGTGAAGACGAGCGCGGAGATCCACGCCGCGTGGACCAGCGGCAGGGCGATGCCCTCGACGACGACCACGACGTAGTTCGGATGCGACAGGAACCGGTACGGGCCCCGCACGACGGGCGGTGTGCCCGGGACGACGATGACCCGCGTGTTCCAGTGGCGGCCCAGCGCGGCGATGCACCACCAGCGCCCCGCCTGGCACGCGACAGCGACGGCCAGCATCGACCACGCCAGCGCGCCTGGCACGTCCGGGCGCCGCCACCAGGCCTCGACCAGCATCCCGGCGAGGAAGGCCGTGTGGAGCGCGACCATGACCGGGAAGTGGCGGTGACCGCTCTCGACGCCGCCGCGCTCGAGGCTCCACGCCGCGTTGCGGCGCGAGACCACCATCTCCGCGACACGCTCGAGCCCCACGAGGACGACGACGACCGTGAACGTGACGAGGCCGGTCATGCGGCGACCGGCGCACGCACCAGCACGAGCTCGGAGCAGAAGCCGGGCCCCATCGCCAGCACGAGGCCGTACGACCCGGGCGCGGGTGGGCGGTCGCGCAGTGTGTCCATCAGGACGTGCAGTACCGACGCCGACGACAGGTTGCCGATCGACGCCAGCGACTCCCACGTGAGCCCGACATCGTCGTGGTCGAGGCCGAGCGTCCGCTGGATCGCCTCGATGACCTTGGGGCCGCCCGGGTGGCAGACCCAGAAGCCGATGTCGTCCCGGGCGAGCCCGTTGGCGTCCAGGAATCCGTCGACGTCGCCGCCGATGTATCGCTCGACGACCGCGGGCACGCCGGCGTCCAGCACGATCCTCAGGCCCGTCGCGCCGACGTCGAACCCCATCGTGCGCTCGGAGTCGGGGTAGAGGCGGCTGCGGGAGTCGAGCACCTCGAGCGTCGCCGACGTCGACGGTACAGCTCCCCGGCCGCGGTCGACCGAGCCTCGGGCGACCACGGCGGCGGCACCGTCGGCGAACAATCCGCTCGCGACGAGGTTCGCGACCGACACGTCGGCGCGCTGCACGGTCAGGGAGCACAGCTCCACCGACACGAGCACCGCGACGTCGTCGGGGTGGCCGAGCAGGTGGTCGTGCAGGCGCGCGATTCCCGCGGCGCCGGCGACGCAGCCCAGCCCGACGAGCGGCACGCGCTTGACGTCGGGGCGCAGGCCGATCGCCGCGGCGATCCGGGCGTCGAGCGACGGGATCGCCAGACCCGTGACGGTCGTCGTGACGACGAGGTCGACGTCCGTCGGGGTCAGGTCGGCTGACTTGAGCGCGTCCAGCAGCGCCCGCGACCCGAGGGCCACGCCGTGCTCGAGGAACAGGTCGTTCGACCGGCCGAAATCGTCCAGGCCCGCGTACTCCTCCAGCGGGAGCACGAGATGGCGCTGACGCACGCCGGAGTTGCGGTGGAACCGGCGCAGCTGGTCGCGGTCGAGCTCTCCATCAGAGATGAACTCCACGAATGCGTCGGTGATGTCGTCCTGGCGGTAGCGGTGCTCGGGAAGGGCACCCCTGACAGAAAGGATCTCCACGGTCGTGCCCCTCGATCCGGTGCTGCGTGAACGGTGCTGACCCCCTCATCGTCACACGTCCCGAGTGGCATGACATCTCGGGAACCGGGACGATTGACCGGGCCTCGATCGGGCCCAAAAGCCGCGCACCCGAGACAGACTCATGCCACTGTGGGTTCGTCACGCCGGCGTCGTGAACGGCGGACGGTGGACCATCGCGCGCCCCTCGCGCACGGCCAGGATCACGACCGCCGCGCTGGCGAGCAGGACCAGCGGGTGCCGCGGGGGCGACGGGTGGTGGACGACCGACATGACCTCTGTCTACCCAGCGGCGGCGACAGCCAGTCCGCCCGCTCCCCGTCCCCGCGTCAGCTGCGCAGCACGAGCGCCACGACGTCGACCAGGGCAATGCCCAGCACGGCGCGGAACGACCACGCCCGCGGCCCCACTCGACCCACGACCAGCAGCGCCGCGCACAGGACCAGTGCCACCACCGCGACCCCGTCGACGCCCTCGACGGGGACCACGACGGTCACGACGGTGCCGGCGAGCAGCAGGCCCGTGGCCAGGTCGATCGACCGCCGGGCGCCGAGCCGGTGTGGCAGGCCCACGACTCCGGTGCGCCGGTCGTCCTCGAGATCGGGCACGGCGTTGACGAGGTGCGCGCCCGTGCCCAGCAGCGCCCCGGCGACGATTGTCCACGCCGGTCCCGCCTCGCCGCGGGCGGCGAGCGACACCACGACCGGCAGGCTCCCGAAGCACACCGCGTACGGCAGCCACGACAGCAGCGTCCGCTTGAGCCCCAGGTTGTAGGTCCACCCCGTCGCGACGAGACCCAGGTGCAGCATGCCGGGGCGCAGCCCCAGCGAGAGCGATGCGGCCACCGTGACGGCGAGCGCCACCACGATCGCGGCGCGAACCGTCGGGGCGCCCAGCGTGCCCGTCGCGAGCGGCTTGTCGCGTCGTCCCGACCGCCGGTCACGGTCACGGTCGACCAGGTCGTTGCACCATCCGACCGTCAGCTGACCGCTCAGCGCCGCGAAACCGATCTGCAACGTCGCCCCGGTCGATGCATCCCACGTGAGCGCCAGCAACATGGCCAGCACCGTCACCGCCAGGCCCGGCTCGGGATGGCTCGCTCGCACCAGCCCTGCCGGCGCCTGGCGTCTGCCCGTCGTCACCCGTTCACCGTAAGGGGGTGGGGCACGGTCCGCTCTACGATGGCCCGATGGGTGCGAGCCGGTGGGTCACGAAGGTCGAGCGGTTCCTGGAGTCGGCTCCCCCGCGTTGGCTGGGGTCGACCCGATCCGCGCCGACGAGCTTCCGCATCGAGCCCTACGACGGTCACGGTGGTCCCGCCGGCGTCGTCGTCCGCGGACGGGTGCTGGACAATCCCGAGCCGTCGCGGGCTGCCGAGGGCGAGGGCGTCGGTGCCGCGGTGCGTCGCAGCGTGCAGCACTTCATGACGCGTGAGCTGCCGGGCGTTCCGCTGCGCGTCGAGATCGGCGGGCTCGCGGCGGATGCCGTCTCCGACGAGGACGGCTACTTCGTCGTCCGACTGCCCGTGCCCGCCGTGCCCGCTGCGCTCGAGTCGCCCGTGGCGGGCGGCACGGTGTCGCTCGCGGCTCCGTACCGTGGCCTCACCGAGGCGCCTGCCGCGGCAGTCGACGTCCACGTCCCCGGGCCTGGGGCACGATTCGGCATCATCTCCGACCTCGACGACACCGTGATCCGGACCGGGGTGCAGCGTGCGGGCCAGATGGTCCTGCAGACGTTCACCGGTTCGGAGCTGACCCGCGAGGCGTTCCCGGGCGCCGCCGAGCTCTACCGCGATCTCGCCGCGGACGTGAATCCCGTCTTCTACGTGTCGTCCAGCCCGTGGAACCTGCACGCCTTCCTGACGGCGTTCCTCGAGCACCACGCCTTCCCCCGCGGTCCCCTGCTGCTGCGCGACCTGCTCGGCACCGACGCGGGTCGCGAGCAGAAGCACGGACGCATCCACGAGATCCTCGACCTGCACCCCCACCTGCGGTTCGTGCTGATCGGCGACTCCGGGGAGAAGGATCCGCAGATCTACGCCGACGTGGTCCGGTCCCACCCCGGCCGGATCCTCGCCGTCTACATCCGCGAGGTGCGGCTCGACCCGGGCGACGGCACGGTCGAGCGGGTCAGCCAGGACTGGGCACCGAACGTCCCGTTCGTCCTCGCCGCCGACAGCCAGGCCGTCCGACGACATGCGGAGGCAGCCGGACTGCTGTGACGTCAGGCGGCGTAGTGGGCGGCGAAGGAGTCGAGCAGCTCGCCGAACTCCTCGGGGGTCTGGGTCGAGATGACGTAGGCGGTGTCGAGGTCTGTGACGTCCCAGGCGGCGGTCGGGGTGTCGACGAAGAGGTCGGCGCGGGCCTGGTCGATCGTGCGCGGATCCTCAGCCGGCAGGCCGTGTGCGGCCTTGGACAACGCCTGCATGATTGCCGCCGCGTCGGTGGACTCCAGCTCCGCGGTCAGGCGAGCGGGCGTGTCAGATGGTCTGTGTAAGGAGCAGGTCCTGACGAAGGGATCATCATGGCTGTTGTGACTGAGAAGAACTACAAGAAGGACGCTGCTGCGCGGCGCGCGGAGCGCGCTGATCTGCCTGGATCGAAAGCCGCGGCCGAGCTCGCCGCGTCGGGCGCGTTGGACGGCCTGTTCGCGAAGATCGATGCCGGCGAGATCGAGCTGACCGGCGATGGCGGGTTCATCCCGGAGCTGATCCGGGCCACGCTCGAGCGCGGGCTGCAGGCAGAGCTGACCGATCACGTCGGCTATGAGAAGGGCGACCCGGACGCGTCGGCGTTCCCGAACTCACGCAACGGGACGACCCCGAAGACGGTCTCGTCTCAGGTCGGTGACGTTGAGCTGTCGATCCCGCGGGACCGTCAGGGGTCGTTCGTGCCGGTGCTGATCCCGAAGGGCTCCCGGCGTCTCGGCGGGCTCGATGACATGATCATCAGCCTCTACGCCGGTGGGATGACCGTGCGCGATATCGAGCACCATCTCGCGTCCACGATCGGCACCGAGCTGTCGCCCGAGACCATCAGCAACATTACCGATCAGGTCGCCGACGAGGTCCTCAAGTGGCAGGAACGGCCGCTGGATTCTCTCTATCCGGTGATCTACCTTGACGCGATCGTGGTCAAGGTCCGCGACGGCGGCCACGTGGTCAACAAGGCCGCTCACATCGCGGTGGGCGTCGACATGGACGGCGTCAAACACGTCCTTGGCATCTGGCTCCAGACCGCAGAGGGTGCGAAGTTCTGGGCCTCGGTCTGCGCCGACCTGGCGATCCGCGGGATCAAGGACGTCCTGATCGTGTGCTGCGACGGCCTGACCGGCCTGCCAGAGGCGATCGCGGCGACCGGGGCTGCCGCGACGGTCCAGACGTGCGTCGTTCATCTGATCCGCGCCTCGATGCGGTTCGTCG
>JAOPXY010000050.1 GCA_025964895.1 Aeromicrobium sp.
GCTCGCCCTGGCCGACCGCGGGGTCCGCTCGTCCGTCGTCCGCCTGGCGCCGACGGTGCACGGCGCGGGCGACGGCGGCTTCGTGGCGACCTATGCGCAGATCGCCCGCGACCGGGGATTCGTCGGCTACGTGGATGACGGCGCCAACCGCTGGGCCGCGGTCCACCGCACGGACGCCGCGGCGCTGTTCCGCCTCGCGATCGAGCAGGCACGTGGCGGTTCGATCCTGCACGGCGCGGCCGAGCAGGGCATCTCGATCCGTGAGCTGGCCGAGGTGCTGGGCGCGCGGATGGAGCTGCCGGTCCGATCGGTCCCGCCGCAGGACGCCGCGGAGCACTTCGGCTGGTTCGCCACCTTCATCGCGCTCGACGCCGCCGCGACGAGCACCGTCACGCGGGAGAGCCTCGGCTGGGTGCCGTCCGGCCCGACCCTCCTGCAGGACGTCGATGCCGGCCACTACGACCGCTGACCCCGCCGCCCCCGCCCCCGGCCCCCGAGATGTCGGCACTTTCGGGGCTCATGAGGGTCGTTTCAGCCCTGGAAGTGCCCACATCTTGGAGGGGGTGGGGGTCAGTCCTCTGCGAGCACGACGACCCGGTCGGCGGGCTCGACGGCGAACCGCGCCGACTTGGCCGGGTTCACGTGCACGCCGAAGCCCGCTTCCGCGTCGTCGGAGTCGGCCGACACGCGGTAGCCCAGCGCCGTCTCGCCGCGCCGGGACGCCGCGGCAACGATCGTCGCGTACGTGACGGGCTCGCCGGGCAGCACGTAGTCGCGGGCGGGACGCAGGTAGATCTCCGCGCCGTCGGCGTCGAGCAGGTCCTGGAACACCGCCTCGAGCCGGGCGTTCTCCGACAGCTGCGACAAGATCAGGCTCAAGATCTCGTCGCTGACGATGACGTCGTCGACGTGCGCGACCTGCGCGAGGGCCCGGTTGCGGTCGTCCAGCATCTCGCTGACGACGGACGGCCGGTCGCCCTTCGCGCGGTCGCCGACGATCTCCCGCAGGTGCAGCAGCGTCACGAGCGTGCGGGCGTCGGCGCGCTGGACGGGCAGCTCGTCGGAGTAGCAGAGCACGATGACCTGGTCGTACTCCGCGATCGCGAACCGGTCGAGCGTCGCCCGGTCGGACGTGCGCCCGCGCGTCACGGTCACGCTGAGGTGCTCGAGCTCGGGCACGTCCGGCGTGCCGAACTCGGTGAGGATCTCCAGCGTCGAACCGGTCTCGGCGTACTCGTCGAGCTCGCGGACGACGGTCGCGGCGCGCTCGTTCCACCCCAGCATCAGCACCTTCGACGGTGCCTCCGGCGCGACGGGCGCGGTGTTGATGCGCGACGGGTCCGCGACCGCGCTGCTGCGGGCGGCCGACGCCAGCACCGAGTCGTCCTCGGCGACGACGACGAGCTCATGATCGCCCACGACGGTCTCCATGGCCGGGTTGAGCTCGACGGCACCGTCGGGCGACACCAGGCCGATGACGGACGCCGCTTCGTACACCGTGAGGGCCTCGCCGTAGGTGCCCGCGGCCAGCGACGCATCGGAGTGGAAGTAGATCTCGTCGCCGTCGAAGTCGAACAGCTCGGTGTACACCGCCGCGGCACCGGACTGCCGGGACGTCTGCACGATGAGCCGGGCGATCGTCTCGCGCTTGTCGACGACGACGGTCCGGTCACCGCCCACGAGGCGCGCGGCCTCGAGGTTCTGCGGGTCCTGGATCTCCGCGACGATGTGCGGTCCGTCGCCCTCGTGGGTCAGCGCCAGCAGCGTCTTGATGACCTCGCTGTCAGGCTCGTCGCCGCCGGGCGACAGGACGATGATCGAGCGGGCCTGCCCGTGGTTGGTGAGCGCGAGGTCGCCGAGGTCGAGCGCGGACCCCGTGCGGCACACGACGCGCGTGCCGCGCAGGTCGTCGATCTTCTCGCGGATCCGCTCCTCCATGTCGACCTTGTCCTCCTCGGCGAGGATGACGATCGCCGGCTTGCGGCGGCTCTCGTTGGCGATCGACAGCTCGCGGACGACCGCGAACACCGAGTCGGACCAGCCCAGGATGACGGTGTGGTCCTTCTCGATCACGAGGGAGCGGCCGCGGCGCAGCTCGGCGAGCTTGTCGTCGATGCCCGTCGCGATGACGCCGATCAGGGCGCTGACGATGAACAGACCGGCCACGGTCAGCACCAGCATCGTGACGATGAACCGCCACGTGCCGGAGTCGCCGGCGACGGTGCCGGGGTCGAGCGCGTGGAAGAACGTCGCGAGCAGCTGCCCCAGGAAGCCGCCCTTCGCGTTCTCGGTGCCCGGCTCCATGCCGGTGACCGTCACGAAGAGCGTGAACAGCACGATCAGCACGAGCGTCACGATCGCGAGCCATGCGACGAGGGCCGACGTGCCGCGCGCCATCGTCCCGTCGAACCAGTACCGCAGCTTCGCGCCGCCCGACGGCTCAGGACGGGCTTTGCCCTGCCGGGTGTTGGGCTGCTTCATCTGCTTGACGGTGCGCTGACGCAGCTGTCGTCCGGTCTGTCCCATTGCGTGTGGTTCTCCATCGAGTGCTTGCGAGGCTGGGACAAATGCCCAACACCCGATCTTGGCGGAAATCGCGACTCCGTGCTGTGGATTTCCGATACCGCCGTCCACTGCGCCGCGGCCCTGCGCATCGGAGGGTCGCAGACGGTGGCCACGTCGGGTGACCGACGACTGCTCGACGCCTGGGAACGTCTGGGGCTCGCGACCCTGGACGTCACCCGTTAGCGGGTCCGAGGCGCCAGGCCGTGAGCTCGTCGAGAATGCGCTTGTCGTGCGCGGGGAAGACCGTGATGCCCTCGTTCGCGCTGAGCCAGCGCAGGCTGGCGTGATTGCGGCGGATGGCGGCGCGGTCGCGGCCCACGACCTGCTCGAAGGCACGCACCGCGGTGATCTTGTCGAGCGGACGTCCCGCGGGCGACGCCAAGGTGTACGACGAGGCGTCGAAGGCCGCGTCGCCGGCGTGCACGAGCACCCCGTGGTCGCCCTCGACCGCCACGGCGGCGTGCCCGCGCGAGTGCCCCGGCATGGGCACGAGCGTGATGCCGGGCAGCACCTCGTGGCCGGTCAGGTCGTGCTGCCACACGTCGCCGCGTCCGGTGTGGAGCTGCCAACGAGCCCCGTGGGCCCACTGCGCCGGCCGGTAGCGACGCCGGTCGAGGAAGTCCGGCGACCTGATCGCCGCCGCGTGCTCGTCGGAGGTCGTGTGGACCGTCGCTGCGGGAAAGTCGGACAGCCCGCCGATGTGGTCGAAGTCAAGGTGCGTCACGACGATGTGCGAGACGTCGCCGGCCGAGTGGCCCATCGCCTCGATCTGGCGAAGCGCCGTCAGCGAATCATCCATGCGCGGGTGCAGCAGGCGCCGCGACGGACCCATGCGCCGCTTCGGATCGGCGTAGTCACCCACCCCCAGGCCCGAGTCGACGAGCACGAGCCCGTCGTCGGACTCGCACAGCAGGACGTGGCAGACCAGCTCTCCGGCCAGGGGCGGGTAGAAGGATCCGCAATTGAGGTGGTGGACGCGCATGCGTCGATACTGTCGGGTCAGCCGTGCGCACCGCAGGTCTTTCGCGCCGCAACCGGTGCGCATTACCACCGAAAAAAATGAGACGCTCGTCGCAGGAAACCGCCGACATCGTGCCACTGCCCGCCGAGACCGTCCGCAGGAGCCTATGCTCCTTCTATGTCATTCGAGGAAGACAAGGCTCGCCTGGTACAGGAGCTGGTCGACGCGCAGACCCAGATCCGCGCCCAGTTCAACATGAAGCCCAAGCCTGCCGGCGACGACCCGAAGGACCAGTCGCCGAAGAAGCCCGACAACGCCAAGGCCTGACTTTCTTTACCTCGTGACGTGGCACCCCCCGAGGTGACGCCGCACCCGTAATCTTCCGGCACTGCAATCACAGCCGTTTTGCACATTCGTACCAGTAGCGACAACCTGCTGCGAAACGCCGGTCGCAGGGCAGACACTGCTCGTATGAGAGTCCTCTCCGTCCGTGGCCGCACGGGACGCAGCCGGCACCGGCTGATTCGGCGCATCAGGTGCCTGATGACCTACGGCCGGTTCTGCCCCCACGTCCGACGGTTCCCGGCGTGCGGCGCGATCGTCGAGTCGGCGGTCACGGCCCGTGTCACCAGTGCACGCCTCGACGGCCGCCACCTGTCCCACGAGGCCGCCGCGACGCTGGACACGTGGTTCCGGTCGCCATCGGCCCACGACCCCCTGGTCCTGGCCGATGCGGTGCCGGACGACGATCGGGTCCTTGCTATCGGGTGACCGAGTTCTTGCCGGCGCTCCGGGCGAGCCGGCGTCGGCGCTCCCAGTCGTAGCGCCACACCAAAGCGACTCCAGCGGCGATGTTGGCGACGATGATCGCGGCGACGATCGCGATGACGATCTCCATCAGGCCAGCACACCCCGAACTCTCCGGCGCGCGACCGCACAAGAGGAGGTCGTGCGGCAAACCCCGACAGATGTGCGGCTTTCGTCATGAGCCGTTCCCCGGCGGGTAACCACGTCACCGCCGCCGCGACGGTCGGCGTACTCGACCGGGCCGTTCATCAGACGGTCAGGAGACCAGTTGGTGACCAACGTCCCATTGCCCCAATACGGCCGCGGGTTGCAGGCTGTCGCTCATGGCAGCCAAGTGGCGGTGGGGCGGACGAGGCAGCCTGCGACGCCGCATCAGGTGCCGGCTCAAGTACGGATCATCCTGCCCGCACTACCCGCGCCATCGTTGAGCAGACCCGGAGCCTGTACCGGACCTCACCGCACCGAAGCGACACGGATGTCTCACATACGTCACTCGCGCCTGCCGTCCTTGGTAGTCTGGCCGCGATCTCGGCCTTGGGTTGTGCCTCACGCAGCGCGTCACTCTGGCTCTCACCCGAGGAGTTCTCATGACGTCCGTCGCCCGGTCAGGTCGACCCGCTGTGGCCATCGCGCACGACTACCTGACGCAGCGCGGCGGGGCGGAGCGCGTGGTGCTGGCGCTGGCGCGGGCCTTCCCCGACGCACCGATCTACACGACGCTGTACGACCCGGCCGGCACGTTTCCGGAGTTCGCCGGGCTCGACGTCCGCACGTCTCCGCTCAACCGCATCGGGACGTTCCGCCGGAGGCACCGGTCGGCCCTGCCCGTGCTGTCGTTCGTGAGCTCGCGCCTCAAGGTCGATGCCGACGTCGTGATCGCTAGTAGCAGTGGCTGGTCGCACGGCTTCCCGACGACGGGCAAGAAGATCGTCTACTGCTACTCGCCCGCACGCTGGCTCTACCAGGGCGACCAGTACGTCGGCGACCGGCCGGGTGGCATCAAGCGGACGGTGCTCAACGTGCTGCGGGCCGGCCTGAAGCGGTGGGACAAGCGCGCCGCCGAGAGCGCGGACCGGTACCTCGCGATCTCCACCGTCGTCCGCGAGCGCATCGCCGAGTGCTACGGCATCGAGTCCGACATCGTGCCCGCCCCGATCGCCCCCGAGGTGACGCACGTGGCCCCGGAGCCGGTCGTGCACTCCTGGGTCGCTCCCGGAGGTCCCCCGTTCCTGCTGTGCGTCTCCCGGCTCCTCCCGTACAAGAACGTGCAGGCGGTCGTGGAGGCCATGCGGCTGATGCCCGAGATGCGGCTCGTCGTGGTGGGCAGGGGCCCGGAACGGGCGCGCCTGCGCGCCCTCGCGCCGAGCAACGTCCTCATGATGGAGGGCATCAGCGACGGCCAGATGCGCTGGCTCTACCAGACCGCGACGGCCGTCGTCGCGGCCAGCTTCGAGGACTTCGGCCTGACGCCGCTGGAGGCCGCGGCGCAGGGCACGCCGAGCGTGGTTCTCCGCGCCGGCGGGTTCCTCGATACTGTGGTCGACGGCAGGACCGGGGTTTTCTTCGACTCCCCCGACCCGGCCGCCATCGCCGTCGCGATCGAGGTCGCATCGCGGCACCCGTGGGATCACGACGTGATCCGCGCGCGGGCCGCGGAGTTCTCCGAGGAGCGCTTCGCCGAGCGGATCCGCGAGGCGATCCACCACACGCTCAGCACCCAGCCAGCCATCAGCCAGCCACACGAACCGATCCAACACCTCGGAGAGGGACCACACCATGCCTGACAGCACCGCACCCGACACGATCGCGCCCGATGCCACCGCGCCCGCCCCCCAGAAGCGTGCGCTCATCACCGGTATCACCGGGCAGGACGGCGGACACCTCGCGGAGTTCCTGAACAGCAAGGGCTATGAGGTCTACGGCCTCATCCGCGGGCAGCGCAATGCGCGCAAGGAGGCCTTCGAGGCCGAGTTCCCGTACGTCCACCTGATCGAGGCCGACCTCACCGACCAGACGTCGCTCATCCAGGCCGTCCTCACGTCGCAGCCCGACGAGGTCTACAACCTGGGAGCGATCAGCCACGTCGGCTACTCGTTCCGCAACCCCCAGCTGACCGCCGACATCACCGGCAAGGGCGTCCTGAACCTGCTCGAGGCCGTCCGCATCGCGGGCTTCGCCGAGAAGGCGCGCTTCTACCAGGCCTCGACATCGGAGATGTTCGGCGGACTCGACTACAACCGGCCCGGCGCCGGCTACAACGAGGAGTCGCTGTTCCACCCGCGCAGCCCCTACGGCGTCGCGAAGCTGTACGCCCACTGGATCGCGCGCAACTACCGCGAGAGCTACGGCATGTTCGTCTCGACCGGCATCTTGTTCAACCACGAGGGCGAGCGCCGTGGCCTGGAGTTCGTGACCCGCAAGATCTCCAACGCCGTCGCGGCGATCCACCTCGGCCTGCAGGACCACATCGAGCTGGGCGACCTGTACCCGAAGCGCGACTGGGGATACGCGGGCGACTACGTCAAGGGCATGTGGCTCATGCTGCAGCAGGACGAGCCCGACGACTTCGTGCTCGCGACCGGCGAGACGCACTCGATCGAGGAGTTCCTCCAGCTCGCGTTCGCCGAGATCGGCATCGACAACTGGAAAAACTACGTCCGCCAGAACCCCGAGTTCATGCGCCCCGCCGAGGTCGACATCCTGCTGGGCGACCCCAGCAAGGCCGAGCGCGTCCTGGGCTGGACGCGCGACGTCGACTTCCCGGGCCTGGTCAAGCTGATGGTGCAGCACGACATCAAGCTCCTCTCCCCCGGCAAGTAGCGCATGGCCACCATCGCCGTCACCGGCGCGAACGGCTTCGTCGGACGACATCTCGGACGCGAGCTGGTCGCCGCCGGGCACTCGGTCATCGGCATCGGGCACGACGCGACCGCCGCCGAGCCCGACGTGCTGTCCGACTACGTCTGCGCGGACCTCACGCAGGGCTGGCCGGCGCTTCGCGCGGTCGACGCCGTGGCGCACCTGGCCGGCCTGGCGGCGGTGGGGCCCTCCTTCGACGAGCCGGCCCGCTACGTCACGCAGAACAGCGCCATGGTGATCCACCTGTTCGAGGCGCTGCGCGTGTTGCAGCAGTCGCCGCGCGTGCTGATCGTCAGCAGCGGCGCCGTCTACGACGCGCAGGCCGAGCAGCCGCTGGACGAGCAGTCGCCCGTCGCGCACACATCGCCCTATGTCGTGAGCAAGGTGCTCGTCGAGAACCTCGGCTCGTACTACCGGCGCATAGGTGCCGACGTCGTGATCGCGCGGCCGTTCAACCACATCGGCCCGGGTCAGGGGCCGGGATTCCTCGTTCCCGACCTCGTCGAGACCGTGCAGCAGGCACGCACCAAGGGTGAGGCGCCGACGTTCGGCAACCTCAGCACGTTGCGCGACTACACCGACGTCCGCGACGTCGTCCGTGCCTACCGCCTGCTGCTCGAGGCGACCGACCTGCCGCACGAGCTCTACAACGTCTGCTCGGGCCGGAGCCTGGCCGGCACCGACATCCTCGACGCGGTGCAGTCGGTGCTGGGCGACGCCGGTGAGGGCGACGCCGACCCGCTGCGGGTGCGCCCGCAGGACCCGTCGACCATCACCGGATCGCACGACCGGATCACCCGCGACGTGGGCTGGCAGCCCGTGATCGACCCGACGACCAGCGTCGGTGACTACATCGCCGCGCTGGGCGGCACGGTGGACGGACCTGCGGAGTCCCGTTGATCATCCAGATGACGGGCTCGGAATGGTTCACGACGCGTCCGGGCGGCCTGAACCGATACTTCGAGTCGCTGTACCTCGCGCTGCGCGACCACCCGGGCGTCAAGACGCATGCCGCCGCGTTCGGCGACCCACCCGAGGGCGGTCACGCGTGGAGCCAGGCGACCGGGGTGGCCGCGCGCCACCGGACCTCCCGGCGGAAGCCCCAGGGGTTGAAGCCGACGGTCGTCGACCGGCACTTCGCGCTGTACGGGCCCGGAATCCCGCTGCGCAGCAGCACCCCGTTCGTGCTGCACTTCCAGGGTCCCTGGCACGCGGAGAGCAGAGCGTCCGGCGAGAGCGCGCTCTCGGTGCGGGCCAAGCACGCCTTCGAGGCCCTCCGGTACGCGCGTGCCGACCACGCGGTGGTGCTCTGCGAGGAGTTCCGCGACATCCTGCACGAGCGCTACCGGTTCCCGGCGTCGCGCATCTCGGTGATCCCGCCCGGCGTCGATCTCGAGCGCTTCCAGTCCGCCCCCGTACCGACGAGCGCGGCTCCCCTGGTGCTGTGCGTCCGACGACTCGAGCGCCGCATGGGCATCGACGTGCTGATCGCCGCGTGGCAAGACGTCGTGCGGACCGCACCGGACGCCCGGCTCGTCGTGGTCGGCGACGGCTCAGAGCGCGGCGCCCTGCAGCGGCAGATCGACGCGCTCGGTCTCGCCGCGTCGATCACCCTCGCCGGTCGCGTCGACGACGACACCCTTGGCCGCTACTACCGCGAGGCGCGCCTCACCGTCATCCCGACCCGCGCGCTGGAGGGATTTGGGCTCATTGCCCTGGAATCGCTCGCCTCCGGCCGCGCACCGATCGTGACT
>JAOPXY010000052.1 GCA_025964895.1 Aeromicrobium sp.
AGGACACGCCCCTTGCCCAGGAGATCCGAGCTGTCCGCCTCAACCATGGGTCCATGATGCCAGTCGACCTCACGACCCGGTCCACGGAGCAGCCCTGCCCCGCCACCGAGGACCGGTGACGGGGCAGGAGAGGTGCTGGGTGTGGCGGGTCGGTCAGTACCGGTAGAGGTCCGACTTGTAGGGCCCGGCGATGTCGACGCCGAGGTAGGCGGCCTGCTCCTTGGTGAGCTCGGTGAGCTCGACGCCGAGGGCGTCGAGGTGCAGGCGGGCGACCTCCTCGTCGAGGTGCTTGGGCAGGACGTGGACGCCCAGCTCGTACTGGCTGGCCTTCGTGAACAGCTCGATCTGGGCGAGGACCTGGTTCGTGAAGGAGTTCGACATCACGAACGACGGGTGACCCGTCGCGTTGCCCAGGTTGAGCAGGCGGCCCTCCGACAGGACGATGATCTTCTTGCCGTCGGGGAAGATCCACTGGTGGACCTGCGGCTTGATCTCGTCCTTGACGATGCCGGGGATCTTGGCCAGGCCGGCCATGTTGATCTCGTTGTCGAAGTGACCGATGTTGCCGACGATGGCCTGGTGCTTCATCTTCTCGAAGTGCTCGACGGTGATGATGTCGAAGTTGCCCGTCGTGGTGATGAAGATGTCCGCGGTCTCGACGACCGAGTCGAGGCGCTTGACCTCGTAGCCGTCCATCGCCGCCTGGAGCGCGCAGATGGGGTCGATCTCGGTGATGATGACGCGGGCACCCTGGCCGCGCAGCGACTCCGCGGAGCCCTTGCCGACATCGCCGTAGCCGCACACGACGGCGACCTTGCCGCCGATCATGACATCGGTCGCGCGGTTGAGGCCGTCGATCAGCGAGTGGCGGCAGCCGTACTTGTTGTCGAACTTGCTCTTGGTGACCGAGTCGTTGACGTTGATGGCCGGGAAGAGCAGCGTGCCCTCACGGAAGCGGTCGTACAGGCGCAGGACGCCGGTGGTCGTCTCCTCGGAGACGCCCTTGATGTCCTTGGAGATGTTCGTCCAGTGCTGCGGCTTGGCAGCGACCGAACGGGCCAGGACACGCAGCACCTCCTTGAACTCCTCGTTGTCGGTGCTGTCCTGCGACGGCACGGTGCCGGTCTTCTCGTACTCGACGCCCAGGTGCAGCAGCATCGTGATGTCGCCACCGTCGTCGAGGAGCACGTTGGGTCCGCCCTCGGCGCCGTGCTCATCCTTGAAGTCGAAGACCTTCTCGGCCTCGTCCCAGTACTCGGCCAGGCTCTCGCCCTTCCAGGCGAAGACGGGCGTGCCCTTGGGCTCGTCGACCGTGCCGTCACGGCCCACGACGACGGCCGCAGCGGCGTGGTCCTGCGTCGAGAAGATGTTGCAGGTGGCCCAGCGGACGTCCGCGCCGAGATCCACGAGGGTCTCGATCAGCACGGCGGTCTGGATCGTCATGTGCAGCGATCCGGCGATGCGGGCTCCGGCGAGCGGCTTGTCCTTGCCATAACGCTCGCGCATGGCCATCAGGCCCGGCATCTCGTGCTCGGCGAGGTCGATCTCCTTGCGACCGTACTCCGCGAGGGAGAGGTCTGCGACGTTGTAATCCATGACCCCCAGCCTACCGGGGGACGGCGATTTCGGCCGAATCGACGCGTGTGAGTTCGGCCCGAGAGGCGCCCGGCTGCTGATTCCCAGGATAACCCCGGGAACTTTGGCGCAAGGCTGTCAGGATGCGGGGACATCCCCTGTTCCTGACACAGCACCCCCGTTGCAACAGGGGTGACCTGTCAGATTCCCGGCAGGACCCAGAAAGCCTCCGAGGTTCACCTGGTAAACCACCACAGGTCAGACGAGCGGCCGGGCCTCGTCGACGAGCATGACCGGGATGTCCTTTCGCACGGGATACGCCAGGGCGCAGGCGTTGCAGACGAGCTCACTCGCCTCGTCGTCGACGAACAGGGTCGCGCGGCACTGCGGGCACACGAGGATCTCCAGCAGGGCGGGGTCGAGGTTCATGCGCTCATCCTAACGACGGATGACCGCGAGGACGTCGTCGCGCACCCGGGCCATTGTGGCCTCGTCGTCGCCCTCGACGTTGAGCCGCAGCAGGGGCTCGGTGTTCGAGGCGCGGACGTTGAACCACCACGTGTCCGCCGTGATCGTCAGGCCGTCCATCGTGTCCTGCGGCAGGTCGGCGTACGTCTTCTTGAGCTCGGCGAGGATCGCGGGGCCGTCGTCGACCGTGCTGTTGATCTCGCCCGACGAGACGTAGCGCTCGTACTGCGCCATGAGCTCGGACACGGTGCCCTCGGTCTCGGCCAGCGCCGCCATGACGTGGAGGGCCGCGATCATGCCGGAGTCGGCGAGGAAGAAGTCCTTGAAGTAGAAGTGTCCCGAGTGCTCGCCGCCGAACACCGCGCCGGTGCGCGCCATCTCGGCCTTGATGAGCGAGTGGCCCACCGGCGTGCGGACCGCGGTGCCGCCGTTCTCGGTGATGATCTCCGGCACGGCCTTCGACGTGATGACGTTGTGCAGGATTGTCGCGCCGGGGGTCGTGATGAGTGCCCGGTGCGCGATCAGCGCGGTGATGGCCGACGGGGAGACGACGGCGCCGGTCTCGTCGACGACGAAGCAGCGGTCGGCGTCGCCGTCGAACGCCAGGCCGATGTCGGCGCCGGTCTCGCGGACCTTCGCCTGCAGATCGACCAGCGTCGAGTGGTCGAGCGGGTTGGCGTCGTGGTTCGGGAACGTGCCGTCGAGCTCGAAGTACATCGCGGTGAGATCGACGTCGAGCGTCGCGAAGACCGACGGGACGGTGTGACCGGCCATGCCGTTGCCGGCGTCGGCGACGACCTTCAGGCGACGCCCGGCCGGGACGGGCACGATCTTGTGCAGGTACTCCGCGTAGCGGCTGAGGGCGTCGAGCTCCTCGTACGTGCCGATGCTGTCGGTCGCCTCGCTGCGCTCACCGATGGGCTCGGGCAGCTCGGCGCGGCTCAGCAGCTCCGTCGCGTGCTCGGCGATCGCCGACAGGCCCGTGTCGTACCCGATCGGCTTGGCGCCGGCGCGGCACAGCTTGATGCCGTTGTACTCGGCCGGGTTGTGGCTCGCGGTGATCATGGCGCCCGGGAGGTCGAGGTCGCCGGAGGCGAAGTACAGCAGGTCCGTGGAGGCCAGGCCGATCGCGATGACGTTGCCGCCCTGGGCGCGAACGCCGTCCGCGAACGCCTCGACCAGTACGGGCGACGTGTCGCGCATGTCGTGGCCGATGACGACGGTGCCACCGCCCTCGACCGTGTCGCGGTCGACGCCGGTCTCGACGGCGAAGGCCTCGCCGAGCGCGCGGGTCAGCGTGGGGTCGAGCTGTTCGGGCGAGCGGCCGCGCACGTCGTACGCTTTGACCACCTGCTCGAGGCGGGGATCGATCACTGGTCGGGCCTCACTAGTCGCAGATTGGGTGGTCCGTCGGGTGCCGGGGCGGGCGGCCTCCCGGCCTCGCGCACCGCATCGGCGAGCGCGAGCAGATCGTCACGGCTGGGCTCGGAGGCGGCCGGATCGGGAGCGAGCCGCAGCACGTTCCAGCCCTGGGGGGCTGACATGCGCTGCGAGTGCACCTCGCACAGGTCGTACGTGTGGGGCTCGGCGTACGTCGCGAGCGGTCCGAGGACCGCCGTCTGGTCGGCATAGACGTACGTCAGTGTCGCCACCGCGGCCTGTGAGCACGCCGCACGCGTGCATCGTCTGACTGTTCCCACGTGGCGAGGCTAGCCGGGCGTGCCACGCGCGCGCGTTAGGCTCACCGCATGACTCGTGAGACGCCCGATGGCGCGGCGTCGCGGTGGCGCGGCGTCGTCAGCGGCCCCCG
>JAOPXY010000082.1 GCA_025964895.1 Aeromicrobium sp.
CGACGCGGCTGGCCGGACGTCGCCCGGCAGGTGCTGGCCGGGCTGGCGCGGTCGCCCGCCGACCGTGCCGGCGTCCGGTCGGCGCTCGCGGTCGCGCCGCTGGCCCTGAGGCACCGGCGGGTGCTGCCCGCGGCACTGCGCGCGGAGGTCACCGGACTGGAGCGGTGACGGCCCAGGAGGCGTCCCGCTGGTCGAGGTACCAGTCCAGCGTCCGGTGCAGGCCCGTCTCGAGGTCGACGGTCGGCTCCCACGCCAGCTCGTCGCGGGCGCGGGTGATGTCGGGGCGGCGCCGCTGCGGATCGTCCGGGGGCATCGGCCCGTGCACGATCGACGAGCTCGAGCCGGTGATCCGCACGATGGTCTCGGCGAGCTCCAGCACCGTGTGCTCGACCGGGTTGCCGATGTTGATGGGGCCCTCCCGGTCGCTGGCCGCCATCCGCATGAGCCCGTCGATCGTGTCGTCGACGTAGCACAGCGAGCGCGTCTGCAGCCCGCTCCCGGACACGGTCAGCGGCACGCCGCGCACCGCCTGGTCGATGAAGGCCGGCACGGCGCGGCCGTCGTCGAGCGCCATCCGCGGACCGAAGGTGTTGAAGATCCGGACGATCCCGGCGTCCACCCCCCACGCGGCGCGCGCACCCACGATCGCAGCCTCCCCGAAACGCTTGGACTCGTCGTACACGGCGCGGGGACCGATCGGATTGACGTGACCCCAGTAGCTCTCGGTCTGCGGGTGCTCCAGCGGATCGCCGTACACCTCGGACGTCGACGAGAAGACGAAGCGGGCCCGGTTCTTCGCCGCCAGCTCGACCATGTTGAGGGTCCCGGCACTGCCGCTGCGCAGGGTCTCCAGCGGCATCCGGCGATAGGCGACCGGCGACGCGATGGACGCCAGGTGCATCACGACGTCGGCCGGCGGCAGGTCGGGCAACGGCTCGGCCACGTCGCACCGGCGGTAGGTGAAGTCGTCACGATCGGCCAAATGGGCCACGGCCGCGCTCGAGCCGGTCGTCTCGTTGTCGAGGCCGCTGACGCGGGCCCCGGCGTCCAGGAGCGCCTCGCACAGGTGCGAGCCGAGGAATCCGGCGGCGCCCGTCACCAGGACGTTCGCACCGCCCAGACCGTCTGTCATGTGTGCTCCGTTCGTCGAAGTGCGCGTCCGTTACCCATCCGCCCGCACATCAAGCAGGCCCACGTAGCCCTCCCGCGCGCTCCTGCGGTTGCGGCGCCGTCGAAGTGTTGTCATGGTGAGGAGCAAGCCGTCACGTCCGGTAAAAGAGCTGCCGGGATCGAGTGCGCGTACACCGTCAAGGGGTATGGCTGTGGATCCCACGAGCAGCTTTCCGTCCGAAGAATGCGCCGAGCTCTTCTCGGCCCTGGCCTCCGCCACCTCCGCGCGCGAGCGCTCCGCGCTGGAAGAGCAGATCGTGGAGGCGCACCTCCCGCTGGCCAGCCGTCTGGCCGCGCGCTACCGCCATCGCGGGGTCGACGTCGCCGACCTGACGCAGGTCGCGAGCCTCGCGCTCGTCAAGGCCGTCCGGCGCTACGATCCCGACCGCGGCACCTTCGCGGCATTCGCGGCCACCACGATCCTGGGCGAGATCAAGCGACACTTCCGCGACTACGCATGGACGGTGCGCCCGCCCCGGCCCATCCAGGACCTCCAGGCCACGATCGCCGCCGCCACCGAGCAGTTCCGGCACTCTCGCGGCACGGAGCCGACGAGCCGCGACCTGGCGGACCTCCTCGGCGACGACCTGACCCGCATCGACGAGGCGCGGGCCGCCCGGGCCTGCTTCCGGGCGATGTCGCTCGACGCACCGGCCGGCCAGGACGGCAGCACGGTGCAGGATGTCGTCGCCGATCCCCGCTCGGACCACGAGGCGATCGAGCAGCTGGCCGCCCTGGCACCGTCGTGCCGGCGGCTCTCGGACGCGGAGCGCCGCCTGCTGGAGCTGCGGTTCTTCCGCGACATGACGCAGGCCGAGATGGGCCAGGTCCTGGGGCTCACCCAGATGCAGGTCTCGCGGCACCTCAGCCGCCTGACCCGCAAGCTGCGGGCCGACGTGCTCGGCACCCGGGCCACGTGACGGGTGCCGGCTCGGCGCCGCGCCGTGGAGCTGTTCTCACTTGCGGACCAGGTCCTTGTCGTCGATCCCGTCGGCTTCGGTCTCGACTCAGCCGTCGAGGTGACGTCGGCTCTCGCCGTGGCTTGGCAGTTCTCGGGAGGTGACCGAGAGGCGCGTGAGAAGACCGCGCTTGGGAGGCTGAACACGCGATCGCCGGCATCGTCCTTGCAGCCATGAGTCTGGCCGTCATGCCGTTCCTGTCGTGGGCTCAACGTGCAGGCCGTGAGCTCGGCTCGCGGTCAGCGGTGCCCGACTCCGAGCAGACGCTGCTCTGCACGTACCTGTCGGGTGTCCTGCTTGCCGGTCTGTTGCTGAACAGCCTCTTCGGCCTGTCCTGGGCCGATCCCACCCCTGCACTCGTCATCTCAGCGGTGGCGGCGGCTCCGGTCGCCCGGCTCTGATGAGGCCGAACGTCGTCCCAGTCCGGCGCCCGGAGCGCTGACGCCACGGCCTCCGAGTCGTCACCGCGCGAGGTAGCTCGACCCGAACACGAAGGACGCCCACAGGACGTGGCGGGGCGCCGGCTCACGCAATCGGATGGCTCGCCTCTTCATAAATCTGGGTACGGCAGTCGCCCAAACGAAACTCACGCTGCACCCTGATGTCACCACGGTTTGCCGACCGGCTCGAGCGTCTTCAACGGGATCCAGCAGTCCGGCTGGGTCGGCTATCGCACTCATGTTGCAAGGCACCGGTTGCACGTATGTTGCACTCGGCAGGAGATGGAAAGGGCTCCGCCAGCGTTTCCGCTGGTCAGGAACCTTTTTCGTGTTGTGGGCGATACTGGGTTCGAACCTGAAGCGTGCTAGTTGAGAACCATGTGCGAGTGCCTACGTTTTGGCTGCAAATAAAGCGTATACTGGATGTACGACTATGACATAAGAGGACCCTGATGGCCATTTTTGCTTATAATGAAGGGCACGCAGAGGGCACGGACGAAAGGGCCGTCTTGTGACGATTGGCTCGAGCCACGAGAGCAGCGACATCAAGAGGCTCCGGCAAGCCCTTGATCGACGCAAAAAGGCCGGCCGTGCCGCCTTCGGCACACTGCGCATGTTGCCGTCGGGACGCCTTCAGGTCCGCTACGTCGGACCAGACGAGCAGCGTCACACCGCACCTCGCACGTACGACAACATCGGAGACGCGGAGACGTACCTCCGCAAGGTTCAGTCCCAGATCGATGCCGGGACGTGGGAGTCAGCGGACGCCAAGCGCGCCCGCGAGGAAGCCGCGCTACGAGACCAGCTGACGCTGCGCCCGTACGCCGATGCTTGGCTGGCGGGACGCAATCTAACGGGACGCACGAAGTCCCACTACCGGAGCTTGCTAAACGAGCACATCCTCCCCACGTTCGGCGATGCCGAGGTGCGAGCGATCACTCCGACGACCGTCCGCGCGTGGCACGCGACGTTACTCGTAGACAAGCCCACGATTCGGGCGCACGCCTACAGCCTGCTGAGGGCCATCTGCACAACCGCCGTGTCAGAGGAAGTGCTCGACGCAAATCCGTGTCGGGTCCGTGGCGCCGGCAACGCCAAGCGAGTGCACGATCCTGTCGTACTGACCCTCACCGAACTAGAGACGCTGGTCTCGGCCATGCCGGAGCGCCACCGCCTGCTGGTCCTCCTCGCCAGTTGGTGCGCGATGCGATGGGGCGAACTGACTGAGCTTCGTCGTGGCGACATAGTCATCGGGCGCGAGGACGACACGCTGACCTACGGCACGATCAGGGTCCGGCGGGCCGTCACCCGAGTGTTCACGGACGGGACCGGCGAGTACCTGATCGGACGGCCCAAGAGCGACGCCGGCATTCGGGACATCGCGATCCCGCCGCACCTCCTGACGTTCGTGGAGGCTCACCTTCGCGACTTCACCGACACGATGAGCGACGCGCTCCTGTTCCCGGCCGCCAATGGCGGCCACTTGGCCCCGAGCACCTTCTATGGCAAGGCCCCGAAAGCGTCTCTTAATCGCCGGACCGGCAAGAAGACAACGCGTGTCGGACACGGCTTTTATGCGGCCAGGATCGCCGCCGGAAGACCTACGTTGCGCGAGCATGACTTGCGCCACACCGGCGCCGTAATGGCGGCTCAGACAGGCGCAACGCTCGCCGAACTCATGGGTCGTCTAGGCCACTCAACGCCAGGAGCGGCTCTCCGGTATCAGCACGCCGCGGCGGGCCGAGACGCCGAGGTCGCGCGACGCATGTCGCTTCTCGCGAAGGCCGACAGCGCCTCAGGGTGAGGGCGACCTCTGGGTGAAGTGATGGTCGTCGAAAGGAGCCGTGGTCGCGCACCACGGCCGGACCTCTTAAGCAGGCAACGAACGGATGGGGACGTCGAGGCCGGGCATCATGACGTGCTCGACCGCGCTGACCACGACCAGCACCGCACCCGCGCTCAGCAACGCCACTGCGGCGCGTGCGGTCCGCGTCGCCGTGCGACGGCGAGAGCCGGATTCGTTGGTGAACACCGAGGTGTCTTCGTTGTCGGGCATGGCCCCATTCCAGGAGCGAAATCTACGCGCTGTGCGACTGCGCCCCGACGATTCCGCCGGCGCTCAGGTCAAGGAAGCACGCGCTGCAGCACACCCTTCTTCACCTCCGAAGCGCGCTCCTGCTCACGGGCGAAGGCACTGACGACGGCAACGCTCCCGTCACGCCCGGGATGGCCCACTGCAAAACTGAGAGCTTCTTCTGGGCAGCGGCCACGCGCGCAGGGGTCGTGCAGGTCGGAACCGTGCCTGCCTCGATGGGCACATCCTTCTGAGCATCCACTGCCTTGCCGAGAACTCGGCTATCGGCCGTGAGCCCGAGGGCGACAGCGGTCAATGCCGTCTTGCCCACCACCATGGCCGCCCCCCTCTGACCGCGAATACGGCGGCATAGTCCGCAAGCTGTCCGAGACTGCCGATGACGTGTGCCGTGATGGCCGCCGCATTGACAGGGGTCCACCGGTTCCACCCCTTGTTGATGACGGCGCCCCGGTCGCCCTTGTGATGGGCCTCGACGGCGGCAGGGTTGAGCGCCACGGCGTTGGCGAGCGTTCAGCCGAACCAGGCCGCGAGCCCGAGGTCGTGGAACGAGCGCGAAATCGTGTTGCGAGTCATGAGCATCCTCTCGAGTTGAGGTGGCACTGCAATACCTTCACTCGGACGATTCATGCCTCGGACACATTCTCATCCCGGCTGCTCATCACCAGAAGAATCAGCGCGACTGCCTGCACGGCGACCAGCACCATCACCAGGGCGATGATCGAGCGCGTATACAGCAGCCCGGCCACGCCTCCGCCGATCACGGCTGCACCGCCTTGGATGGCCGCGAACACACCGAAGGCCGTTGCTCGACGTGGTGCCGGCACCAGGTCTGCGACCAGTGCCTTGACGGTCGAGTCCTGCAGGCCGACGGCGCCGCCCCAGATGAAGACGCCCGAGGCGGCCAGTCCGATGCTCTGGCTGAACACCAGTGGGGCGGCCGCCGCGACCAGCAGCGGGAGGGCGTAGAGCACCTTGCCACCTCGACGGTCATAGACCCATCCGGATACCAGTGCTGCGACCGCAGCCGCCGCCATGGCAAGCGCGTACAGGACCGGGACGGCAGCGGTCCGCACCACACCTTGGGTGGTCAGGTGGAAGCCAATCAACCCGTAGCCGACCAGCCCGGCTGTGGTGAGGGCGGTTGCAGCCGCGAATATGAAGAACGACCGCGGTAGGTCGGCTCCGACGTTCTTCGCGATCCACGAACCGGCGATCGGCAGAGGCGGAACCTCCACCGCAGCCGGCATCGGCATGCGGGCGCGTACCACCGACAGCAGGACCATCGCGAGGATCCCGGGGATCGCCAGGACGGCCATCGCGGGCCAGATCCTGGCAGTGGCTGCAACAACGCCGGCGACGAGCAACGGGCCCGTAAACGCGCCGAGCTGATCCAGTGCTTTGTGGACCCCGAAACCGCGCCCCCGACCGACGTTTTCCGCCGCGAGGGCCAGCAGTGCTGACTTGGACGGACTGCGGATCGCCTTGCCGAGGCGCTCGACGAGGATCAGGACGCAGGCGACTGCCAGTCCCGCGGCACCGAGAAACGGGGTTACCGCCAGCATTGGCACCGCGACGGCCGTCATGCCGTAGCCGATCATCGTTAGCGACCAGTAGCTTCCGGTGCGGTCGGCGAGCGTGCCGAACAGGAGCCTCAGCACCAGGGCCACCGCTTCGCCCGCGCCGATCACGATGCCCACGACGAAAGCCGAGGCACCCAACGACGCCAGGAGCGGTCCGGTGATCGACCGTGCCCCCTCGTAGACGAGGTCTGCGCTCAAGCTGACCAGCCCGAAACCGACGATTGCCCGCCAAGGCGTCCATGCGGGCCGTGGCGATGGTAAGGCCGTCACAGCGGGATCTCCATTACTACTCGGGTCGTGGGCTCTTGTTCGGTGGCGATACGCGTGGTGCCCCCGTGGGCGCGGGCGACGGACAGGACCAGGGCCAGACCCAGTCCTGAGCCGCGGGTGGTGCGGCTGGCGTCCGCTCGGGTGAAGCGGTCGAAGGCCCGGTCGACCAGATCGTCCGGGAATCCCTCTCCCTCGTCGTCGACCGCGATGACCAGCAAGTCGCCGTCAGTCCATGCTGAGAGGGTCACTGTGCCGGCGCCGTACCTCGCGGCGTTGGACACGAGGTTGCGGACCGCCGCGTCGATCCATGGCTCGCTCACCGGCCACACGACGTTCGGGGCGTCCACGAGGATGCCGCGGCCCTCACGCTCCAGGGGCGGACGGTAGCGATCGGCGCCGGAAACGAGGATCGCACCGATGTCAGCCGGTCGCCTGGAGGAGCTCACTCCGCCCTCGAGCTCCCCCAGGTCGAGCAGGGCGTTCGCCAAATTGGCCATGCGCTCGGTCTCACCCGCAACGGCCACGACCACGTTGCGGAGGTACTCCGCATCGCGTGGCTTGTGCAGAGCGAGCTCGACCTCCGCGGACATCAGCGCCAAAGGAGTGCGCAGCTCGTGGGCCGCATCGGCGAGGAACTGGTGCTCACGCTCGTTCGCGCGCTCGAGCCGGTCCAGCAGGTCATTGAACGTGTGCCCCAGCCGGGTGAGCTCGTCGTCGCGCTCGGCGCCGACGGGAAGGCGAGCTCCGGTCGTCTCGCCGGTGCCGGCCGCGAACACGCGGTATCGCTCGACGGGATCGAGCGCACCGCTGGCCGTGCGGTAGCCGACATACGAAGCCGCGATCAGCACCAACAAATCAGCGACGGCCAGCTGGCCCAGCAGCTCGCGCAGTGTCTCGTCCCGGGGCCGGCGGCTGATGGCCGTGACGATCGTGGCCGCGCCCTCGGGGCGGATCCACCTCGTCGTCTTGAGGCGGAACGCGTACGTCCCCGCCCGCAGGAGCGACCCCCGCTCGGCATCGGTGGTCCGACTCTGCAGCGCCTTACTCTCCAGTGCCGGCGTGAGAAGCCGCGGAACCGGTGGCTTGCTGCTACTGGCGATGATGTCGCCGTCCTGGTCGATCACCTGGTACCACTGGCCGGGAGTCTGGACCGGTACGTCGGTCTGCGACGTGACTGCCTGAGTCACGACGTCGTTGTACGCCCGCAGGTCGCGGCTCAGCTGCCTGTCCAGGCCGTACCCGACACGCCAGAACACGAAGCCCGATGTCGCAACCAGCACCACCAGCATGGCCGCGGCCACGTTCCGCACCAGGCGGCCCTTGATGGTCAGGCGTGCGTGCGGCCGCGAGATCGTCACCCCGGGACCCGTCGCTCGAGTCGCCAGCCAACGCCCCGGAGCGTCGTGATCATCACTTCTTCGGAGTGCTCGCTGATGCTGGTTCGAAGGCGGTACATGTGCACGTCGAGGGCGTTGCTGCGGAGGTCGGGGTCGTCCAGCCACAGGTGGTCGATGATGTGCGAGCGGCTCACCGCGCGCCCGGCGTTTTGCATGAGGGGCACGAGGATGTCGAACTCGCGCCTCGCGAGGTCGAGCTCGATCACGCCGACCCAGGCGCGCCGCGCCGCCGGGTCGACTACAAGATCCGCCAGCACCAGGCGCTCGTCCTCGTCGACGATCTCGTTTCGTCGCTGAAACACCCGTAGCCTCGCGGTGAGCTCCTCGAGGGCGAACGGCTTGACCAGGTAGTCGTCGGCGCCGGCCTCGAGCCCAGCAACGCGCTCACTGACCGATCCGCGCGCGGTCAGCATCAAGATGGGCACCGGGTTGCCTTCATTGCGCAGCCGCCGGCACACCTCGATACCGCCGATCGCTGGGAGCATCAGGTCCAGGACGACGGCGTCGACGCCGTCGTCGCGCGCCGCGGCTAAGCCCGCGCGCCCGTCGAAATAGCCGTACGCATCGATCCCGGCCTCCTGGAGGTAACTAACGATGAGCTCCACCATCCGACGTTCGTCGTCGATCACGATCACCCGCATAGCCGTGAGTCTAGGAGCCGGAGGGCAGCGGGGCCTTCACGTTGCCTTCATGTCCGCTGCGCCCCAGCGCCACGAAACTCTGACCATTCATGTTCCCGTCATGTGCTGTCCCTAGCGTCGATCTCGTTCAACTGGTAATGCACGAACTGGTCAAGAAGGGCCCCCGCCCCATGGGAACGATATTGTCGGACTCGTCCGCAGAGCTGCTGGCACGCCTGGGCATCGACGCCCTCGCTCTGGTCATCCTCATCGGCTTGCTGTATCGCCGACGTCAATCCGCGCCAGCCATGCCGCTGGTCTTCGCCGCCCTCAACATGGGTCTGTTCGCGGCGCTCACGGCGATCTCTGCAGGCAGCTTTAAAGCCGGCATCGGGTTCGGCCTGTTCGGCCTGCTGTCCTTGGTGCGACTCCGCAGCGCAGCCTTCACCCTGAAGGACGTCGCCTACACGTTCATAGCGTTGGTGCTCGCCCTGGTCAACGGCCTCCAACAGCGCGAGCTGTGGTTGGTGGCCTCGTTGAGCGCTTTGCTGCTCGTGGTGGTGTGGGTGGCCGATGACTCGCGCTCCCAGTCCGCGACACGAGTCATGCGTCTGACTCTGGACCATCTGGTCCTGGATCCGACCGAGGCACTCGTCGAGCTCGAGGCACGCCTGGCCGTCCCTATCCTCAGCGTCGTCATCGACGACCTCGACTTCGTGCGGGAGACGACACGCGTGTCCGTCCGCTACACGCTTGAGGAGTCGGCGTGGCAGTGGCCCACCCTGCCCTCCGACCCCACGCCGGCGGAAGGAGCGCAGGGATGAGTGTCGACGTGCAAGGGTTCCGAACAGCTGGCATCGACCTCACCGATGACCTGGCGAAGTTCCGCACCGCGTCACTCGCCGAGACGGTGGATCGCGCCGATCTCCGCCGACGGGTGGATCGCAAGTACCTGATCGACCTCGACACGGTCCGACGAGTCATGTCGGACTTGACCGGAACCCACCGAGCGTTGGAGATCGACGGCCGCCGCACCACGACGTATTCGACCACGTACTTCGACACCGACGACCTGGCTTCGTGCCGCGCCCACATCCAGGGACGCCGACGTAGGTGGAAGGTGCGTAGCCGGCTCTACGTGGAGGACCAGCTCTGCCGTGTCGAGGTCAAGACCAAAGACGGTCGCGGCGCAACCATCAAGGCCGCATCCGTAAGCGACCCGAGTCGACACGGCACGTTGGTCGCCGCGGACCTGCAGTTCGTGACCAACTCCCTGCAGTCCAGCCACCCCGAGCTCGTCGTCGGTGCTCTGCGACCGACAGCAGAGATCACCTACACCCGCGCGTGTCTCGTCGACCTTGATGCCGGAACACGCCTGACGATCGACCATCACCTCACCGCCGTGCTTGATCGAGGCCACGCCTGGATCAGCGACGGTTGCGCGATCCTCGAGACCAAGGGCGGCGCCACCCCCGGCGAAGCCGATCGGTTGCTGCTGAGCTCCGGCATCCGCCCACGTTCCTTCAGCAAGTACGTCGCAACAGCGTCACTGCTCGACCCCCGATTGGCCGACAACGACATCCGATCGCTGCAGGGCACGTATCTGCACGGTCTCGCCAGCTGATCACGACCATCCTCTACCCAGGACCTCACATGACCACAACATCCTCACGCCCACACCTGCCCAAGCGATACGCCATCGTCGTTGCCTCCGCCGTCGCCGCGCTGGTGGTGGGCCTCGGCGCCCCCCACCTGGCGGGCGCCTCCACCCCCAACCTGTCTGCGACCGACCGAGTCAAGGCGCATCCGCCACCGCCCCTGTTCTCCGACACCCAGACCAGCGCGGTCGACGGTCCCATCGCGGCTCAAGGCGCTAGCGCGACCGCTGCGATGACGTCCTGGTGGAAGACCCACGGCACAGTGCCCGACGACAAGGCGTTCATCGCCTGGGTCCAGACGCAAGTTCCCGCCCCACCGACACAAGCGACCCGCACGGCCGAACTTGACGAAGTAGAGGCCCTTGACGCGCAACGGACCCCCGCCGGGATCGCCGCCGCCACCTGGCTCGAACTCAACGGCAAGAAGGACATCTGGAAGCTGTACCAGCACGACCAGCGCGAACTGCTGAGTTCCAAGACCGGTGACGCCGACAAAAAGGACCTCAAGCTCATCCTTGGCATGACCAAGACCGCCGCAGACGCGCTCGGCACGAAGTACCAGCAGTCCGCCCCGTACGTTCTCGAGCCCTCGCTACGTACCGACCACGCCGTCAAGCCAGGACAGACCTGCCCCTGCTCCTACCCGTCACGCCACGCAGCCCGAGCCGCAGGAGCACGAACGTACCTGGGCTACCTCAGCCCCCACCGCCTGTCGGACTACCGATGGATGGAGGACCAAGTCGCCTTCTCGAGGCTCTACATGGCTGGCCATGTGCTCAGCGACGTCACAGCAGGGAGCTTGCTCGGCGACATGACCGCGGAGTACGTCCTCGTGTCCCGTGGGCATGCCTCACTGTCCCAGGCATCCGCGCTCGGCTAGAAGAATCAGCCGCAGCCTGACCGACTGGGTCGGGCTGGCCTCGCGGGTGCTGGCGAAGCGGAGCGACGGGTCATCCCTGCAGCGAGACCATAGTCGTGACATCACGATGCGGGTCAACCCGCCCCAGCTGTGCGAGGTCGATGGCGACGTGCTGACCCATGCCGGTCGGCTGCGGTTCGTCGTCCAGCCGGGATGCCTCGTGGTTCGCATCACGTCAGCACCGCCGGCAAGCTAGTGTCCCGTCGGAGACGACGACCAGCATCACATCGAGCGCCGTACGGAGCCCCAATCCCTCGACTGTCGCCAACGTCCTAGCCGAGTACATCTAGAAGTCGGACACGAGCAGCACGACGAGTGCCACAAGCATGGCCACTGTCAGGACCACCGCAGCCACAACCGGGCCGGTCGTGGACCGAGCTGTCGCGAACGTTCCGGCCGATAGCTCGCGCGCAGTGGTGCGGTATCGATGGCTCCCGTAGATGACTACGCCGGTTCCGGCGATGAGCAGTAGCGAGCCAGCTACGACACTGCCGACCGACACATTGCCTTCATCGCCGAAACGTGCGATCGCCAGACCGAGGACGATAACCGAGCGCCGTCCGCACCCAGGCCAGATGGGTGCGTTCATTCGCGAGATGATCGCGTGGATTGCCGACGTCACTCATAGGACCAGCCTGCCTCATGCGAGGGCGAGGAACAGCTTTTCCATCTTCTTGGCGTCGACGCCGCCGGCTCCGTCGCCTTCGGTGATGCAGTGCTGCATCCCGGTGGCGACGATCGCATAGCCAGCCCTGGAGAGGGCCTTGTTGACGGCGGCGAGCTGGGTGAGGACGGATTCGCAGTCCGAGCCCTCCTCCATCATGCGGATGACGCTGCCGAGGTGGCCGTGGGCGCGCTTCATGCGGGTGATGATGGCTTTGATTTCTGCGGGCTCCAGGCCCATTTCTGCGGGGTTGGGCATCAGGCGTTCCTTACTGCCTCGAGCGCGCCGGTCAGTCGTCCGCGCGCGTCCTGTGCGATGTCGTGCAGGGCCGCTGGCGCGTCGAGCGCCATCGCGGTCATCGCCATGGGGTCGAAGGCCTCGACAATAGTCTGATTCCCGTCGGCGCGAACGACGACGTTGCACGGCAGCAGCGCCGCGATGGACGGGTCGGCCTGCATGGCCGCGTGAGCGAGCTGAGGCCGGCAGGCGCCCAAGATGATCTGCGGCTCGACGTCGACGTCGAGCTTGGTCTTGAGCGTGGCCTTGATGTCGATCTCGGTCAGCACTCCGAAACCGGCCTCGGCGAGCTGGGCTCGCATCAGGGCGACGGTGTCGTCGTATCCCTTGTCGGTGGTGATCTTGATCGTCAGGTCAGTCATCGGGTTCTCCTCCGTCGGCGCCAACAGGCTGACGCTCACACTCGACTATACAACCCCCCGGGGGGTTGTGTTAACGTTCTTGCGAACCCCCCAGGGGGATATCTCCCTGCGTATTACCCACCACTCTCGCTCGACGGAGAAACCTATGACCGCCACCGCCACTGCTACGCCTGCCGGCCCCGGCAGACGCTCGACCCCGGGACTTCTCGGCCGACTTGGCACCTGGGTCACCGACCACGCCCGCCTGGTCACCCTCGCGTGGTTGCTGGTCATCGTCGGACTGGGCGTCTTCGCTCCCAGAGTCGAGCAGAACCTGTCCGGTGCGGGCTGGCAGGCCAACGGCTCGGAATCCGTCGCCGCCCGCGAGCTGGCCCGCCAACACTTCGGCGGCAATACCTCCTCGGCCATCCAGGTCGTCATCCACAGCAACGACGGACCCGTCACCACAGGTCAGGGAGCGAAGGTGCTGGCGGAGGTGACGTCGCAGCTGCAGGCTGAGCCCCGCATCGCCGACGTCGTCGCGCCCCAGCCGGGCGCGACCCTGAGCCAGGACGGCTCGACGGCCATCGTGCTGGCCGGCGCAGGCACCGACACCAACGAGATGGTGAGGGTCGCCAATGACCTCAAAGGGCCGCTTCAAGCACTCTCGGGCGACGGTGTCCAGGTGAACCCGACCGGCTCGTCGCTGCTGTGGTCGGACTTCAACGAGGCCAACCTGGACGCGATGCTCAAGTCAGAGATGGTCTCCTGGCCCGTGACCCTCGTCATTCTCGTGATTGCGTTCGGTGCGCTGGTCGCCGCCGGACTGCCGTTGCTGCTGACCCTGGCCGGCCTCGTCGCCTCGGCCGGCTCGCTGGTGCTCATCAATGAGCTCGTGCCGGTGTCGATCTGGGCGATGAACTTCGCGATGATGTTCGCGCTCGCCCTCGGCATCGACTACGCCCTGTTCCTCGTCGCCCGTTACCGGGCTGCCCGGATGGGTGCCGGGTTGTCGGCAAGAGAGGCTGTGGCCGAGACCATGGACACCGCCGGCAAGGCAGTCCTGCTGTCCGGCCTGACAGTGCTGGTGTCCCTGTCGGCGGTCATGCTCGTCCCTTCCCCGTCGTTCCGTTCGATGGCCGGCGGCATCATGCTCTCGGTCGTCTTCGTCCTCGGCGCGACCCTGACGCTGTTGCCCTTGGTCCTGTTCAAGCTCGATCACCGCATCAACAAGTTCGCCCTGCCGTGGGCCAACGGCGGCGAGCACCGCTCATCGCGTTTCGCGGACTGGGGTGAACGCCTGTGGCGCCGGCCCTTCGTCTGGGGTGCCGCCTCCCTCGTGATCCTGCTCGCACTAGCCGCACCTGTGATCGGTCTGTCCACCGCCATGCCCTCGATCAAGGTCCTGCCGACGGACGCCTCGGCCCGGGTCGGCTACGACCGCGTCCAGGAGGCCTTCGGTGACGGCGCTCCCGGCACCCTGCAGGTCATTGTCGACACCGAGCGGGCTGGGCAGGCAACCACCGTCATCCAGTCCGACCGAGGCATCGCAGCGGCTATGCCCGCACAACCAGCTGCCGACGGCTCCGGACTCGCGATGATCCAGGCAGTGCCCACCGTCGACCCGTCCGACCCCGCCCTCGCCGACACCGTCGAACGCCTCCGCGCCAACCTGCCCGACACCGCATACGTCGGCGGTGCGCCCGTGGAGAACCTCGACCTCAAGACCCAGCTCGACACCTCGACCCCTCTGGTCGTCGGCGTCATCCTCGTCCTCGGGTTCCTGCTGCTCCTCATCGCCTTGCAGGCCCCCCTCATCTCCCTGCTCGGGACATTGGTCAGCCTGTTGTCCACGGCCGCGGCGTTCGGCGTCGCCCGACTCGTGTTTCAAGAAGGATGGGGATCCGGTCTGCTCGGTTTCGAGCCCCAAGGCTTCCTCGACGCGTGGGCGCCGGTGTTCTTCTTCGCCATGATCTTCGCCATCGCGATGGACTACACCGTCTTCCTGCTCGCCTCCGCCAAGGAGCACTACGAACGTTCGGGCGACCCCAAGGAGGCCATGGTCGGGGCGCTCGCTCACTCCGGGCGAGTCATCTTCGCCGCCGGCGCCGTCATGGTCGCGGTGTTCTTCACCTTCGCGCTCTCCGGCCCCCTGCCCCCCAAGGAGATGGGCGTCGTCCTCGGAGTCGCGGTCCTGCTCGACGCGTTCCTCGTGCGGCTCGTCCTCCTGCCCGTCCTGTTGCGACTGACCGGCCGCGCCGCCTGGTACGCCCCGACCTGGCTGAAGCGCATCCTGCCCAACATCACCTTCAGCCACGGCTGAACCCCTAGACCGGGGCAGGCCCGCGACCCCCGACGCGGGCCTGTCCCAACCCCTCCCCTATTCCTCACGATGTGGAGCACCTATGAATATTGACAGCGCAGTCATGGCCTTGGCCGGAACCTTGACTCTCCTCGGAGTCGCTCTCGGCGTCTTCAGCTCGTCCTGGTGGTTGGCGCTGCCAGCCTTTGTCGGCCTCAACATGCTTCAGGCCAGCTTGACAGGGTTCTGCCCCGCGGCCGTTCTACTCCGCCGATCAGGCGTGCCAGCCGGGAGCGCGTTCCGATGAGAGTGACAGCGCTCACACAGTAGGGACAACCCGCAACACGATGGGAAACCAAATGAAGCCTCGATGCTGCTTGACCGACCGAGCTCCGTCAAGATCACCACCACTCGCTGACACACCGGATGTGATGACGTCATCAAAACGCCGCCGACGAGGATGTCGGGGGCATTCTGCGTGTGCGCGCAGGTCGGGCAGCAGCGACATCACAGTCAGGTTCTACTCAGGTCCCGCGAAGGAGGCTCTTCACGCCCGCCAGCGGCTGAACGGGCCACCTTGACGAACACCTACCGGAAGGCACTCGATGCCGAACGACTTCTACGGACTCCCGCTCCACCCACTGATCGTTCACGCAACCGTGGTGATGATCCCACTTGCCGCCCTCACGGTCCTGCTGTCCGCCCTGTGGCCCCGGTTCCGCGCATGGTCCGGTCCTCTGCCCGCCGGCATCAGCCTGATCGGCCTCATCCTGGTCCCCTTGTCGACATCAACAGGCGAGACGCTCGAGAAGCACGTGGCCACCTCGGCGCTGCTCGAGGAGCACACGAAGCTCGCCGATGGCCTTCTGCCCTGGATGATCGCGCTGTTCACCGTCGCAGTCATCGGCTACGCGATCCATTGGCGGTCCAAGCACGGCCACTCGATGCAAAGGGCGGTCACTGTCGTCGCGGCGGTCCTGGCCGTCGTCGCCGTGGTAGGAACGACGGCCCAGGTCGCTCGTATCGGGCATAGCGGAGCAAAGGCCGCGTGGGACGACACCGACATGAGCTCGACCGCCCGACCCTAGACAACGTCAGGATGACGCGGGCAGGATCACCGTCGCCGACATCCCGTCGTGGTGCGGGCAAGCGAGATCGACGGCGTGCCCGTGGCGCACATGGGCCCCGCCGTGGCACAGACGAAGCTCGCCTCCGGCCGCGACGATGATTCCCTGGACCAGCGACAGCCCGAGACCGCTGCCCGGGCGCGACTGAGCCTCGGGCGCCCGGACGAAGCGCTTGGTCGCGTCGGCGAGCAGCTCCGGCGGCATCCCGAGACCGTGGTCTGCGACCTCAACGAAAACCCAGTCGTCGCCAGCCGGGCCCGTCCACCGTCCGACGCGCACCTGCACGGGCGGGGCGCCGTGCGTGACGGCGTTGTCGACGAGGTTCATCCCGACCCGTTCGACCGCGATCGGGTCGATGACGCATGGATGCGCCGGTAACCGTAGGTCCCTCATGAGGCCACGTGGACCTCGCGGATCAGGCCAGTGAGCCACTGGCGACGCAGCTCGGTCTTCGACGTCGGACGGCGTTTGTATCACTGGTAGCCCTGGCGGGAGTCCCCGAGTGCTTGACAGCTGTTGTCGACTGCAATCCCGGTTCCGCTCAGGCGATCGATCACCGGGTGAACCCTTTTGGGTGAGGCTTGTCCTCGCCCAAATGCGTCGCCGCCTGACGGATGATCGCCAGCTCCGTCTCGGGCTCGCGGATCCGCTTGCGGGCGACACGAAGCTCCGGAGCCTCGCTAGTGGTTGTGCCAGTAATCTCGCCGCGGTCGACGTGGTCCTGCGGGAGCCAGTTGTGCAGGCAGCCGGCGCTGATGCCCAGCTCATAGGCGGTGGTCTTGATCTGCTTGCCGGCGCGGACCGAGGCGATCGCGCGAGCACGGAACTCGGACCGGTAGGGATTGCGCACTGTCGACGCCTTTCAGCGAGGCCGTCGACTCATCACCATTTCTGGAAACCAGAATCGGGGGCAGGTCAAGATGTCAACCAAACTCTGGGCAGTCCCATCTTCGCAGGTGTCAACGCACCTACGCGAACGATTCTGCGCGAGCCGGTAGAATGCTCGAGATGCACACGACCGCCGTTCGCCTTCACAGACAGATGCAGCCCTGGTTGCGCATCTGTCTGAATTCGGCTGTCATCATCGGCATTTTCGCGATGCATCAGATGGTGATCGGTCCTGCGGACGCAGCGCCAGCACACCACGCGATGCCGGCGCTCTCAAGCCAATCCACCGCGATGACTCACACCGCTGATGTCGCCGCGTCTACTTCGGCTCCTGATCCAGCGTCAGATCATAAGGGCGATGGATCTCAGGGGTCGATGTCGGACTGCTGCGGGTTGTTGATGTTGTGCTTGTCCATGCTCGTTGGCCTGGCGGCGTTCATCTTCGTCCGGTCCCGTGCCTCTGCTCGCGTCCTGTGGCAGCTGCCTCCACCCGCACAGCGCGGAATCTCGCTACGCATTCCGCCCTTCCACAATCTCAGCCCTCTTCAACGCTGTTCTGTCCTGCGGTGCTGACAGGCGGTCGTCGGTTTAACCGACTGCCGCCATCTGTCATACACACCACATCAGGAGAAAACATGCGTATCAAACTTATTTTGGGGACCCTCGCTGCAGCATTGGCCATGATCGGGTTGTCGGCCTGCGCAGGTAGCGACTCGGCCGCAAAGAACTTCAACAGCGCGGACGTCTCGTTCGCGCAGGACATGATTCCGCACCACCGTCAGGCAACTGAGATGGCGAAGCTCGCGCCCTCACGGTCGACAAACCCGCAGGTTCTGGATCTCGCATCCAAGATCACGGCGGCCCAGCAGCCGGAGATCGACACCATGAGTGGCTGGCTTGAATCGTGGGACAAGAAAGTACCGGCCGACTCCGGTTCTGGGGGCATGGAGGGGATGGATCACGGGTCCGAGTCCTCGAGCATGCCCGGCATGATGAGTGACGACGAGATGTCGAAGCTCGGGGCCTCGACCGGGACCGCGTTCGACCAGATGTTCCTGACCATGATGATGGCGCATCACAAGGGTGCTATCGAGATGGCCGCCACCGAAGAGTCCGCTGGCAAGTACCCGCAAGCAGTCACGTTGGCCAAGAAAATCCAGAAAGATCAGGCCGCCGAGATCCTGACCATGGAGTCCTTGCTCAAGTCCTGACCTGACCCCCGGGCGTGCGCCGACGGTTGCAGCACGCCCGGGGCCGGCTCGACAACTACTCCAGCGAGGTCTCATGCGTCATCCTTCGTTTCTTACTGCCCGCACGCCCCGGATCGGTGCCATGGCCGTGGTCGCCGCACTGGTCATGTCGTCATGCTCGAACAGCAGCAACACCCCCGCTGCCCCGCAACCAGCTGACTTCGGTCACGTCCACGGCATCGGGCTCAACCCGGCCGACAGCACCGTCTACGTCGCCTCGCACAACGGTGTCTTCGCCATTGTCCAAGGCAAAGGCGTACTGGTCGCCAACCGGCGTCAGGACACGATGGGCTTCACCATCGCCGGCCCCAACGACTTCTTGGCCAGCGGACACCCAGACCCAGCCAGTGACACAGTCAACCCGTTGGGGCTCATCAACTCCACTGACGGTGCGAAAACGTGGCAAACGATGTCACTCGGCGGCCAGGACGATCTGCACTCCATCGATGCAGCCAACGGTTTCGTATACGCCTACGGCGCTGCCGGCGAAGTGATGATGACCCAGGACCGCACATCCTGGACGCCCATCTTGCGAGCAGCTCTGATCGACCTAGCCGTCGACCCCCGGCAGCCATCAAGCCTCGTCGCCACCAGGGCGGACGGACAGGTCATTGCCTGGACCGTTGGACAGCAGCCGCGACAACTAACGTCAGCGCCTCCACTGGTGTTCATCGACCGAACAGCCAGCAGCCGCCTGGTCGGCATCGACTCGGTCGGGCAAGTGTTCACCTCTGACCCGGACGGGAAGACCTGGCTGGCCCGCGAGCAGCTCCCCGGCCAGCCAGAATCCATCAGCGTCCGGAGCGAGACCTGGTTGGCCGCTACTAGCACCGGTATCTACGAGTCAGCAGACGAAGGCCGATCGTGGTCGCCGCTGCTCAGTAGACGCCCATGAGCAACCTCGGTCGCCACCCCCACCGGCGCAGGCGGCGCCGGCCCAGGTGGCAGCTTCCTGCGGTGATCAGCGCTACTGCGGTGGTCGTCATCGCGTCGACGATGCTGGGAATCTTCACAGACGACGGCAACCCACAACGTTCTACCGACGCGGCCGGCGTCACTGGACCCTCACGCACCCCACCGGCGGCTGCACCGATGCCTGCCCCGGCCGCGTCACCGGCGCCGGCCGTGGTCACGGCAACGACACCTGCGCCTGTGGTCGTTCCGTCCCGGGGAAGTGGGACCTTCAAACTAGCGCCGGGCGACACTCCGAGGGTCGGCTCGGGCCGGTTGGTGACCTACCGGGTGGAGGTGGAAAAGGACCTGCCGGTCCGTTCAGCGGAGTTCGCGAAGGCCGTTGACGCCACACTCACCGACCGGCGTGGTTGGACCGCAGCCGGGTCGTACGCATTCCAACGAACCGGCACCGCAGACCTGCGAGTGGTGTTGGCCACCCCGTCGACGACCGACCGACTGTGCGCACCGTTGCAGACCCGAGGCAAGGTGTCCTGCCGCATGGGAAACGACGTCGTGATCAACGCGCGCCGATGGGTTTATGGAGCTGACTCGTACAAGGGCGAGCTCGCCAAGTACCGGCAGTACGTCATCAACCACGAGGTCGGACACAGCCTCGGCCTTGGGCACGAATCCTGCCCGGAGCCCGGAGCTGACGCCCCGGTGATGCTGCAGCAGACGCTCGGTCTGCAGGGTTGCGAGGCGAACCCGTGGCCGTAACGCTCAGCCGTCTGTACAGACGAATATCGAGGAGCCCCATGGGACACTCACACACCTTCGGTCCTGCTCGTCACGACCCTCCTCGGCGCCGTCTGGCGGTAGCGCTGGCCGTGGTGGTCGGCACGATCGCGGCGGCCACCGCGATCGGAGTTGTTGTGCTGTGGCCAGACTCATCGGCCGTTCCACATGGCCAAAACCCGTACAACGGACCCGGCGTCAGCATCATCGACGCGAACGTCAAGTCGGCCACGCCGCTGGAATGCGGAAGCGGGGGTCAAGGCCCCGACGGCATGCCCGAAGTCGACGGCACATGTGCCGCCGTCTCCGCGACCACCAAGTTCGGAAACGCCACCCTCACTCTCGATGCCGCTCGGGCCAAGGCTGGGATTCAGCCCGGCGACAAGATCAAGGTCGTCCGCATCGCCCAGCAGGGTCAACCCATCTCCTATGAGTTCTACGACTTCCAGCGAGGCGTTCCGCTTGTCCTGCTGGCATTGGCCTTCGCGATCCTGGTGGTCGCGGTCGCCCGGTGGCGAGGACTGTTAGCGATGGTGGGCATCGCCGTCACTCTCATCGCTTTGACCAAGTTCATGCTGCCGGCTTTCTTGGCCGGCGAGAACCCATTGCCCGTGGCGATCGTGGGTTCGACCGGCATCATGCTGGTCGTGCTGTACCTGGCACACGGGATCTCCATACGGACAACGTCAGCTCTGTTCGGCACATTGGCTGGCTTGGCGATTACTGCCGGACTGGGCCTTGCAGCGTCGGGGTGGACCAACCTGACGGGCATCGGATCAGAGGACGATCAGGTCCTCGCCGCCGTCGCTCCGCTAGTCGACCTGTCAGGAGTAGTGGCTGCCGCGATGGTCGTTGCCGGACTCGGTGTCCTCAACGACGTGACAGTGACGCAGGCCAGTGCGGTCTGGGAATTGCGGGCCGCCAAACCAACAGCAGATGCGTTGGAAATCTTCGCCTCGGCGATGCGCATCGGGCGTGACCACATCGCGTCGAGCGTCTACACGCTGGTCTTTGCGTACGCGGGATCGGCGATGACCATCCTGTTGCTGATTGTGGCGTACCAGCAGGGACTGGCCCAAATGGCCACTACCGAGCAGATCGGGCAAGAGGTCGTGAGGACCCTGGTGGGAGCAATCGGTCTTGTGTTGGCCGTGCCAATCACCACCGCATTCGCCGTCTTCCTTGCCCCCGGCACGAGTGCGCCAGCACCGCTGATCCCGCCCGTTGCGCCCGTGGGCGGGCGTCGAAGAGCCGCGCCGCCCTACGTGCCCGTGAACAACCCTGGAGATGTGTAATGCCGTCAAATGCCGTGCGCCGATCAGGAAAACCCCAGAAAGCAGTGGCGCAGAGACCCGGACGGCGGGTCGCTCACCGCGAGCCTGTCCTGTGGACGAAATTCCGTGTCTCTCCGGCGATGATCGGCGCAATTGCCCTGATGATTGCAGGTCTCGGGTGCTTCGCTACAGCGGGCGCGGGTGCCGAAGTGAACAGCACTGGGAAATTCAAGGCCGGGGCGGCGGCGTCCACCCCTTTGACCGCAAAGTCATACCAGGCAATCAACGACGACGTCGATGTGAGTCGCAGTTTTGACCGCGCCGCGCTCGGTCGGCAGGTTTCGATGCAGGCCGAGCAACGCGCTCGCGCACTTGCGGAGAGCGACCGCGAGATCACCGCGCGGGCGTCGGACCTCGACCAGGAACAAGAACAGAAGCGGTTGAACCAATGGGTCCTGCCGGTCGCGGGATACAGGCTGACTGCACGGTTCGGGCAGCAAAGCTCGCTGTGGTCAAGTGGTATGCACACCGGGCTGGACTTCGCGGGACCTTCAGGGACCAAGATCGTGGCCGTTGCTGCTGGAGCGGTGACGTCTGCGGGGTACTCAGGGTCCTATGGCAACCGGACGATCATCACCCTCGCTGACGGCACAGAGATCTGGTACTGCCACCAGAGCCAGATCGTGGTGCAGGTAGGCGACGACGTGCTGCCGGGGCAGTTGACCGGGTACACCGGTGCGACAGGAAATGTCACTGGCCCACACCTGCACCTAGAGATCAGGCCACCTGGTTCGGGCCCTATCGATCCCGAAGCCGCGCTGCGGGCGCACGGTGTCAATCCGTAAACGACCCCTTCCTGGGCCGACGGGTCAGGAACGGACCAGCCGAGCGATGGCGGCTGAAGCTTCCTTGATTTTCGCGTCGGCTTGATCGCCTCCGGCCTGGATCGCGTGGGTGACGCAGTGCTCTAGGTGTTCCTCGAGCAGCGCCAAGGCGACCGCTTCGAGGGCTCGCGTGGCTGCGGAGATCTGGGTGAGAACGTCGATGCAGTAGGTATCCTCTCCGACCATGCGCTGCAGGCCGCGGACCTGTCCTTCGACCCGGCGAAGGCGCTTGAGATGGGCTGCCTTGTTGTCGATGTAGCCGGGAGGAGTCTCGGGCATGAGGTGCCTCTTCTTGCGTTGGGTGGCTAGATGGTCTGGGTGCGCAGGCGTAGGGCGTTGCTGATGACGCTGACCGAGGACAGCGCCATCGCGGCGGCCGCGATGATCGGAGAAAGTAGCAGGCCGAACGCCGGGTAGAGGACACCGGCGGCGACCGGGATGCCTGCGACGTTGTAGATGAACGCGAACATCAGGTTCTGGCGGATGTTGCTCATCGTCTTTTGGGAGAGCTGGCGTGCGCGGACGATACCGGTCAAGTCACCTCCGAGAAGGGTGATGCCGGCGCTCTCGATCGCGACGTCGGTGCCAGACCCCATCGCGAGACCGACGTCGGCTGCGGCGAGGGCGGGCGCGTCGTTGACGCCGTCGCCTGCCATGGCGACGACGCGTCCTTCGGCACGAAGTGTGGTGACGATGTCGCTTTTGTGGTCCGGGAGGACCTGCGCCTCGACACGGTTGATCCCGAGCTGGCGTCCGACGGCCTCAGCGGTGACGCGGTTGTCGCCGGTGAGCATGACGACCTCAATTCCCTCCTCGCGCAGTGCGGCGAGCGCGGCTGGCGTAGTCTCCTTGATGGGATCAGCGATGGCGAAGATGCCACCGACTTTTCCGTCGATGCCGATGTAGATGACGGTGGCGCCGTCCGAGCGCAGCTGATCGGCCTCAGCGTCCAAAGCCGCGGTGTCGACGTGCTGTGAGGCGAGGAAGTCGGCATTGCCCAGGACGATGGAGCGGCTCTCGACAGTTCCCTGCGCACCGCGCCCGATGGGTGAGTCGAAGTCCTGCACGTCCGGGATCGTGAATTTCTGGGCGTGGGCAGCTTCCATGATGGCCAGGGCCAGCGGGTGTTCGGAGGCGCGTTCGACGCCGGCAGCCAGACGCAGGATCTCAGTCTGATCGAACCCGGTAGCGGACACGGTGGCCGTCACTGAGGGGCGGCCCTCAGTCAGGGTGCCGGTCTTGTCGACGACGAGGGTGTCGACCTTCTCCATCCGTTCGAGAGCCTCGGCGTTCTTGATCAGCACACCGAGCTCGGCGCCCCTTCCGACGCCGACCATGATCGACATCGGTGTTGCCAGGCCAAGCGCACACGGGCAGGCGATGATTAGGACAGCCACGGCCACGATGAGGCCATGAGCGAGCTTGGGGTCGGGCCCGACTGCCGCCCAGACGATGAACGCGATCACGGCGACGGCGATCACGATGGGCACGAAGAAGCCCGCGACGCGGTCGGCCATGCGTTGGATCGGGGCACGCGAGCGCTGGGCGTCGGCGACCATGGCGACGATCCGGGCGAGCATCGTGTCGCGGCCGATCTTCTCCGCGCGCATGACCAGTCCGCCGCTCTGGTTGATGGTGCCGCCGATGACGGTGTCGCCTGCAGTCTTGGTGACCGGCATCGCCTCACCGGTCACAAGGGACTCATCGATGGAGGAGCGCCCGTCTTCGACGGTGCCGTCAACGGGGACCCGTTCGCCGGGTCGGACCCGGAGGCGATCGCCAATCTGCACATCTGGCAGGGCAATCTCCTCATCCGTGCCGTCTTCGTTGAGACGTCTGGCCGTCTTGGGGCTCAGGTCCAGCAGAGCCCGGATGGCTCCTGAGGTCTGCTCACGGGCGCGCAACTCTAGGACCTGCCCGAGGAGCACCAGGACCGTTATGACGGCGGCGGCCTCGAAGTAGACGTCGACCGTGCCCATCCCCATGCCGTCGCTCTCGCGGAAGGAGTCCGGGAAGATGTCGGGCGCGACCGTGGCGATGACGCTGTAGACCCAGGCGACGCCGGTGCCCATGGCGATCAGCGTGAACATGTTCAGGTTTCGCGTCCGGATCGAGGCCAAGCCGCGGACGAAGAACGGCCACCCGGCCCAGAGCACCACAGGAGTTGCCAGCACGAGCTGGACCCACACCGATGTGCTGGACGGGATCAGGTCGTGAACCCAGGAGAAGAGGTGCCCACCCATCTCGAGCAAGAACACCGGCACCGCCAGAGCAAGACCGATCCAGAACCGGCGGGTCATGTCGACCAGCTCCGCGCTCGGACCGGTGTCCGCAGTGACAGTCACGGGCTCGAGTGCCATTCCGCAGATCGGGCACGATCCTGGGCCGGGTTGGCGGATCTCCGGATGCATGGGGCAGGTGTACTCCGCGATCTCCTCCTCAGCGGGACGACCGCCGGAGCTGGCCGATTCGTGCGAGTGATCGACGCTCTCCGCAGAGCCCACCACGTACTGCTCGGGGTTTGCGACGAACTTCGTGCGGCAGTGCTCAGAGCAAAAGTGGTGGGTGTCGTCGTGGTGCTCAGCGTGAAGCGGACCAGTTGGGTCGACGGTCATGCCGCACACAGGATCGGTGCTGGTGGGCTGCGTACCGGTACTCGATGCCTCGGAATGACTGCTCATTCCTTAACCATAGTGGTACCCCCCTGGGGTATGCAAGGAATGGAGCCATGGGACGCCTAAGGAGACTTCACAACTTGGTGGATTCTGCCCTTCTGTCAACCATCAGTTGACAGCGCTCACGATCGCTGCCGCGTAACCCCGAGACCCAGGTCCGGCTGCTGGCCGGCACCCTTCGGAGCGGCACTGGCACGGATCAGCCCAACCTGCACCCATGCCTGCGTTGCCGCAGGCCTGCAAGCGTTGTGTAGTATCCACGTATGGATGCAGATAGATTAGTAGTGTTGCCGTCAGCCGATGAGGTCGACCTCGCTGTCGAGATTTTTCGAATGCTGTCCGATGGCACGCGACTAACACTGTTGTGGTGTCTGCTCGAGCAAGAGATGTCAGTAGGGGAATTGGCCGTTGCCGCCGGCAAGTCACCTGCAGCGGTGTCACAGCATTTGGCGAAGTTACGTTTAGCTCGGCTCGTACAGACGCGTCGTGCTGGCAACACCATCTATTACCGCCTCGACAGCGATCACGCCCGTCAGTTGGTGCTTGACGGCATCCACCATGCCGAGCATCAAGGCACGGGTGTACCGGCGCACCACCGCAGCGACGCCGGCGTGAGCGAACTTCCCCGATCGAACCAGTCATGAGTACGGAGCATGATTACCCCCACGCGCACCCACATGAGCACGGCCACGACCACGACGACCATGCGCATCCCGGCGGCCTAAAAGGATTCCTGCTCTCGATCTTCAAACCCCACAGTCACGATGCGGCCGACTCGATCGACTCAGCTCTGGAGTCCAGCCGCGAGGGAATCCGGGCTCTCAAAATCAGCCTCGTCGTTCTGCTCGCCACCGCAGTCGCGCAGCTCCTGGTGGTCATCTTCACCGGCTCTGTTGCTCTGCTGGCTGACACGATTCACAACTTCTCCGACGCATTGACCGCTGTTCCGTTGTGGATTGCTTTCGTGCTGGTCCGCCGCCCTCCCACGAAGCGGTTCACCTATGGCCTGGGACGGGTAGAAGACGTCGCCGGTCTGTTCATCGTCTTGATGATCGCCCTCTCGGCGGTCATCGCCGGCTATGAGTCGATCCTGCGGCTCATCAACCCTAGAGACATCACCAACGTCTGGGTTGTGCTGGCAGCCGGCGTCATCGGGTTTGCAGGAAACGAGCTCGTTGCCGTCTACCGGATCCGCGTCGGCCGCAAGATCGGCTCCGCCGCGCTCGTGGCCGACGGCCTGCATGCACGCACCGACGGATTCACGTCCCTGGCGGTCGCCGTGGGCGCGATCGGTGTACTGGCAGGGTTCCCGCTGGCCGACCCGATCGTTGGGTTGTTGATCACGGTCGCGATCCTGGTCGTGCTCAAGGGTGCAGCCACGGAGGTCTTCCGCCGGTTGCTCGATGGGGTTGAACCCTCTCTGGTCGACCAGGCCGAACAGACATTGGGCGACACGCCAGGCGTGGCCGGGGTGGACTCGATTCAACTCCGGTGGATCGGGCATCAGCTGCACGCCGAGACCAGCATCAACGTTGACGGGACGCTCGACCTACGGTCTGCACACGACATCGCGCACCTCGCCGAGAAGCGCCTACGTGGCGCTGTTCCCAAGCTGACCGAAGCCACCGTGCACGTTGGCCCAGCCGCGCAGACGTAGCGGGGCCAATCCAGACGTGGTGCCGCCCCTCAAGCCTGGAGGGGCGAAGGGGCGACTTCCCGACCGTACTGCTGGTTCCCGGAATCGTCCATGCCCGCGATCAGCCGGTAGGTCCCGAAGGATCGTCTGGGAGACGGGCGAGTTGTCGGACGGCAGCCAGCCCTTCGGGCGTCCCAGGCCAGTGTCTGTCGATGGCTGCTGGACCTGCAGCGCGCGTGAGTGCCCTGAGCGCGATCGCCACGATGATGGCGTCGTCGGCATAGCCGACAACAGGGATGAAGTCAGGTATCAAGTCGATGGGCAATGCCAGATACACCAGCAGGATCCCCAATTCGATTCTGATGGCTCGAGGAAGCGTCCGGTCAGCCGCCAGCCGTCGCAGCAGCCGCACAACATCGGGAATCAGCCTCAACATGTCGCGAAGGCGCGCGGGCGCGGCCGTCCGCCGGCCCGCGACATACAAGGTGACAACAAGGGCGATCCACACGACGAGAAGACTGATCACGACCGTGAGAACGAGCTGCCAGAACATCAGGG
>JAOPXY010000113.1 GCA_025964895.1 Aeromicrobium sp.
GCCTCGTCGTCCTTGTTGACCGCGACGATCGTCTTGGACGTCTGCATGCCGGCGCGGTGCTGGATCGCACCGGAGATGCCGTTGGCCACGTACAGCTGGGGCGACACGGTCTTGCCGGTCTGGCCCACCTGGAACGAGTGCGGGTACCAGCCGGAGTCGACCGCGGCACGCGAGGCGCCCACGGCGGCGCCGAGGCTGTCGGCGAACGCCTCGACCGCGGTGAAGTCGCCACCGGTGCCACGGCCGCCGGAGACGACGATCGCGGCCTCGGTCAGCTCGGGACGACCGGAAGCGGCCTTCTCCTTGGACGACGTGATCTTCGCGGTCTTGGCGCCCTCGGAGATCTCGGCGGTCTTCGCCTCGACCGTCCCGGCACCCGCGGCGGCCTCGGGGGCCGTCGAGTTGGGCTTGACCGAGATGACCGGCGCACCCTGCGTGACCTGCGACTGCACCGTGAAGTTACCGGCGAAGACCGACTGCGTCGTGGTGATCGTGCCGCCGTCGGCCTGCACGTCGACCGCGTCGCTGATCCAGCCCGACTCGGTCTTCAGCGCCACGCGGGCGCTGATCTCCTTGCCCTCGGTGCTGGCGCCGACGAGGACCGCCGCGGGGCTGGTCTCGGTGACCAGCTGCGTCAGGGCCTCGGCCTTGGGGCCCACGAGGTACTCGCCGTAGACGGCGTCGTCGTAGGTGTAGATCTTCTCCGCGCCGTACTCGGCCAGCACACCGGTGTCGGCGCTGCCGAACACGACGGCGGACGGCTCACCGATGCGGCGGGCGATCGTGAGCAGCTCGAGCGACGGCTTGGTGACCTTGCCGTCGGGAGCGTCGATGAGAACGAGAACTTCGGTCATGAGCACATTTCCTTGGGGGTCGAGTCTTCTCAGACGAACTTCTTGGAGGCGAGGAACTCGACGAGCTTGGCGCCGCCGTCTCCCTCGTCGGTGACGATCTCGCCGGCCGTGCGCGGCGGGCGGGGCTCGTACGACTCGACCTTGGTCCAGGCGTTGTCGAGGCCGACCTTGCCGGCGTCGAGGCCGAGATCGGCCAGCGACCACTCCTCGACGGGCTTCTTCTTGGCCGCCATGATGCCCTTGAACGACGGGTAGCGGGCCTCACCGGTCTGGTCGGTGACGCTGACGACGACCTTGCCGGTCGCCTCGATCTCCTGCGTCGCGACGTCGCCGTCGCGGCGGATCTTGACCGTGTCGCCGTCGACGGTGATCTCCGACGCGAACGTGACGGCCGGCAGGCCAAGACGCTCCGCGACGAGCGTCGGGACGACGCCCAGTCCACCGTCGGTGGAGGCCATGCCGAAGAAGAGCAGGTCGTAGTCGCCGACCTTCTCGATCGCCTTGGCCAGGACCTCCGACGTCGCGAACGCGTCGGATCCGTGGATCGCCTCGTCGGACACGTGGATGCCGGAGTCTGCGCCCATCTGCAGCGCCTTGCGGATCGCGTCGGCGGCGTCGTCGGGTCCGACCGTCAGGACGACGACCTCTCCGTCACCGGCCTCGACGGTCTGGAGCGCCTGCTCCACCGCGTACTCGTCGAGCTCGGACAGTAGACCATCGACACCGACACGGTCGACGGTGTTATCGGCGCTGAACGTCCGGTCGGCCGTTGCGTCCGGGACGTACTTCACAGCGACTACGATTTTGGTCACGAAGACCCTCCTGTGAATCTGGGGCACGACGACCAGTCGGGCGCCGCGTCAGTCTGGGACTGTGCGAGAGCCACCGTCGCACGGAACGTCCGGAGCGGGTTAGGCGGCCCTACTTCATCTGAATGTTACCCAGACGTAGTAATGAGGGCGACAGGTCGGGGCATGCGGTAGATCACACCCGTGGCTCAGAGGGCCCGGAACCGCCGCTGCGAATCGTCACGGCCGAGGAACAGGTCGACGCCGGGGTCGTGGTCGAGCGAAGCCGCGCGGTCGACGCTGATGAACAGCGCCGCGCTGACCGATCCGGCGAAGGCCAAGATCACGGCAAGGACGATCACGAGCGACATCGGGGGTTCCCTTCGAGCGTGGCACGCTGCCACACCTGTACAGATGCACCAGCAGCCGGTTCATGACGCGGAACGGCGAGCTGTTCGGGACCGCCGCATGCGTTCGCCCCGTGATTCAGTCGTCGACCGTGGCCCGCAGCAGCGACTGGGCCACGATGCCGACCACGAGGTAGCCGATCGAGCCCGCTCCCCACGCCACGAGGGACTCCTTCATGGCGGCGTTGGTGCCCGAGAAGCTGAAGACGTCGCGCAACGGACCCACGAGCACGTCGCAGGTGCGGGAGACCGTGTCGTAGAACGTCCCGCCGTCGGCGCCGAGCGCCACCAGCAGCGTCCCGACGGCCAGCACGACCGAGCAGACGAGCCCGACCGCCCCCAGCACTCCAGCGAGCACCGAGACGATGCGGCGCCTCGTCGCCGCCGCGGACGACCGGGGAGCCGGGACGTCGTCCGAGCGCCGCGACAGGGCCTGCCTCAGCCGCTGGGACGCCGGGGCCTTCGGCTCACGGGGGGCCTCGACGATGCCGTCGCCCCTCCCCCGTCGCACGATCCTGGCCAGCTTGGCGTCGTGCTTCGCCCGTCTGGCGGTCTCCTTCGCGTCGGACCGCGCGCGGCGGGCCTGCTTCTTGACGGCGCGCCTCTGCTCGGCGGCCTGCTGCTCGACGGCCTGCGTGGACGGGACAGATGGGGGCGCGACGGCTCCGGCAGTCGTCTCGACTACCGGCTCGGAAGGGACCTCACTTGCGGCAGACGACTCTTTTTCTGATCTTGGGGGCGAGGGCCCTCGACTCGTCATTCACCTCCTCGGGCGACTCATCGCGGGTGTCGTCGTCCGTGGGTGCCTCGTCGACGTACTCGTCGACGACCGGTGGGGGCGCGGCGAGCGGGGTCGCGGCGGAGCTGTGATTGGCCATCACGATGTGCTCCTGGGCGACCCGCTCGGCCTCCGCCTCGGCGGCCGCGACCCACTCCAGCGCGGTCCGTTCGGCCTCCTGCAGCTTCTCCTCGGCCGCGGACCGGGCCGCGGCAACGGCCTGACTCAGCCGCTCCTGCGCATCGCGCTTCGACTGGGCCGTGAGGCGCTCGGCCTCGGCCAGCGCGCGGGCGATGTGCTCGCGCGCGTCCTCCTGCGCCTTCTCGGCGACCTTGCGCGCCTCCGCCTGGGCCGCGGCGACGCGATCGGCCGCGTCCTTCTCGGCCTGGGCGATCTTTCGCTCGGCGTCGAGGCGCGCGGCCTCGACATCGGTCGCGAGCTTGCGCTCCACCTCCGCACGGGCCGCGGCGGCGACCCGCGCGGCGTCCTCCGCGTCGGCGGCGACCCGCTCCGCCTCCGCCTGGGCGGCACGGATCTTCTCGGCCGCGAACTGCTCCGCCTCGGCGAGCTTCGCGGCGGCGTCGGCGCGTTCGGCCTCGGCCTCCCTGGCGAGCTTCTCAGCCTCGGCGTTGGCGCGGTCGACGAGTGCCTTGGCCTCGTCGCGCTCGCGGGCGAGCTGGGCGGCGGCCTCCTCGTGCCGCTGCGCCGCCTCGGCGGCGAGCCGGTCGGCCTGAACGCGGGCCGCCACCAGCTTCTCCTCGGCCGCGCGCTCGGCGTCGGCGACCCGCACCGCGATCGCGACCCGTTCGGCAGCGGTCTCCTGCGCGTACTTCTCGGCCTCGGCCTTTGCAGCGTCGACGTGGCTCCTGGCCGACTCCTCGGCCTCCTTCACGGTGCGCTCGGCCTCGGCCTGCACCTCGGCGAGGCGGGCGTCGGCCTCCTCGCGCTCGCGGGCGAGCTGGGCGATGGCGGCCTCCCGCTCGGACGCGGCCTGCGCGGCGACCTGCTGGGCCTCCGACCGGGCAGCCTCGATGCGGCGCTGGGCGTCCTGCTCGGCCAGCTCGAGGCGGCGCTGGGCGGCCTCCTCGGCGGCCTTCTCGGACTCGGCCAGGCGGCGCTCCGCCGTGATCTTCGCCTGGGCCTCGGCCTCGTCGGCCACGCGCCTGGCCTCGGCCTCGGCCTGCTCGATGCGCAGCTGAGCCTCCTCCTCGGCCTTGACCTTGGCCGCGGCGACGCGCTCGTCAGCGGCCCGCTGAAGCTCGGCGATCTTGACCGCAGCGGCCTCGCGCTCATGCTCGATCTCGGCCGAGACGCGATCGGCCTCCTGCTGCGCGGCACTGACCCGTTCGGCGGCGGCCTGCTCGGCCGCCCTGAGCTTCGCAGCGGTGACCTCACGCTGCGCGGCCTCGTCGGC
>JAOPXY010000132.1 GCA_025964895.1 Aeromicrobium sp.
CCCGACGACGTCGTGATCCAGGTCCTGACCCAGTGCCGCGAGCCGCTGATCGACCGCACCTTCGAGTCGCTGGTCGGGGCCAAGCAGGCGATCGTCCACTTCTACAATTCCACGTCAACGCTGCAGCGTCGCGTCGTGTTCGGCCTCGACAAGGACGGCATCACCGACATCGCGACGCAGGGCGCCCGCCTGTGCATGAAGTACGCCGAGATCCACACCCCGGACACGCGCATCTCGTACGAGTACTCGCCCGAGTCGTACACCGGCACCGAGCTCGACTACGCGCTGGAGGTCTGCAGCCGGGTCATCGACGTGATCGACCCGACGCCGGACTGGCCGCTCATCATCAATCTGCCCGCGACGGTCGAGATGGCCGTGCCGAACGTCTACGCCGACTCGATCGAGTGGATGCACCGCAACCTGCCGCGGCGCGACAGCATCGTCTTGTCGCTGCACCCGCACAACGACCGCGGAACCGGCGTGGCCGCGGCCGAGCTGGGCTTCATGGCCGGCGCCGACCGCATCGAGGGCTGTCTGTTCGGCAACGGCGAGCGCACCGGCAACGTCTGCCTGGTGACTTTGGGCCTCAACATGTTCAGCCAGGGCGTCGACCCGCAGATCGACTTCCACGACATCGACGAGATCCGCCGCACGGTCGAGTACTGCAACGAGCTGCCCGTCCCCGAGCGTCACCCCTATGGTGGCGACCTGGTCTACACCGCGTTCAGCGGCTCGCACCAGGACGCGATCAAGAAGGGCTTCGAGCACATGGCGATCGACGCGGCCGAGGCCGGGGTGGCCATCGAGGACGCGACATGGGCCGTGCCGTACCTGCCGATCGACCCCAAGGACGTCGGCCGGTCGTACGAGGCCGTCATCCGGGTCAACAGCCAGTCGGGCAAGGGTGGCGTCGCGTACATCCTGAAGAACGACCACCAGCTCGACCTGCCGCGCCGGCTGCAGATCGAGTTCAGCCAGGTCGTGCAGGCGCTCACCGAGGGCGAGGCCGGCGAGATCGAGCCGAGCGAGATCTGGGCGACGTTCCGACGCGAGTACCTGGAGCGCGAGGAGCCCTACCGCCTGGAGAGCTTCAGCTCCGTCACCGCGACCGACGGCAGCGACCAGCAGATCGTCGAGCTGCGCGTGCGCGGCGAGGTGCAGGAGTTCAAGGGCGAGGGCAACGGTCCCGTCGCCGCCTTCATCGACGGTATGCGGCAGGCCGGCGCGGACATCCGGCTGCTCGACTACTCCGAGCACGCCCTGTCGTCCGGCGGCGACGCCTTCGCGGCGTCGTACATCGAGTGCGAGGTCGCCGGCGAGACGGTGTGGGGCGTCGGCATCCACGAGAACATCGTGACCGCGTCGCTGCGTGCGGTCGTGTCGGCGGCCAACCGGGCCGTGGCCCAGACCATCCCGGCCTAGCCGCGCGCCGCGCGGCGCTGGTCGATTACCAACGTGATCAGGGCCAGCGCCGCCAGCGCGGCGGATCCGGCCGAGAAGGCGATGCCTGTGGCGTCCAGGCTCCAGCGGTCCGATGCGATGCCGCTGCCGACCACCGGCACAGCGATCGCGACGTAGGCCACGACGAACAGGGCGGACGTCGTGCCGGCCCGCTCGTGCGGTCGGACGCGGGCCAGCACCGCCGCGAGCCCCTTGCTGAACGAGATGCCCTGGCCGGCGCCGGCGATGGCGGCTGCCACGAGCATCAGCGACAGTGACTCCTTCGACAGGGACAGCATGAACAGCAGCATCCCTGCGGTCATCAGGACGCAGCCCAGGTTGACGCCGGCATCCGTCGGCAGGCGGTGCCACAGCACCTGCGCGGCCACGGATGCGGCAAACACCGCGAAGACCACCGACACCGACGCCAGCGGGGTCGGTGAGCTGACGGCCTCGGCCACGAATCGCGGCGACACCGCCGTGAACAGGCCGGAGACGGCGAATCCTGCGAAGCCGGCGATCCCGGCACCCAGGAACGTGGCCCGGGCCGAGGCGGGGACGGTTGGGCGCTGCAGGCGTGGCCGAGCACCCGGAGCGACGTCCACGGTCTCGGGCACCCGGGTCAGCAGCGCCAACACCAGCAGCCCCGCCACGGCATGGACGACGAACGTCAGGTGTACGTCCCACGGCAGCGTCTGCACGAGGGCCGCGGCGACGACCGGCCCCAGGCCCAGGCCGCCGAGGTTGGCGACGGTCGCCACCAGGGGAGCGCGGCTGCGCCAGCGCTCGGGTGCCGCCTCGATCACCGCGGCAGTCGCGGTGCCGACGTAGATGCCGGCGGAGAGCCCCGACACGACGCGTGCCACCACCAGCACCCAGGTCGCGTCAGCGACGAGGAACACCAGGTCGCTGCCCAGCGAGATCGCCAGACCGGCCAGGAGCAGGGGACGCCGGCCGAGCGCGTCGGACCAGCGTCCGAACAGCACGAGTGCCGCCAGGACGCCGAAGGCGTACATCGCGAAGATCACCGTGACGGTGGTCAGCGAGAACCCGATGCGCTGCTGGTAGATGCCGTACAACGGCGTCGGGAGCGTCGTCCCGATCATGGTCACGAGGAAGGCGGCCACGACGACCATGAAGGCGGGGGCGCCGGTGAGGCGAGGCATGGAGATGCTGGCGGTGGGCACGGATCACTCCAACCACCGATCGGCCGTGCTTCTTCCCGCACGTGGGGCAGCGCCCGCTCCGGCAGCCGCCCGGCGTCCTGGATCAGTCGTGGGCGCCGGGCGGCCGCGCCACGGCCCTGACCCGATCGAGATCGAGCAGGGCGCCGACCGGCGCGTCGCCGAGCGCCTCGTCCGCCACGCCGAGGCGGCGGTAGCAGTCGGTCAGTGCCGCGACGACGGCCCCGGCAGCACCCGAGTGGGTGCCGAGTCGGGCGAGGACGAGACGAGGGGCGTAGTGCACGTGCAGCTCGACGGCCTCACGGTAGCGGGCCAGATCGGGCTCGAGCGACGGCGCAAGCCCCCCGCCGAGCACCAGGACGTCGGGTTCGCAGGCCACCGTGATGGCGGTGAGCGCGATGATCAGGGCCGTGTCGAACTGGGTCCGCATGGCGGCCAGCGCGGGCGCAGGATCGCTGACGAACAGGTCGGCGGGGCTGTTCATGGCGATGCCCGACTCCGCGGCGCGGCGAAGGATACCCGGTCCGGTGACCATGTGCTCCAGCCGGGTGCCGAGCGGCCCGACCGGCAGCTGTCCGAACTCGCCCACGATGCCGTGCCTGCCCTGGACGAGAACGCCGTCACGAGCCATCCCGGCTCCGAGGCCCGTGCCGAAGGTCAGGATCGCGGCGGTCGGCGCGCCGACCGCCGCGCCGAAGCGCTGCTCCCCGAGAAGCGCGAGATCGGCGTCGTTGACCAGCTGCACGTGCTCCCCGAATCCTGCCCGCAGCGTCTTCAGTAGGCGTGGGTCCTCCACCTGCTGCAGGTTGTTGGCGTTGCTGACCGACGGACCGTCCGCCCGGACGGCACCGGGGAGGCCGACGGAGACGGCCCGCAGGAGGCCCCAGCGCTCTCCGCAGAGCTCACGGGCGGTGTCCACGAGGGCCTGGGCCAGCTCGGTCGCAGCGAGGTCGGACGGAGTGGGCAGCTCGGCCGAGGCCAGCGGTGTGGCCACGAGGTCGGCGACGATGATGCGAATGTTGGACGCGCCGAGGTCGATGCCGACCACGATGCCTCGCGAGCCGTCCAGGTCGAGCGTGACGGCCCGCCTGCCCCGCGTCCCGGCCACGACCTCGTCGCCCTCGCGGACGACACCGGTGCCGATCAGGTGCTCCACCGCCCGGGAGACGGAGGCCGCGGAGATGCCGGTGTCGGCCACCAGCCGCGTACGAGTGGTGGGGCGCGAGCGAAGCAGCTGGCTGAGGACCGCCCGCTCGGTGGGTGAATGCACGGTGCGCGCGGATTCTTTAGCTTCCACCATGCTGATAAATTATCAGATCTGTCCGGCCGATTGGCTTGTCCGGCGCCGATAGTGGATCGATCTTCGAAGAATCCCTTGACTTTGCGTCCAATATGAAATCAAATGAGTCAAGGCCGTCGGGGGACGCGGTCGACGCCCGCCCACTCATCGAAAAGGAACCGCCATGTCTGTCACTCGCCGCACCAGAAGGGCCGCCTTGATCGGGGTCCTGGCCAGCGCCGCCCTCGTGCTTTCCGCCTGTTCGTCCGACAGTTCGTCCGACAGCTCCGACTCGGCCACCGCGTCCGCGTCCGGCGCCAAGCCGAGCCTGGAGTTCGCCGGTCCGAACGGTGAGAAGCCGGAGACCCTCGATGCCCTCACCTTGACCGAGGACGAGAAGGCCAAGGTCCGCGCCGGCAAGTACCGCGCCGCATTCGTTTGGCACACGTCCTCGGAGTACGTGTCAGCCGTGGAGAAGGGGGCCACCGAGCAGTTCGAGGATCTCGGGATCGAGGTCGTCTCCAGCACCCAGGCCGACTTCGACGCCGCGACCCAGGCCAACAACGTGCAGAGCGTCATGGCACTCGACCCCGACATCGTCGTCACGATCGCCGTCGACGCCACCTCGGCCGCCAAGGCGTTCCAGCCCGTGGTCGACGCCGGCAAGTCGTTGGTCATCATGACCACCCCGCCGTCGGGCTACAAGGCCGGTCAGGACTTCGTGTCGATCGTCACCGAGTCACTGACCGACGCCGGTCGCGCGAATGCCGAGATCCTCGGTGACGCCCTCGATGGAAAGGGTGAGATCGGCTACATGTTCTACGACGCCGACTTCTGGTTCACCCAGCAGCGCGACCAGGCCTTCCTGGACTGGACGGAGTTCTCGTACCCGGACATCGACGTGGTCGCCAAGGAGGGCTTCGCCGACGAGGCCCGCACCGAGGAGGTCGCCACCGCCCTCATCACGAGGCACCCCGAGATCAAGGGCATCTACGTCTCCTGGGCCACCGCCGCCCAGGGGGTCGTGTCCGCCCTGCGCAACGCCGGACGCTCCGACGTCAAGGTGGTCACCAACGACCTGGACGCCACGCTCGGCGCCGACATGACCGACGGCGGCAACGTCATCGGCATGGTGGGCAACGGCTCGCTGGACATCGGCCGAGGACTGGCCATCTCGGGGGCGTACGGGGTGCTCGACAAGCCGGCGCCCGCTCTCGTCGCCTCGCCCCCGGTCAAGGTGACGAAGGACAACGTCGCGGAGGCCTGGAAGGCCGACTACGGCACCGAGCCGCCGGCGGCCGTCACCAAGTAGTGCCACCCCGGGCGGAGCGCGCGCACCGTCGACGCGTTCCGCCCGGCCGTGGTGCCCGCACCCGGCAACACCCCCCATCAGCCCCGAAGGAGCCTGAACTCGTGCCATCCGTCCAAACGGTCCTCGGACCGGTCGCCGACACCGAGCTGGGTCGTGTCATGGCGCACGAACACGTCTTCTCGCTGCAGGCCGGCACCTGGGCCGGCTCGCCCGTCGACGCGGCCGTCGCCGCGCTGCTGCCGCTGCGTGAAGCCGGCTTCGGCACCGTGGTCGACCTGAGTCCCTACGGCGTGGTCGGCCGCGACGACGACGGTCGCAACGTACTGGCGCTACGTGAGGTGGCCGAGCGGACCGGGCTGCACCTGGTGGCCGGAACGGCCGTGTATCTCGAGAGCTTCGCGCCCGCCTGGGCCCGTGAGAGTGGGGTCGAGGAGTTGGCGGCCAGATTCGTCAGCGATGCCACCGTCGGCATCGGTTCCACCGGTGTCCGGGCAGGAGTGCTGGGGGAGCAGGCGACCGGTCTGGGTGCCGTCAGCGCCTTCGAGGAGCGTGCCTTCCGCGCGGCGCTGCGCGCCCAACGCGAGACCGGCCTGGCCCTGTTCACGCACACGACCCACGGCACGATGGCTCACGAGCAGCTCGATCTCGCCGTCGCCGAGGGCGCGGACCTGGAGCGGGTGGTGGTGGGGCACCTCGACACGCAGCTGAGTGCCGGTCTGGCCGAGTCGCTGCTGGACCGCGGGGCGCTCATCGCCGTCGACACGATCGGCAAGCAGGTGTGGGACTTCTTCCTGGCACCCGCCGGCCCGGACGGCACGGACGGGGAGTTCGCCAAGCAGGCATTCCGCCGTTCGGACGCCGGCCGCGCCGATCTGGTGGCGGGCCTGGTCGATCGTGGCTACGCGGACCGCATCGTCCTGGCGCAGGACCTGACCGGTGCGGAGTGCTGGATGAATCCGGACACCCACGGGCGGTTCGGCTATCGCTACCTCGCTGATGTGTTCGTGCCGATGCTGCGCGACCGCGGCATCAGGGACGAGCAGATCGAGACGATGCTGGCCGTGACCCCCGCTCGTCTCCTGGCTGTCGCATGAGCGGCACCGGATGGCTGGCCGGCATCGACCTGGGCGGCACCAAGATCCGTGCAGCGCTCGCGGACGGCGATCAGCGCATCCGTCATCAGCTGGAGATCGCCACCGCGGCGGGGGGTTCGGAGCTCGTCGACCAGCTGGTCGACGTGGTGACGTGCCTGGCACACCAGGCGAGCGTGAGCGTGACGGACATCCGTGGGACGGCCGTCGGAGGCGCCGGCGTGCCCGACCGGCACACCGGCGCACTGGAGCTGGCCCCGAATCTCACCACCCCCCGGGAGACCGATCTCGCCGGAGCACTGTCCGCCCGTCTGGGGCACCCCGTCGTGGTGGAGAACGACGTGAACACCGCGGCAGTCGGCGAGCTGCACGCCGGAGTCGGCCGTGACGTCGACTCGTTCGTCTTCGTGGCCATCGGCACAGGCATCGGGATGGGCGTCGTCATCGACGGCCACCTCGTCCGCGGCGCGACCGGCGCTGCGGGGGAGATCGGGTACCTGCCGATCGGCTCCGACCCTCGCGACCCGGCGCACCACGTGCGCGGTCCGTTCGAGGAGGCCGTCTCCGGGCCCGCCATCGCGGCCCGGTACGCCGAGCTGACGGGCCGCCCCGCCTCCACCCGGGACGTGTTCGCGCTCGCCGCGGACGGGGACGAGAGCGCGACCGCCGTCATCGACCGTCTCGTGCGGGAGCTCGCGAAGGGACTGGTCGCGGTCAACGCCGTGCTGGACCCGGCGTGCTTCGTCCTGGGCGGCGGCGTCGGTTCCCGGCCTGATCTGTTGGCCCGGCTGCGCGCCGAGCTCCCCGCCCTGGGTGCAGATCTCGACCTTCGCGCCAGCGGGGTGCCGGGCGACCCGGCGCTCGTCGGCGCCGTGCGGCTCGCCGCGAAAGCCTCATTCCTGACGTCGGAAGGACGCCTGTCATGACCCTCATCCTGGACCGACTGCGCACCGTGAACTGGCGCGACCACGTCGTCTACTTCGCCTTCGCCCTGGTGTTCGTGTACTTCGCGATCACTCAGAGCGACTACTTCCTCACGACCAGCAACCTCACGAACGTCATCATCCAGGCCGCGCCCATCACCGTGATGGCCGTCGGGACGGTCTTCGTGCTGGCCACCGGCGAGATCGACCTGTCGATCGGGTCGACGGTGGCGGTGGCGGCGCTCGTCACGGCGAAGGTGCTGGAGTCCACCGAGGCGTGGCCGCTCGCTGCCCTGGCGGGACTGGCCACCGGACTCGTCATCGGTCTGGTGAACGGGCTGTTCGTCACCGTGGTGCGGCTGCCCTCCTTCCTGGTGACCCTGGCGACCATGGGTCTGCTGGTGGGCGTGGCGCGCCAGCTGACCGATCTGAAGTCCGTCCCCGTTCTCGACGACTCGTTCGTCTGGCTGTTCGGCGGCGGGAAGATCCTCGGCATCTCGATCATGGTCTGGTGGACGCTGCTGGTGGTGCTCCTGGGCTGGCACCTGCTGCGGCAGCGGCGGTTCGGCGCCCACGTGCTGGCCGTGGGCAACAGCCCGGCCGCGGCCCAGGTGACAGGCATCAAGGTCAACCGGGTGCGGCTCAAGGTCTTCATGATCAGCGGCGCCACGGCGGCCCTCGCAGGCATTCTCTACAGTGGTCGTCTCCAGGGAGCGCGTTACACGCTCGGCGAGAGCGACATGATGTCGGTCCTTGCCGCAGTCATCGTGGGCGGCACGGCGTTGGCAGGCGGCAAGGGCGCGGTGGTCGGTGCACTCGCGGGCAGCCTGCTGATGGCCATGATCAACAACGGTCTCATCCTGGCCGGCCTCAACGTCTCGCAGCAGATGATCGTGCGCGGCGTCATCATCCTCATCGCGGTGTCGTTGTCGCTGCGTGCCAAGAAGAGCAACTAGGAGTCGTCGATGTTCTTGTCCACACTTCGTCGTCGCAACCCGCAGCTACTCGAGGCGGCCATTGCCCTGCACCAGCGAGGGGACGTGCCGGCGAACACCACCGTGCTGGACCTCGACGCCATCGAGCGCAACAGCCGATCCCTGTCCTCGACGGCGGCCGGGCTGCGGCTTCGTCCCTTCGCCATGACCAAGCAGATCGGACGCAACCCGGACGCCATCGCGGCGATCCAGGCCGGCGGCATCGACGCCGCGGTCGCCGTGGACCTGGAGTGCGCGCTGGCCGTTGCCGCCGGTGGGATGCGCATCGGGCACCTGGGCCATCTCGTCCAGATCCCGCGAGCGAGGGCCGACGAGGGCGCCGCTCTCGCGCCGGACTACTGGACCGTGTTCAGCTTCGACAAGGCGCGCGAGGTCGCTGAGGCCGCGAAGAGGACCGGACGCCCTCAGCGGGTGCTGGCCCGGATCTTCGCCGACGGTGATCGCTTCTACCGGGGCCACGAGGGCGGCTTCGCCGCGGCTGACATCGTGCGGGTCGCCGATGCCCTCGACGCCATCGACGGCATCGAGTTCGCCGGAATCACCTCGTTTCCGACCATGCTGCTCGACCCGGACACGCGTCGGGTGCTGCCGACGCCCAACCTGGCCACCTTGCGGACCGCCCGAAGTGCGCTCGAGCGCGCGGGCCGGACCCACGTGGAGATGAACACGCCGGGCACGACCTCGTCGTCGATTCTGGCCGAGCTCGCCGCGGCAGGGGCCACCCAGATCGAGCCGGGTCACGGACTGACCGGCACGACACCCCTGCACGCCTTCGAGGACCTCGTGGAGGAGCCCGCCATCGCGTACGTCAGCGAGGTCTCGCACGTGCACAACGGTGACGCCTACGTGTTCGGGGGCGGGCTGTACGTCGACCCGGTCCTGGACGGGACGCCGACACGGGCACTGCTCGTGCCGCGTGGCGGTGGGCTGGACGACGCGTGCGAGCTGCCAGTCGACATGCCCGCGCCGGGGGCCATCGACTACTACGCCGTCCTGCCGCAACCACCCGTGCCGGTCGCGGCCGGGGACACCGTCGTGTTCGGTTTCCGGCCTCAGGTCTTCGTCAGCCGGAGCCTGACCGTCGGCATCAGCGGCGCCGGCACCGAGCCGCGGGCCGGACGGGCCTGGGGCTCGAACGGAGCACCGGCCATCACGATCCATGACGCACGCACCGGATGGGAAGGACACCGATGACCCAGTCGTCGCCGCTGGCACTACGTGGCATCACCAAGCACTTCGGGGCAGTGGCCGCGATCGAACGATTCGACCTGGAGGTGGCCGCCGGAGAGATCGTCGCCCTCGTGGGCGACAACGGGGCCGGCAAGTCGACCTTGGTCAAGATCATCTCCGGGCTGTACCAGCCCACGGACGGAGAGATCGTCCTGAACGGTGCGCCGGTCACCTTCCGCGATGCGTCCGACGCCCGGTCGCACGGTGTCGAGGTCGTCTACCAGGACCTGGCGCTCGTGGACCAGCAGCCGGTCTACATGAACATGTTCCTGGGCCGTGAGCTCGTCAAGGGTCCGTTCCGCACCCTCGACCGCGGACGCATGGCGAACGAGACCCAGGAGCTGGTCACCGAGCTCGACGTCCGCATCCCGTCGCCGTATGCGCGGCTCAGTGATCTGTCCGGCGGACAGCGTCAGGGCATCGCGATCGCACGAGCCACGCACTGGGCATCGGGACTGGTGCTGATGGACGAGCCGACCGCAGCGCTCGGTGTGGCCGAGACGGCCAAGGTCGAGGAGACGATCCTGCGGCTCAAGGAGCGGGGCGCGGCCGTGCTGGTGGTGTCGCACAACCTCGAGCAGGTCTACCGGATCGCCGACCGGGTCGTCGTGCTGCGCCGGGGACGCCAGATCGGGACCCGCTCGATCGCCGAGGTCGAGAAGAACGAGCTGGTCGCGATGATCACGGGTCTGGTCCAGTGACCGAGACTCTCGTGCCCGGCGCCCTGATGCGCGCCGAGATCGACGAGCAGCCGGCCCAGTGGCGGCGCTTCGTCGAACAGTGCCGCCCCGAGATCGATCGTGCCGTCCAGCTGATCGGCGATGCGGAACCGTCCCTGCTGCATTTCGTGGCGCGCGGCTCGAGCGATCACGCGGCCCTGTACGGCCAGTACCTGGCACAGACGTCCCTCGGCATCCCCTCGTCGCACTCGACCCCGAGTGTCGTGACGGTCTTCGATCGGGCGACCCGGTTCCCGGCGACCGTGCAGATCGCGCTGTCCCAGTCGGGCGCCTCGCCCGACCTGGTGGCCGCGGCCGCCGCGGGACGCCGGGCCGGCGTACGGGCGATCTCGATCACGAACGACCCGAGCAGCCCGCTGGCGCTGGAGTCCGACGTGCACGTGGCCCTCGGCGTGGGAGCCGAGCGCTCGGTCGCCGCCACCAAGAGCTACACCACCGAGCTGCTGGCCCAGTACGTGCTGCTGGAGCGGCTGCAGGCGCGGTCCTGGGCCGACATCGCCACAGCGGTCGACCGGCTGGTCGGGGTCGGCGAGGCGGCGCTGCGCGCCGGAGGCGCCTGGGCCCGCGCGGTGAGCGAGACGCTGGAGTCGCAGGACCGGGCCCTGCTCGTGGGACGCGGCTTCTCGATGGCCTCGGCGAAGGAGGGTGCGCTCAAGCTCATCGAGACGTGCGGCCTGGCCGCGTCCGGCTGGAGCTCGGCCGATGCCCGCCACGGGCCCATCGGGCAGCTCCGCGACGGCACCCCCGTCGTCGGATTCGGCGTGGGGACCCCCGGCGGGGAGTCCACGCTGGACCTGCTGGCGAGGGGCACCGCGATGGGCGCACGGGCCATCGTGATCGGCGAGACCGACCTGCCCGGCGCGGAGGCGGTTCCCGTGGCCGGCATGGCACAGCTGCCGGCGGTCCTGGTGCCGATGGCGGAGATCGTGCCGATCCAGCTGCTGGCACTCGAGCTGTCGGTCCGGCTGGGCCGTGATCCGGACCGGCCGGTGGGTCTGACCAAGATCACCGAGACCCACTGATCGGTCGTCCCTTGTCTGTACCGGCCAGTCGGTACATCAAGGGACCATCGACGCGATATCCTCGCTGTGGCGCCGGTCACATCCGGCGCTCCGGTCGTGCCGCGGGCGTGATCCGCCCCGGTCGTGAGGAGGATCCATGACGCGCATCATCAACCAGGTCGCGGTGTTCGGGCTGGGGAAAGTCGGCGAGCTCGTGGCCGACCTGCTCGGCGAGTCCGGTTTCAAGGTCGTCGGGTACGACGTCGCACCGCGCTCCGAGCGGCTGGGGGCATTTCCCGCTGGCGGGGGATTCGAGGTCAAGGTGCTCGACGTCCACGACGCCGAGGGCCTGCGCGAGTCGCTGCGGGGTGTCGACGCCGTCGTGTCGTGCCTGCCGTTCCACCTCAACATCGCCGTGGCCGAGGCCGCGTACGACGCCCACGTGCACTACTTCGACCTCACCGAGGACGTGCCGACGACCAACCGCGTCATTGAGCTGGCGTCCGACCGACCGGCCGCCGCGTTCGCGCCGCAGTGCGGGCTGGCGCCCGGCCTGATCGGCATCATCGGGGCGTCCATCGCGACGACGTTCGACGAGATCCGCTCGATCGAGCTCAAGGTCGGCGCACTCCCGCAGAACCCCACGGGGCTGCTGGGGTACGCGATCAACTGGTCGCCGGAGGGTGTCGTCAACGAGTACCTCAACGACTGCGAGGTGCTGCGCCAGGGCCGCCGGCAGATGGTGCCCGCCATGACGGAGAAGGAGCGCGTCTTCATCGGCGGCATCGAGCTCGAGGCGGCCTTGACGTCGGGCGGGCTCGGCACGATGTGCGAGACGTACGAGGGCTCGGTGCACCGGCTCGACTACAAGACGCTGCGCTACCCGGGTCATTTCGACCAGATGCACTTCCTGTTCGACGAGCTCAACCTGCGCGAGCGTCGCGATCTCGTGGGTCAGATGCTGGTCGACTCCAAGCCCCCGGTCAGCGACGACGTCGTCTACATCCACGCCGCCGTCGAGGGGCGCAAGGACGGGCAGCCGTTCCGCGAGAACCACGTGCGCGCCTACAAGCCGCTCGACATCTCCGGACGCACGTGGCGGGCCATCTCGTGGACCACGGCCGCGTCGGCGGTCAGCGTCGTGGAGCTCGTGGCGAACGGCAAGCTGCCGGCCACGGGCTTCGTCAAGCAGGAGGACATCACGCTCGAGGCGCTGTTCTCGACCCAGGCCGGCCGTCACTTCGCCGAGCAGGGCAAGGTCTGACCGCTCCGCGTCAGGTCCAGATGGCGGGGGAGCGGTGGGCGCGCGGCTCGGCGGGATGACGCTCCGCGACGCCGTCGGCGAACCGCCGCGCGGTCCAGGCCGTCGCGGCGGCGTCGAGGACGTCGTCGACCGCGACGCCCCGGCTCCGTAGGGCGTCGACCGCCAGTCCGTGGCCCTCGAGCAGCGATCGGCGCACGGCCTCGCCGGCCGCGGACGTCTTGCCGTCGACCAGCACGCCGCCGTTCATGGCCGCGAAGCACGCCTCGGGGTGTGCCTCGACGACCGGGACGACGGGATCGGTCGCGAGCCAGTCGCGGACGTCGCGGATCTTGGGCACCAGGTACCAGGTCTGCTTGCTCAGACCCAGTCCCAGCGCGGCCCGGTTGGCGGCGTTGCCCGCGTGGTACTCCGCGGCGTCGAGCACCGTCGCGGCCGGCGCGTTGAACACCGTCGACGCTCGGCCGGGCAGCAGCCGTCGCACCAGTCGCTCTGCCTCGCGAGCAGCGTCCGTCGGCAATCCGATCGGGATGTCGATCGCGACGGCCTCGACGGCGCCGGCCGCGTCGACCAGCTCGGCGATCGTCGGGGCGACCAGGACGCCCGTGCCGCCGTCCCACCGGACGCCGACCCAGCCGCGCCTGCATCCGTCGACCCCGAGCACCGCCATGGGCCGATCCTCGCACTGGACTCCGCACGTTCGAAGAAGTGTCGGTGAAGCAGGGGAGACTTGCGTCATGAGCAGAGACATCCAGATCACGCTCGACTGCGCCGACCCGGCGGCCCTCGCCGCGTTCTGGGCGGAGGCGCTCGAGTACAGCGTCCAGGACCCGCCGCAGGGATTCGACTCGTGGGACGACGCCCTGCGGGCCTTCGGCGTGCCCGAGGACCAGTGGAACTCCCGGTCGGCGATCGTCGCCGACGGAGCACCACGGGTCTTCTTCCAGCGCGTGCCCGAGGGCAAGGCGGCCAAGAATCGCGTGCACCTCGACATCCGCGTCGCTCCCGGGCTCACCGGTGTCGAGCGCATGGACGCCCTCGAGGCCGAGGCGGCGCGTCTCGCGGCGCTCGGCGCCAGCCGCGCGTACCGCGTCGAGCCGGACGGTCGCATGGAGCAGGGAAACATCTCGATGCATGATCCAGAGGGCAACGAGTTCTGCCTCGACTGATCGTCCCGCGCGCCGCCGGGCGCAAACGTCACCGCCGCACGGCACAATGGACGGGTGAGTCTCTACCGCGACACCGGCATCGTGCTGCGAGTCCACAAGCTGGGTGAGGCCGACCGCATCATCACGCTGCTGACCCGCCAGCGCGGCATCGTCCGTGCCGTGGGCAAGGGGGTCCGCAAGACGACGTCCCGCTTCGGCGGACGGCTCGAGCCGTTCATGCACGTCGACCTGCAGCTGGCCGAGGGCCGCTCCCTCGACATCATCACGCAGGCCGAGACGGTCAACGCCTTCGCGAAGGACCTCGGGCTCGACTACGCCGCGTACACCGCGGGCACCGCGATGCTCGAGACCGCCGAGCGTCTCGTGCAGGAGGATGGGGAGCCGGCCGTCGCGCAGTTCCAGCTGCTGGTCGGAGCCCTCCGTGCCCTCACGGAGGGCCGCATGACCCCGAGCCTCATCCTCGACTCCTACCAGCTGCGGGCGCTGTCGATCGCGGGCTACGCGCCGACGTTCGACGGCTGCGCGCGCTGCGGCGTGGAGGGCCCGCACCGCAACTTCCACGCCCCCTCTGGCGGCATGCTGTGCGGTGACTGCCGCGTCGCGGGCTCCGCCGCGCCGTCACCGTTCACCGTCACGCTCCTCGCCGGGCTGCTCAGCGGAGACTGGGCCAGCGTCGCCACGTCCGAGGAGCGGTCCCGCCGCGAGGCCAGCGGCATCGTCAGCACCTACCTGTCCTGGCACCTCGAGCGCGGCCTGCGGTCCCTGACCCACGTGGACCGATGAGATGAGCGACCGATGAGGCGCCCCGTTCGCGGTCCCGTGCCGCACACCTCCGGGGCGACCCCGCCGCCCGTGCCCCTCGCCCAGGTGCCCCGCCATGTCGCGATCGTCATGGACGGCAACGGGCGCTGGGCCAAGCAGCGCGGCCTGCCTCGCACGGCGGGCCACGAGATGGGCGAGGCGGCGCTGTTCGACGTCGTGGAGGGCGCGATCGAGATCGGCGTGAAGGCCATCTCCGCCTACGCCTTCTCGACCGAGAACTGGAAGCGCTCTCCCGACGAGGTGCGCTTCCTGATGGGCTTCAACCGTGACGTCATCCGCCGCCGGCGCGACGAGATGCACGAGCTCGGTGTCCGGGTGCGCTGGGCCGGCCGGCGTCCGCGCCTGTGGCGCAGCGTCATCAAGGAGCTCGAGACCGCCGAGGAGCTGACCCGCGACAACGACGTCCTGACGCTCACGATGTGCGTCAACTACGGCGGACGGGCCGAGGTCGCCGACGCCGCCGCGGCGCTCGCGCGCGATGTCGCCGCCGGCCGGGTCAACCCCGACAAGATCACCGAGAAGACATTCGCGCGCTACCTCGACGAGCCCGACATGGAGGACGTCGACCTGTTCTGGCGCACGTCGGGCGAGCAGCGCACGAGCAACTTCCTGCTGTGGCAGTCCGCCTATGCCGAGCTGGTGTTCAGCGACATCGCCTGGCCCGACGTCGACCGGCGCGCCCTGTGGGCGGCCATCGAGGAGTACGCGGCGCGCAACCGCCGCTACGGCAGCGCCTGAGGCAACAAGCGCCTGACCGAGATCTGGCGCCAGTCCAACCGTTCCGGGCGCGGTTTACTGCTCAGACGGTTGCTCAGACGCCAGAATTCGGAGCGTGCGTGGCGGACCAGGTCGCCGAGCCGTCGAGCACGTCGGCGATCATCGAGCGGAAGTGCGGGCACCGGGTGATGTCATGCGCCTCGCACTCGAAGGCGTGCACGGTCATCTCGCGCGAGAGGCGCATGTCCTCCATGCGGCGGTCGAGATCGGCGAGGTGCTCCTGCAGCACCGCGTGGCGCCGGGGGCCGTGGTCGTCGTCCAGCAGCGTCGCGATCTGATCCAGCGTCATCCCGGCGGCCTTGCTGCGCAGGATCACCGCGATGCGCACCAGGTCGTCGTCGTTGTACAGCCGCCGGTCGGCACCGTCGCGTGCCGGCGTGAGCAGGCCGAGATCCTCCCAGTGCCGCAGCACGTGGGTGGCCAGCCCGAAGCGGGACGCGGTGTCGCCGATTGATCGCATCTGCGCCTTGCCGACACTTGACTTCATGTCGACATGAAGTCACACGATGGTGTCCCACCGCAACCGAAGGAGATCGCCATGTACGACGCCATCGTCATCGGCGGAGGGCCCGCCGGCCTGCAGGCCGCCCTCACGCTAGGCCGCATGCACCGCTCGGTGCTGCTGCTCGACTCCGGCCGGTACCGCAACGGCACCGTCGAGCACGCCCACAACTACGCGACGCACGACGGCATCTCGCCGGCCGAGTTCCGCCGCCTGGCGCGGGCCGACCTCGCCGCCTACGACACCGTCGAGGTGCGGGACGTGCCCGCCGACGGCGTCGAGCAGGACGGCGACGGCTTCGTCGTCCACCTCGCCGACGGCGTCGAGCGGGCCACGCAGCTGGTGCTGGCGACGGGGGTGCGCGACGCGCTGCCGGACGTCCCCGGTCTGGCCGACGCGTGGGGCAAGGAGATCGCGCACTGCCCGTTCTGCCACGGTCACGAGTTCGCCGGCGGCACCGTCGCCCTCGACGTCGAGGGACCGCACCTCGAGCGACTCACCGCGATGCTCGGCCCCATCGTGGAGGGCGTTGTCCCGGTGACCGGCCGCGTGCAGCGGGTCGAGCGCCGCGACGGAGGCCTCGACCTGACCCTCGACGACGGCACGATCCACGTCGACGGGATGTTCGTCGCCCCCGCGTTCAGCCAGTCCGCGCCGTTCGCCGAGCAGCTCGGCCTGGCGCTGAACGACTCCGGCTGCGTGCGGGTCGACGCGTTCCAGGGCACCTCGATGCCCGGAGTCCTCGCCGCCGGCGACGCCGCGCACCACCCGGACCTGCCGATGCCGATGTCGTCGATCCTGACGTCGCAGGCGGCGGGCCTGGTCGCGGGTGCGGCCTGCGTGCAGGCGTTGCTGGCCCGGGACGCCCTCGAGGCTGCATGAGGGCTATCGGGTCGGCGGGCGATAGGCTGCGGGTCTATGCGTATTGCCAGGTTTGCCGGGGACGACGATCCTCGTTTCGGAGTCATCGGGGACGACAACGGTGTCCCCACCATCGCGGTGCTGAACGGTGATCCGCTCTACGCGGGCCTCAACCTCAGCGGTCAGAAGATCCCGCTCGCGGACGTGCGCCTGCTGGCGCCGGTCATCCCGCGCAGCAAGGTCGTGTGCGTCGGCAAGAACTACGCCAAGCACGCCGCCGAGATGGGTGGGGAGGTGCCGAAGGAGCCGCTGATCTTCCTCAAGCCCAACACCAGCGTCATCGGGCCGGGCGAGCCGGTCTTCTATCCCGAGCAGAGCAGCAACGTCCACTTCGAGGGCGAGCTGGCCGTCGTCATCGGCCGCATCTGCCGCGACGTCCCGGTCGAGGACGCCGCCAAGGTGATCTTCGGCTACACCGTCGCGAACGACGTCACGGCCCGCGATCTGCAGGCCACCGACGGCCAGTGGGCCCGCGCCAAGGGCTTCGACACGTTCTGCCCGCTCGGACCGTGGATCGAGACCGACTTCGACCCGTCGGGCGTCCAGGTGACCACGCGCCTGAACGACGACGTCAAGCAGGACGGCAACACGTCCGACATGGTCTTCACGGTGCCGGACGTCATCGCGTACGTCTCATCCTTCATGACCCTCCTCCCAGGTGACGTCATCCTCACCGGAACGCCCGACGGCGTCGGCCCCATGGTGGTCGGCGACGAGGTCAGCGTGACGGTCGAGGGCATCGGCACCCTCACGAACACGGTGGTCTCCCGCAATGACTGATCTCACCCGTCCCGTCGTGGCGCGCTTCTGCCCGTCCCCCACCGGCAACCCGCACGTGGGCATGGCCCGCACCGCGCTGTTCAGCTGGGCCTTCGCCCGTCACAACGGCGGCACGTTCGTCTTCCGCATTGAGGACACCGACACGTCGCGCGACAACGAGGAGTCGTACGCGCTGCTCGTCGAGGTCATGCACTGGCTGGGCCTCGACTGGGACGAGGGCCCGGAGGTCGGGGGCCCCAACGGGCCGTACCGCCAGTCCGAGCGCATGGACATCTACGCCGACGTCGCCCAGCGGCTGCTCGAGGCCGGATTCGCGTACAAGGCGTACGACTCCGCCGAGGAGCTGGAGGCCCGTCGCAACGCGGCCCGCGCGGCCGGCAAGCCCAGCGGCTACGACGGGCTGCACCGCGACCTGACGCCCGAGCAGATCGCGGCGTACGAGGCCGAGGGACGTGAGCCGGTCATCCGGTTCAAGATGCCCGAGCGCACGTACACGTTCAACGACCTGGTCCGCGGCGAGATCACCTTCGACTCGGCCAACGTCCAGGACTACGTGCTGGTGCGCGCCAATGGACAGCCCCTGTACACGCTGACGAACCCCACCGACGACGCCATGATGGGCATCACCCACGTGCTGCGCGGCGAGGACCTGCTGAGCTCGACGCCGCGGCAGATCGCCCTTTACGAGGCGTTCGCCGAGATCGGCATCGGCGGAGGCTTCACACCCGAGTTCGGTCACCTGCCGTTCGTGACGGGGGAGGGCAACCGCAAGCTGTCCAAGCGCGACCCGGAGTCGAACCTGCTCGACTACAAGCCCAAGGGCTTCCTGCCCGAGGGCCTGCTGAACTACATGGCGCTCCTGGGCTGGTCGATCGCGGAGGACCGTGACGTCTTCACGATCCCGGAGATGGTCGAGACGTTCGAGATCGGCCGGGTCAACCCCAACCCGGCCCGTTTCGACCTCAAGAAGGCCGAGGCCATCAACGGCTCCCACGTCCGGCTGCTGTCGGAGGAGGAGCTCGCCGAACGGCTCGTGCCCTACTTCCAGGACGCGGGCCTGATCGACGCGACGCCGACCGGGACGCAGATCGGGCTGCTCGCCGCCGCCACGCCCCTCGTGCAGGAGCGCATGACGCTGCTGACCGAGGCCGTCGGCATGCTGCGCTTCCTGTTCGTGTCGGACGAGGCGTTCGCGGTCGACGAGGCCGACGCCGCCAAGAACCTGGACGCCGCGGGCCTGGAGGTCGTGCGGGCCGCGCGTGACGCGCTCGACGCGATCCCGGGGCACGACGCGGAGTGGACGACCGGGACGATCGAGGGCGCCCTCCGGGTGGCCCTGATCGACGGTCTCGGGCTCAAGCCGCGCCTGGCGTTCGGGCCGGTTCGCGTTGCGGTGACCGGCAGCCGCATCTCTCCGCCCCTGTTCGAGTCGCTCGAGCTGCTGGGCCACCGCAAGACCATCGCGCGGCTGGATGCAGCGCTGGGGTGATCGTGAGGGGTAGGCCGGTTTGGGTGCCGGGCGGACCGTCGGGTAATGTTTGACCTCGGTTCGGACGACGTCCGCAGCCATTGGGATATGGTGTAATTGGCAACACAGCGGTTTCTGGTACCGCCATTCTAGGTTCGAGTCCTAGTATCCCAGCGAAACCCGCTGAACGGCCTCCGGGCACGATTTGGTAGGGTTCTCACGGTCGCAAGACCACCCATGGCCCCGTTGTGTAGCGGCCTAGCACGTCGCCCTCTCAAGGCGGTAGCGCGGGTTCGAATCCCGTCGGGGCTACCATGGCAAAGACCCCCTGACCTGCGGAAACGCGGGTCAGGGGGTCTTCTGGTTTCCGGCGCAGCGACGGCGTGCTCAGCCGCGCAGCAGCGCGTCGACGAGCCGTCCCGCGCCGTCCTCGGAGTGGGGGAGGAACAGGCTCGGCTCGGTCAGCTCCAGCTCGATCAGCAGCGGCGAGCCGTCGGGAGCGGCCACCAAGTCGATCCGCGCGTACAGGGGCGGGCGCTCGAGCCCCAGCAGCGACGTCGTCGTGGCCAGGACGTGCTCGGACAGCTCGCGCTGGGCGGCGGTCGACTCGCGTGGGGTGATCGACTCGCGGCTGTCGCGATCCTGGACGACGCCCTCGCCGCGGGCCAGCAGCGCACCCTTGCGGATCGCGTGGGAGAACTCGCCGCCGAAGAACAGCATCGCGGTCTCGCCGTCGTCGTCGACCGATGCGATGTACGGCTGCGTCATGGAGTGGCGTCCGGCCGCGACGAGCTCGGCGCTGTGGGCCCAGACCTCGTCGGCCGTGCCCCAGCGGGCGGTGTCCTTGGATCCGCCGGAGATCGTCGGCTTGACGACCCACTCCTCGTGGTCGCCCAGGTCGTCGCCGGGGGCGACGTCCCATCGTGTCTCGATGACGGGCACGTCATGCTCCGCGAGCTGCCTCAGGTACGTCTTGTCGGTGTTCCACCGCAGGATCTCGTAGGGATTTTGGATGGCGGGGACGGAGGCGGCCCAGGCGAGGAACTCGTCGCGGCGTGGGACGTAGTCCCAGCACGACCTGACGACGACCGCGTCGTACGAGATCCAGTCGATGTCCGGGTCGTCCCACGAGACGACGTCGGCGTCGACGCCTCGGGTGCCGGCGGCATCGACGAGCAGGGGCAGGTCGGCATCGAACGGACGATATGTCTGGCTGGTCACGAAAGCTGCGCGCATGCCAGCATCCTCTCACATTCAGTTATGTGCTTCAGTGTGGGAATATTCAGTGTTAAACTTATATATATGGTCATCAGCTCGCGGGGCTACGCCGTCATCGTCGATCTCGTGGGATCGCGCGCGCAACCCGACCGGTCCGTGGCCCAGCAGCAGCTCGTCGCCGCGCTCGCGGAAGTGGGCGGCGCCGCCGAGTCGTTGCAGCCGCTCGCCCCGACGATCGGCGACGAGTGCCAAGGTGCCTTCGCCGACCTGCCCTCGGCCCTGCGCGCGGCCCTGCTGCTGCGCCTGCTCCTGCCCGATCCGCTCGACTGCCGCTTTGGGATCGGGGCCGGGACGTGGCAGACCGTCGGACGCAGCGACTACGGTCCGATGCAGGACGGGTCGGGCTGGTGGTCGGCCCGCGAGGCCATCGTGGAGGCCAAGACCCGCGAGGTGCGGAGGAACAGGACGTTGCGCAGCTGGTACGTGGTGGCCGACGACGCGCCCGACGGCGCGCCGCCGGCGTCGGTCGTGAACGCCCTCCTGCTGTGCCGCGACGAGATCGTGACGGGCATGGGCGAGCGCAGCCGGCGGCTCCTGCTCGGGCTGCTGCGCGGGCGCACCCAGGTCGAGCTCGCCGCGGACGAGGGCATCTCGCAGTCGGCCGTCTCCCAGAACCTGCGGCGCAGCGGAGCACTAGCGATCACCGCCGCGGACGAGGTCCTGGCATGACCGCCCTCGCGCTGCTGCTGCTGAGCCTCGGGACGGCCGACCTGGTGCGGCCGCGCGATCGGGCTGCCCGCGGGGCCGTCCTCCGCTCGGTCGTGGTGGGTGCGGCCGTCGCGGCGACCGCGTGCTGGGGAGCGGGGCTGCCGGGCTGGTGGGCCGCCGTCGCGACGGTCGTCGTCGCGGCGTGGGTGCTCACGACACCGGAGTCGACGATTCTCGGCGACGCGCACCCGTGGCCGCTGGTGGTGCTGGCGCTGTTGGCGGCCGCCGCGCTGGCGACCGGGGCCGATCAGCCGCGGCCCGACGGGTGGCTCACCGACTGGTACGACGCCGTCGCGATCGATGCGCTCGACGGGGTGTCGTTCACGCGCTTCGCGCTGGGCGCCGGGTGCCTGGTGTTCCTCGTCGACTCGGCCAACATCATCGTCCGCATGGTCCTGGCCAGCACCGACGCCGGCGTCATGGCGTCCGAGCAGACGCTGAAGGGTGGGCGCGTGCTCGGGCCGATCGAGCGCATCCTGATCTTCGCGCTGGCCCTCTCGGGGGAGTACGCGGGTCTGACCGCGGTCGTCGCGGCCAAGGGCATCCTCCGGTTCCCCGAGATCTCCCGCGACGTGGCCGGACGCAAGGCCGAGTACGTCCTGGTCGGCAGCTTCGTGAGCTGGGCGCTGGCGCTCGTCGTGGTGCCGCTGCTGTAAGCGCAGCGCTGATATCGAGGGCAATCAAGCCCGGGGCTGATATCGCCGAGGGGCGCACTGAGGTCTCCCTGCTCGACGGTCGGCACGGCCGCGGTCGTAATCTTGCTCCCATGCCCCCCGAGAACGAGATCGACATCAAGCCGCGCAGCCGCACCGTCACCGATGGCCTCGAGGCCACCGCGTCACGAGGCATGCTGCGCGCGGTCGGCATGGGTGACGACGACTGGGTCAAGCCCCAGATCGGTGTCGCCTCGAGCTGGAACGAGATCACGCCGTGCAATCTCTCGCTCGACCGCCTGGCCAAGCGCGCCAAGGAGGGCGTCCACGCCGGCGGCGGGTACCCGCTGGAGTTCGGGACGATCTCGGTGTCCGACGGCATCTCGATGGGCCACGAGGGCATGCACTTCTCGCTCGTCAGCCGTGAGGTCATCGCCGACTCCGTCGAGACCGTCATGATGGCCGAGCGCCTCGACGGCTCGGTGCTGCTCGCGGGCTGCGACAAGAGCCTGCCGGGCATGCTGATGGCCGCCGCGCGGCTCGACCTCGCGAGCGTCTTCGTCTACGCCGGATCGATCATGCCCGGCAACGTCGACGGCAAGGACGTCACGATCATCGACGCCTTCGAGGCCGTCGGTGCTTGCCTGGCGGGAAAGATGTCCCGCGAGCAGGTCGACAAGATCGAGCGCGCGATCTGCCCCGGCGAGGGCGCGTGCGGCGGCATGTACACCGCCAACACGATGGCATCGGCCGCCGAGGCGCTCGGCATGAGCCTGCCCGGCTCGTCGGCACCGCCGGCCATCGACAGCCGCCGTGACGAGTTCGCGATCGCGTCCGGCGAGGCCGTCGTCGAGCTGCTCCGCAAGGGGATCACGGCACGCGACATCATGACCAAGCCCGCGTTCGAGAACGCGATCGCGCTCGTCATGGCGCTCGGGGGCTCGACCAACGCGGTGCTGCACCTGCTGGCGATCGCCCGCGAGGCCGAGGTCGATCTGAGCCTTGCGGACTTCAGCCGCATCGGCGACAAGGTCCCGCACCTCGGCGACCTGAAGCCCTTCGGCCGCTACGTCATGAACGACGTCGACAAGGTCGGCGGCATCCCCGTCATCATGAAGGCGCTGCTCGACGCGGGCCTCATGGACGGCAGCTGCCTCACGGTCACGGGCAAGACGATGGCCGAGAACCTCGCGCACATCGAGCAGCGCGTCGACGGCGACGTCATCCGCGCCCTCGACCGGCCGATCCACAAGACCGGCGGCCTGACGATCCTGCACGGCTCGCTGGCGCCCGAGGGTGCCGTCGTCAAGAGCGCCGGCTTCGACTCCGATGTCTTCCGCGGCACCGCGCGGGTCTTCGACGGCGAGCGCAAGGCGATGGACGCGCTCGAGGCCGGCACGATCGTCGCCGGCGACGTCGTCGTCATCCGCTACGAAGGACCCAAGGGCGGACCGGGCATGCGCGAGATGCTCGCTATCACGGGAGCCATCAAGGGCGCCGGCCTCGGCAAGGACGTCCTGCTCATGACGGACGGCCGCTTCTCCGGCGGCACGACCGGCCTGTGCGTCGGCCACGTCGCGCCCGAGGCGGTCGACGGCGGACCGATCGCGTTCGTCCGCGACGGCGACCCCATCACGCTCGACGTCGCCAACAAGCTGCTCGAGGTCGAGGTCGACCCCGACGAGCTCGAGGCACGCAAGGTCGGCTGGGAGCCGCTGCCGCCGAAGTACACCAAGGGCGTGCTCGCGAAGTACGCCAAACTGGTGAGCTCGGCCGCCGACGGTGCCGTCTGCGGCTGATCGCGGCGCAGACGTGACCTTTGGCAGGACGCATAGGGTCAAGGGGTGACCGGCGCCGTCTTCGCGACCAAGTGGGACTTTCTGTTCGCCCAGGTGCTCATCGGGGTCGACCGGACGACCGGGGTGTTCTCGGGCAGTGAACCGGTGCCGGGGCAGCAGCTGGTCGCGGTGTGGACGAGCACGGCGATCGCCGAGGACGCCCTGCATGTCGAGGCGTGGGAGCTGCGGCCCATCGCGGTGCGCGAGCTGCTGCGCCTGCTGCCGTCGGGCATCGGCGTGGTCGTCGATCCCGAGCGCCCGTCCGGCATGACGGCGACGGCCGCGTACGTCGCCAACCTCAAGCGGTACGTCGCGGCGTTCCCCGCCGGCTCCGAGATTCACCTCGCCCCCTGGGTGTCGATGCCCGACGGCGTGCGCGCGGCCCTCGTCCAAGCGGTCGATGGACGGGTGCAGGAGCTGCGTGCGTTCACCTACCGCGTCGACGACAGCCCGCTGCTCGGCTGCCTCGCGCACGTCGTGCTGGCCGGTGTCGACCCGGCCGACGTAACGTCCGCCGTCGAGTCGGCCCTGACTGCCGCGACCGACCTCGGCGTGATCGGCCTGCCGCGAGTCGACGTGCTGGCGCTCGACGACGTGCCCGACGAGGTGCGCTCGGCGCTGGGCGAGGGGCACGTCCTGCACCGCCGCCGGCGTAGGAGGTTCCTGCGCTGAGCCCGCGCTGAGGCACCCGCGACTGGTCGGGGAGAATGGTGCAATGCCCTCTCCACGTGCCGCCGGCTTCGACGACGCCGAGCTCGCGATCGCCCTCAAGGTCCTTGGCGAGGCCCAGTTCCTCGAGGACGAGGACGAGGCCTACGTCGCCCTCCGTCGCGCCTGCGGCAAGTTCTACAAGGACGTCAAGAAGCAGCGCCGGCTCGCCAAGCGCGCCGAGGTCGCCGCCGCCGACCGCGCCGTCGTCGAGACCACCGCGACCGGATCTGCCACCCGCATCGACGACGAGACCGAGGGCATCGCCCTCGTCTCGAACGCCGAGGGCGCCACCGCGGGCACGTTGCTGGTGGCCCGTCCGTGCTACATCTGCAAGCAGAAGTACACCGTCGTCGACGCGTTCTACCACCAGCTCTGCCCCGAGTGCGCCGCGCTCAACCGGGCCCGGCGCGACGCCCGCACCGACCTGACCGGCCGACGGGCCCTGCTCACGGGGGGCCGCGCGAAGATCGGCATGTACATCGCGCTGCGCCTCCTGCGCGATGGCGCCCACACGACCATCACGACGCGGTTCCCGCACGATGCGGTGCGCCGCTTCACGTCGATGCCCGACAGCGCCGACTGGATCCACCGGCTCTGCATCGTCGGCATCGACCTGCGCGACCCGGCGCAGGTCGTCGGCCTGGCCGACGCGGTCGCGGCGCAGGGGCCGCTCGACATCCTGATCAACAACGCGGCTCAGACGGTGCGCCGCACGCCCGGTGCGTACGCCCCGCTGGCCGAGGCCGAGGACGCCCCGCTGCCCCCGGGCCCGCTGCCGGAGCTGCTGACGTTCGGGCACACGAGCGACGCGCACCCGGCCGCGCTGGTTGGCTCGGTCTCGGCGCACCCCGTGCTGGCCGGCGACGCGCACACCGCCGAGGAGCTCACGAGCCTCGCGCTCAGCGCGGGATCGGCCGACCTGGCGCGGATCGACGCCGGGGGACTGGTGCCCGACACCGTCGACGTCAACAGCTGGACGCAGCGCGTGCACGAGGTCGACGCCCTCGAGCTGCTCGAGGTCCAGCTGTGCAACACGACCGCGCCGTTCATCCTGGTCAGCCGGTTGCGCCCGTCGATGGCCGCGGCCGACGCGCGGCGCACCTACGTCGTCAACGTGTCGGCGATGGAGGGGCAGTTCAGCCGCCGGTACAAGGGCCCGGGCCATCCGCACACCAACATGGCCAAGGCCGCGCTCAACATGCTGACCCGCACCAGCGCGGGGGAGATGCTCGAGCAGGACGGCATCTTGATGACCGCCGTCGACACCGGCTGGATCACCGACGAGCGCCCGCACCCCACCAAGCTGCGGCTCGCGGAGGAGGGCTTCAAGGCCCCGCTCGACCTCGTCGACGGCGCGGCGCGCGTGTACGACCCGATCGTCCGCGGCGAGGCCGGCGAGGACGTCCACGGCGTGTTCCTGAAGGACTACACCGCCTCCCCCTGGTAGCCCGCGCGGGCGCGCAAACGGCCCGGCGAGCGGAGCTCAGCCGGGCCGTTCCTGGAGCGCTGGCCTACTTGGCCGCGTCCGTCGCACACTCGGTGATGTCCTTCTGCAGACCCGTGAGCGCCTTCTCGTCGGACTTCGGGCTCTTGTAGTCGGTGTCGTTCTCGACCAGGGCGTTCAGCGTCTTGTCCGAGATGTCGGAGTCGACCAGCGCGGTGGCGATGCAGTCCTCGCTGCCCTTGGGGATCGCACCGCCGAAGGGTCCGTCCTTCTTGGCGATGGCCGTCTTGACCTCGTCCTTGCTCGGACGGTCGCCGCCGCCGCCGCAGGCGGAGGTGAGGGCCATTGCCGCGACGAGGAATGCCGCGCTCATGGTCTTCTTCATGTGAGATCCCCTAGGTAGATGCCTGCCACGGTGGGACAGGTCGGCCCCCCATCCCATCGCATCGTGACGGCCTGTGCGGATCCGGGGCCGTGATCGGGACGGGGAGTCCACATCGTGGAACGAGTCGTCTCGCGGCTTGAAATTTCGACGGGGGCCGATCATGCTGAGGGCATGCATGCGCAGCTTCTCGTAGTACGTCACTGACGCGACGGCCTGAACCGGGCTCCGCGTCTCCCTCGATTGCCCCAGCACCACGCTGGGCCGGGGGATTTTTTTATGCGACCGAGCTCGTGCCATGGGCCGGTCGTGACCGGCACAGATGAGACGAACAGTTAGGTACGACAACTCATGACAGACCAGACCTCTGAGCAGCTGACCGGGGCGCAGAGCCTCGTGCAGGCGCTGGAGCACGCCGGTGTGGACACCATCTTCGGCATCCCCGGAGGCGCGATCCTCCCGGCCTACGACCCTTTGTTCGACTCCGAGAAGATCCGTCACATCCTCGTCCGCCACGAGCAGGGCGCGGGGCACGCCGCCCAGGGCTACGCGATGGTCACGGGCCGGGTCGGCGTGTGCATGGCGACCTCCGGCCCCGGCGCCACGAACCTGGTCACCGCGATCGCGGATGCGTACATGGACTCGGTCCCGATCGTCGCGATCACGGGCCAGGTCGCGACGCACCTTATCGGCACCGACGGCTTCCAGGAGGCCGACATCCGCGGCATCACGATGCCGATCACGAAGCACAGCTTCCTCGTGACGAGCGCCGACGAGATCCCGCGGGTCATCGCCGAGGCCTTCCACATCGCCGGCACGGGACGTCCCGGACCCGTGCTGGTCGACATCGCTAAGGACGCGCTGCAGGCCATGACGACGTTCCGGTGGCCCACCGAGCTCGCGCTCCCCGGCTACCGGCCGACGACCCGTCCGCACGGCAAGCAGGTGCGGGAGGCAGCGCGGCTCATCGCCGCCGCCGAGCGTCCCGTGCTGTACGTCGGCGGCGGCGTCATCAAGGCCGACGCCTCGGCCGAGCTCGCGATGCTGGCCGAGCTGACCCAGATCCCCGTCGTCACGACGCTCATGGCGCGCGGTGCGTTTCCCGACTCGCACGAGCTGCACCTGGGCATGCCCGGCATGCACGGCACCGTCGCTGCGGTCGCGGCGCTCCAGAAGAGCGATCTGCTGATCTCGCTGGGCGCGCGCTTCGACGACCGCGTCACGGGCCACCTGCCGTCGTTCGCGCCGCTGGCGAAGGTCATCCACGCCGACATCGACCCCGCCGAGATCTCCAAGAACCGCACCGCGGACGTCCCGATCGTGGGCGACTGCCGCGAGGTCATCGCCGATCTCGTCGTGATGCTGCGCAAGCAGGCCGACGACGATGACGTCCGGGGCGACTACAGCGCCTGGAAGGCGCAGATGCTCGCGGTCAAGGCGAAGTACCCAGTCGGCTACGACAAGCCCGCGACGGGTCTTGCCCCGCAGACGGTCGTCGAGCGCATCAGCGCTATCGCCGGCCCCGAGGCGACGTACGTCGCGGGCGTCGGCCAGCACCAGATGTGGGCCGCGCACTACGTCGACTACGAGCGGCCCCGCCAGTGGCTGAACTCCGGTGGCGCCGGCACGATGGGCTACGCGGTGCCTGCCGCGATGGGTGCCCAGGTGGGCCTGCCCGGCTCGGTCGTGTGGGCCATCGACGGCGACGGCTGCTTCCAGATGACCAACCAGGAGCTCGCGACCTGTGCCCTCGAGGGCATCCCGGTCAAGGTCGCCGTCATCTACAACTCCTCTCTCGGAATGGTGCGGCAGTGGCAGACGCTGCTTTACGAGGGGCGCTACTCAAACACCGACCTCAACACGGGGCCGGAGTCGATCGGCGCCCGCCGCATCCCGGACTTCGTGAAGCTCGCGGACGCCTACGGCTGCGTCGGGCTGCGCTGCGACAGCGAGGCCGACCTCGACGCCACGATCGAGAAGGCCATGGCCATCACCGACCGTCCCGTCGTCATCGACTTCGTCGTCGAGCGCGACGCGATGGTGTGGCCCATGGTCCACGGCGGTGCCAGCAACGACGACATCCAGATCGCACGGGACCTCGCTCCCGTGTGGGACGAAGAGGACATCTAGTGAGTGAGTGCCAGCGAACGACCATTCAAGATCTCGCAGCGATGACTGCGTGCCGTGCCTTTCCTACGCTGGAGGAGCTGCGATGACCGCACACACCCTGTCCGTCCTGGTCGAGAACACCCCCGGTGTCCTGGCCCGCGTCTCGAGCCTGTTCATGCGCCGCGGATTCAACATCGACTCGCTCGCCGTCGGTCCCACCGAGATCCCCGAGATCTCGCGCATGACGATCGTTGTCAACGTCGACGAGCTGCCGCTGGAGCAGGTGACCAAGCAGCTCAACAAGCTCATCAACGTCCTGAAGATCGTCGAGCTCGACTCGTCCAGCGCGGTCGAGCGCGAGCTCATGCTGATCAAGGTCAAAACCGATCCCCAGACCCGCGGACAGGTCCTGGAGACCGTCAACCTGTTCAGGGCTAAAGTGGTCGATGTCGCCACCGATGCGGTGACCATCGAGGCGACCGGCGACGCGGGCAAGCTCAGCGCGATGCTGAACGTCCTCGAGCCGTTCGGCATCCGCGAGATCGCCCAGTCCGGACGCGTGGCGATCGGCCGCGGGTCCCGTTCCATCACAGACCGCACCCTCCGCGCCGTTCCCGGCACGCAGGCAAGCTGAACCAAGGAGACGTATCCCAGTGGCTGAACTCTTTTACGACGACGATGCAGACCTGAGCATCATCCAGGGCCGCCATGTGGCGGTCATCGGATACGGCAGCCAGGGTCACGCGCACGCGCTGAACCTGCGCGACTCCGGCGTCGACGTCCGCGTCGGCCTGCCCGAGGGCTCCAAGAGCCGGGCCAAGGCCGAGGCCGAGGGCCTGCGGGTCCGCTCGGTGTCCGAGGCCGTCGAGGAGGCCGACGTCATCGTCGTGCTGGCGCCCGACCAGGTGCAGCGCCACGTCTACGCCGACTCGATCGAGCCCAACCTCGTCGACGGCGACGCGATCGTGTTCGGCCACGGCTTCAACATCCGCTACGGCTACATCACCCCGCCGACCGGTGTCGACGTCGTGCTGGTCGCCCCGAAGGCGCCGGGCCACACGGTCCGGCGCGAGTTCGTCGACGGCCGCGGCATCCCCGACATCATCGCGGTCGAGCGGGACGCCAGCGGCAAGGCCTGGGACCTGGCGCTGTCGTATGCGAAGGCGATCGGCGGCACGCGCGCCGGCGTCATCAAGACCACGTTCACCGAGGAGACCGAGACCGACCTCTTCGGCGAGCAGGCCGTGCTGTGCGGCGGCATGTCGCACCTCGTCCAGGCAGGCTTCGAGACGCTGACCGAAGCCGGCTACCAGCCCGAGATCGCGTACTTCGAGGTGCTGCACGAGCTCAAGCTGATCGTCGACCTGATGTGGGAGGGCGGCATCGCGAAGCAGCGCTGGAGCATCTCCGACACCGCCGAGTACGGCGACTACGTGTCGGGCCCGCGCATCATCGACGCATCGGTCAAGGAGCGCATGCAAGCCGTGCTCGCCGACATCCAGGACGGCACGTTCGCGAAGCGCTTCATCGACGACCAGGACGCCGGCGCGCCGGAGTTCCTGCGCCTGCGCGAGGAGGAGGCCGGCCACTCGATCGAGAAGACCGGCAAGATCCTGCGCTCGCACTTCTCGTGGAAGCAGCAGGACGCCGACTACATCGACGGCCAGGCGGCCCGCTAGCCACCCGCACGATCGAGGGGCGTCACCGCTTGGCGGTGGCGCCCCTTTCG
>JAOPXY010000140.1 GCA_025964895.1 Aeromicrobium sp.
GTCCAGTGCGTTGCCTCCGCCCTTTTTCTCCACCCACTCGTCGTCGATGTCGTGCGGGTTCGTTGTTCCGAGCGCTCCGCCTTCGTAGGCGTCACTGGTCGCCTTGGCACGCTTGTACACGATCTCCCCCTGGGGGCTGATCAAGAACGCCACGTTGAACAGGTGCCCCGGAAAGTCGTCGTCGCGCACCATCAGTAGCTCCGCGGCGATGTAGGAGTTCAATTGCCGGGCCTTCTGGCTGAGAATCTCGGTCTCGGGCCCGGGGATGTCCATGGCGAACTGCTCGTGGGCCTCACGGTTGCCCGCTTTGAAGTTCATTGGCATGCCTTGGATGGCCATCTCGGGGAGGACCACAAGTTTCACCGGAGCGCCGTCGGTCGAGGCAACCATCACAGCGGGATCCATGAAGTCGCAGATTCGCTTGGTGTTCTCGACGGCGTCCTCGCGCTTTTTCACGGTCACCGTTCGGGGCGAAAGCGCGACGATGGCGTAGGGGTCGGTCATGGGTAATTCTCCTCGTTCTTAAGCACGCAGAGGTGCAGTTGATTGGTCTCTAGGGGGCTGGTCAGAGCGTCAGGGATGTCGCGATGGGCACACGAGAATCAGGCTTCATCGCCCCCCTGCGCGCGACCGGAACGGGGTTGCCGCCGACGCACGAGCGTCCAGAGACGACGCACGCCTTCACGCCCGCGTCCGGTCGTGAAGAGCACCGCGAGCACGATGACGGCGCCCTTGACGATCAACTGCGTCTGCGCCTGAACCCCTACCAGATCCATGATGTTGAGGATCATGGCGATGATCAGACCGCCGACTACGGCACTGATGGGGTCGCCGGAGCCGCCGAAGAGCGACGCACCGCCGACGACAACGGCCGCGATCGAGTTCAGTTCGTACTCGTTGCCGATGATTGCGCTGCCCTCCGTGAGCTGCGCCGCAATCATCATTCCGCCGAGTCCGGCAAGCGTTGAGGACAGGAAGTAGGCCCGCAGTACGTCGCGTCGGACCGGAAGTCCGGAGAGCCGCGCCGCTTCGGGATTGGACCCGATCGCATAAAGTCGGCGCCCGAACGGCATGAAGGCGAGCACTACGGCGGCGACGGCCGTCACGACGAGGGCGATGAGCACCGGCGAAGGTACCCCCGCGACCTCGCCATTGAAGACCGACATGAAAGCTGCGTTGTCGATAGGGACGAAGCGACCGGTCTGAATGAGATATGCCAGTCCTCTTGCAATGCTCAGCATCGCGAGGGTGACGATGAAGGGGGTGATGCCGCCATACACGATCAGCAATCCGTTGAACAGTCCGATGCCTCCGCCGACAGCCAACCCAATCAGCACCGCGACGGGCATCGGCATGCCGTTCTGAAGGGCCAGGGCGCTGACCACCGAGGACAGCGCCGCTACCGATCCGACGGAGAGATCGATGCCGCCCGTGACGATGACCATGAACTGTCCGACCGCGAGGATCGACACGACCGACGCCGTGATGAGCACGGCGACCAAGTTCCGGCTGGTGAGGAAGTACGGGGACAGAACATAACCGATGAGCACCACTAACAGCGCGACCGAGAAGAGATACGCCTTTGTCCCGAGGGCGTCCCAGACCCTGCGTAGAAGTTTCGCCCGGGTCTCGTTGCGGTCGTCATGGCCCCGGTCCCCGGCGTGCTGCTCGGACGTGATTCGTGTTGGCACGTCGGCTCCTTCCTGTTGCATGTTTGGCGAGTTCGTTGGGCTCATGCGAAGTACTCCATGACGGCGTTCTCGCCACGTTCATCGATGTCGTCGCGGGCGACCTCGCCAACCAATGCGCCGCGCCGCATGACCAGCACCCGGTCACACATCAAGGCTTCGGTGATCTCCGACGTGACGACGATGACGCTGCCGCCGCCGCGGACGAACTCTCCGATGAGGCCGTAGATCTCGGCTTTCGCTCCAACATCAACCCCCCGGGTGGGCTCGGCGAAGATCAAGATCTGCACGCCGCTGACCAGCCACTTGGCAAGGGCTACCTTCTGCTGGTTGCCCCCGCTCAGGTTGGCCACCGGCTGCTGCGTCGAGGACGTCTTGATCGCCAGTGACGTCCGCATGTCATTGGCTGTGCGACGTTCCGCAGACCGCTGCAGGAAGCCAGAACTGGTGAATTGGGCCAAGGCTGACATCGTCACATTGGCCGTCACAGACATTGGAAGAACCAGCCCTTGCGTCTTACGTTCTTCGGGGAGGAGACCTACTCCTAGGCCGATGGCGTCGGCGGGGTGCCGGGGGTGTCTTTCCTTTCCGTTGATCACAAACTCCAGGCTTTGCGACTCGGTGGCACCGAACAGAGCGCTGGACAATTCACTCTGACCGTTACCGAGGAGGCCCGACACTCCGAGTACCTCGCCTCGCCGCAGACTCAAGCTGACGTCCTGAAGGACCTCGTTGCGCAGGCCCTTCACGCTCAGGACGACCTCGTCTGACGCCGGCCCCTCCCCCATTCGCTGCACGCCGGCAGCACTGTTCAAGCGGAGAGTGGACTCGCCCTTGCTGCCCAGCATGGCGCGCAAGATCGCGTTGTGCTCGCTCGCCTCAGCCGGGTACTCGGCCACCTTGAGCCCATCTCGGAGAATAGAGATTCGGTCACAGATCTGATACATCTCATCGAAATGGTGCGAGATGTAGACGATGGCGATTCCCCGCTGCTTCAATGCCTCGATCAGCGTGAACAGCCGATGCGCCTCCTGGGCCGGCAACGTGGCCGTCGGCTCGTCCAGCAAGAGCACCCGCGCGTCCCTCCGTACTGCCTTGGCGATCTCGACGAGTTGGCGGTGACCGATCGGCAAGGAGGACACCGGACGTCGAACGTCGATATCGATGCCCAACTCGCGCAAGCTCTCGGTCGCCTCCCGCCGCACGGTCCCCCAGTCCACCGATCCCCATCGGTGCAGTGGCATGTCGCCCATGAAGATGTTCTCGGCAACGCTCAGCGGCGCCATCAGGCTCAATTCCTGATGGACTGTGTAGATTTGCGCCCGCTGTGCATCCTGCGGGCTGTCAAAACGAACTTCTTGCCCATCGATGACTATCGAGCCTGTGTCGGGAGTCTCGACGCCTGACATGATCCGCACGAACGTCGATTTGCCCGCCCCGTTCTGTCCGGCGATCCCGTGCACCTCGCCGGCGACCAAGTTGAGGTCGAGGTCGGCGAGGGCACGGGTGCCGGGGTAACGTTTGCTGAGTCCCCGCACCCCGAATTGCGGACGATCGGCTTCGACTACCACGGACGATGACATCGACAGCCTCAGAGCGATCCGGCGAATTCGAGCTTGTCGTCCACGAACTCCGACGCGTTGTCCGGCGTGACGATCTGCGGCGGAAGGACACGTGTCGCAGGAGAACCTTCACACTCTCCTGTCGGCTTCTGCTTGATCGCTGCAATAGCCTCCTGGACCGCATATCCGGACTGCTTGGCCGGCTGATTGAGTCCGGATGCAACGACGGGCGTCCCCTTGTCGGTCGCCATGGCCTTGACGACGTCCATGCCACCGTCGAACCCGGCGATGATGACGTCGGACTGCCCGTCGCTGGTCATCAGGTCCGCGGCTCGAAGCGCCTCGGTGATCGACCCCATGACCACGTCGGTCTGGTTGAAAATCACGTTGATGTCAGGGTTGGCGCTGACCACGTTGCGCATAGCGTCGAGTGTCTTGTCCGGCAATGCCTCGCCGTAGTTGTTCGGCACTCGCTCCGTCTCGTAGCCCGGATTTTCCGCAAAGTATTCGTCCCACCCCTTCATGAAGCCCTCTTCACGCTGTTCAGTGACGAGTTCCTGCGGGAAGAGCGCCTGAATGTAGAGCTTGATGGGCTCTGACTTGCCGAACTTCTCGGCCGCCGCGGCTGCAGCGCGTGCACCCACCTGCCTGGCGGTCTCGTATCCGTTGTCGTACACGTTGCACGCCACTTCCTTGGCAAGCTCGGGCGTCACCCGGTCGTTGACCACGACGACGGGAATTCCGGCCTTCTTGGCGGCCTCGATGCCGGCGGCAACGTTGCGATCGCCGACGGGCTCGATGATGATCGCCTTCGCCCCTTTGTTGATGAATGTCTTCATCTGTTGAATTTGGGTGCTGGCGTCGCCTTGGGCGTCCGCCATCTCAACTCGGTAGCCCTCCGCCTTGGCTGTTGTCTCAGCGCCTTTAGCAAGAGTGGAGAGCCAGGAGTTCCCAGCGATGAACCGGATCGAAACCCCGATGAGTGGCTTGTCCGAAGAGGCATCACCACCTGAACGACCGCAGGCAGCGGTCAGCATCAGGCAGATGGCGGCGCATACGGCGAAGAACGTCACGCGTCTTTTGTTTGGTCTCATTCTCTTGCTTCCTTCCGAAACGGCCGACATGCCAAGCGACTTGTCGGATGGTGCGGTGAATCAGTACGGCGCCGGCAGTCCCACTGGCTCAAGCAGCCGACGGTCCCGATCGACATGTGTGTGGATGACGGCACGCGCGGTGGGGCTGGCAGAGAACAAGGTGCCCTCGTGCTCGACGGCGGACCCCGCCCACTCCAGGGCTGTGGCGAGAGCTTCTGGACCGACCTTGCCCACCGAGAGAAAGCCAGCTAGCAAGGCATCGCCGGCACCCACGGCACTCACGACCGTGTCCACCTCCGATTCGCCATGCAGCGCACCACTTTCGTCGACCAGCACAGCTCCGTCTGGCCCGAGGCTGCCTAGCACCGCGCCGGCCCCTCTCTCCCGCAGCATTTCGGCACAATCGATCACGTCGCCGATAGTCGAGATGGACCTGCCTACGGCGTGGGCCAGCTCCTGCACATTGGGCGCGACTAGATCTGGCCCGTGAGTCACTGCGAGATCAAATGGCTCTCCCCAGGTGTCGATCGCCACTGAAACTCCGGTTTCGCGACAGGCGTCGATCAGCCGTGCGTACAGATCCACAGACATGCCAGCGGGGAGGCTGCCACAGGCGGCCAGCCAGGTCGCCCCGGTGAGGTGTGCACAGGCGGCCTCGAAGAGGTGCTCGGCCTCTTCGGGAGTGAGCAGCGGCCCGGCTTCGTTGACTTTGGTCACAGTGCCGGTGGGCTCCACGAGCGAGATGTTGCACCGTACGTCGCCGCTGATCGGAACCGCCACGTGAGCTACGTCGGCCTCCCGCAGCATCTGTTGTATCTGCAAGCCCGGGAACCCTCCTGCGGGAAATACTGCGAGAGTTCTGTGTCCGTGACCGGCCAAGGCGAGCGAGACATTCACGCCCTTTCCACTCGGCTCGCTGCGTGAACGGTTACTGCGAGTGATGCTTCCCACCTTGAGCGCAGCGACGAACACGGTCCGGTCCACGCTCGGGTTCGGAGTAAGAGTCAGGATCACGTCAGCTCCACGGTCAGTCCCGAAGCCCTCAGGGCCTTCAACTCCGCCGCGGGGATCCCTTCATCAGTGATGAACAAATCGATGTCGGCGAGGTCCGCGTGCTTGCATAGGCTGACCCGACCGAGCTTGGTGTGATCCGCGAGCAGGATCCGCCGCTGCGCGCTGTCGAGCATCAAACGCTTAGTCGCTGCTTCGGCGCTATCGGGCGTGGTCAGACCCCGATCGATTGAGATCGCATTGGCCCCCAAGAACGCGACGTCCACGTTGATCTCACTCAACGCACGGGCCGTCCAGTCCCCGACCCCAGCCATCGTGACCGGCCGAACTCGTCCGCCAAGCAGCATCACGGTGACGCGGGATCGCTGAACAAGGTTGACCGCGTTGGTCAGGGTGTTGGTGTAGACGGTCACGTCGCGGTCGTCAGGGAAGATGTCCACCAACTCCGCGGTCGTCGAACCGGCGTCGATCAAGACGGCACCACCCTCGGGGAGGTGCGCCAGCGCAGCTCTTGCGATTCGGCGCTTCTCGTCCCGGTACTCCACGCGGGAAGACACCGGTGGCTCATAGGTGAGTTGGCCCACCGGGACCGCGCCCCCGTGCACCCTTCGCAGAAGTCCTCGGCGCTCCAATTCGATCAGATCCTTGCGGATCGTTTCATTCGTCACCGCGAGGTCCGTCACGACATCGGCAACGTCAACCCGGCCCGCAGCCCTCAGACGGTCCAGGATCAGTTGGTGTCGCTGCGAGGGGTACGGCACCTTGGCTGCGCCAGTCGCGGACTGCTTTTCGTTTCTGGGTTTGGACTCGGTCATTCTGGATCTCCCCCTTGCGAGTTGTGCGCGTCCCGAGCGTCGCTGCCGGTGCGGTCCTGTACACCTGAGGCGATAGCGGCAAATCGTGCCGCGCCGCGCGCACCTGCCTCCGGGGCACGCGAAAGTTCTAGTGAACCGAAGACTGCTTGCTTGGCGGCAATCAGCGCTTCGCTCGCGGCCCACCCGCCAGTCACCACGAAACGAGTGTGCGGGCCCGCCACCGCTGTCATTGCTGCGTTGATCCGTTCGCTGCTTCCGGTCACCGCGCGCAGCGCTGCGTGCCACACGTCAGACGGACTAGCTCCGTCTCCAATGCCACGGATCTCCAAGAAGCCCTCGTCGACTCCGCCGACGCTGACGTTCGAGCCGGTTGATGGGCTTGAGTCGAGGCACGCAATGTCCTTGGCGCTCAGTCCGAGCATGGCGAGCACCCGTTGCAACGCCAATCCGCCCTGCGTTCCTCCGAGTAAGCACCACCGACCTGGTTCGGCGTGCCACCCCGCCGTGATCCCAGCCGCTGCGAGTTGCACGACCGCGTGCCGGTCGAGCCCTGGATTGATCGTTCGGACCAGCGCCTCTGCGGTGCCGCATGAGTCCAGCACGGTGCCCAACTGGGTCGCGTCAGCGCCGACCGCCGCCGCTTGATGATCGTGTCCGGCAACGGTCAGGGTGGCGCCGATGAGCGCACTCGGAGCGTCAGACCGGGTCACGCATCCAGCAGGCGTGCCGGCCTCTACCAGGTCGGGGAGAGCAGACATCGGGAGGCCAGACCATGCGACGACCTCGTCCCACCACCTGCGTTCGTGCAACTTGAGCCACCCCGTGCGCGAGGCCAGCGACTGCTCGCAGACCTCGTCACCGCCCAGCGCCCGCACAACCCACTCGGCTACCCCCAGCCGGGTCACGGTCGCGCCGACCCTGGGATCGTGCTCGGACTGCCAGCGGTGCTTCGTCACTGACCACTGCTGCCGAAATGGCAGCCCGGTCTCAGCCATGAATTCTTTTTGACCGAACTCGTCGCCGAGCTCCTCCAGCTGCCGGTCGTCGCGCGTGTCGTGCCACGCGATGACCGGCGCAAGGGGTTGACCAGATGAGTCCAGAAGCACACTGGCCTCGCCCATGCTGGCAACGCCCAATGCGGCGACGTTGCTGGCTGCGCTGGCTTCCAAAGCGCCACTGATCGCCACCATGCTTGCGGCGAGCAGGTGACGCGCATCGATTTCGGTACCCGCACGTGACCGAGTCCATGTCAACGGCTCACGTCCCACCCCCAGAACGGCGCCGCTCGGGGTTGTGGCGACGGCCTTGGCCGACGTCGTGCCGACATCGAGGCCGATCAGGACACCAGTCACGCCGTGCACCTCGCTAACGGAGAATTTGGAACTGATTGGACATGATTGTGTTTGATTGGAAAGATGTCAATGCCGAATCACGAATGTTTCGAAGGAGTTTCATGGCGCACGAACGAACCGCCGTCCTGCTAGAGGCCGCACGAGCGCTCCGTCATGGCGTCGGCGCTTTCAACGTGATAACCCTCGAGCACGCGGAGGCAGTGATCCTTGGCGCCGAACGAGCGGGGTGTCCGGTGATCCTCCAAATCAGCGAGAACGCCATCGCCTTTCATGGCGGAAACCTGCTTCCGATCGCAGCCGCGTGCAGCGAGTTGGTGCGCACGGCGTCCATTCCAGCGGCGATACACCTCGACCACGTGACGAAACGGCAGTTCTTTGACGGACTGGAGCACGCGAGTGTGTCTTCGGTGATGTTCGATGCCTCCGAATCCCCCTACGAGGACAACCTCGCCGCTACAGCCGAGGTCGTTCGATGGGCCCACGACGTCGGCATCCACGTTGAGGCCGAACTTGGCGAGGTCGGCGGGAAGGACGGAGCTCACGCCCCGGGCGTCCGAACCGACCCTGACGAAGCGGCGCAATTCGTCGCCCGCACTGGAGTCGACTCGTTGGCAGTGGCGGTGGGGTCGTCCCACGCCATGACCGATCGCACAGCAGAGCTCGATCTGGCGTTGATCTCACGCCTGCGGGACGCCGTGCACGTCCCGCTGGTGCTTCACGGGTCTTCAGGTGTCAACGACGACTCGTTGCAGGCTGCGGTCGCCGCCGGAATCGTGAAGGTCAACATCGGTACGGCACTCAACATCGCGTACACCGACAGCGTGCGTGCGGGGTTGGAGGATTCGGCGCTCGTCGACCCTCGCAAGTTCTTGCGCGAGGCCCGCCAATCAATGGCTTCGCGGGTAGAGCACATGCTCAAACTCCTGACCAACGCCTGAAAGGCTCTGCGACCGCCTGTCGGATTGCTGCGCCTAGAAACACCCTTGACACAACTCCAACAGATTGCAACTATTTCCATCGAATCCCAATCGGCATTGGTTGGCGCATGCGCTCTTCCATCAGTACACCAACTCAGGGGGATGCTCGTGGAACAGCACACAGACGAAGCTGCCGATGTGGTGATCGTCGGCGGCGGGACTGCCGCGGGCATAGTTGCCCACGAGTTGAGCACTGCAGGTTTCAGCGTCGTCGTCCTCGAACAGGGGCGGTGGACCGACACTGCACTTCTGCCCGGCAACACGCCGGAGTACGAGGTTGCCGGCGCAGCACTCTGGCACCCCGATCCGAACGTGCGCGGGAAACCCGAAGACTATCCACTGGACACGTCCCAGTCCGACCTTCCCGTGTGGCTCTACAACGGTGTCGGTGGGTCCAGCGTGCTGTACGGCGGCATCTGGGCCCGAGCGCTCCCGTCGGACTTCTCCGTTCGCTCGCTGGACGGCGTGGCCGACGACTGGCCCCTGACGTACCGCGAGTTGGTGCCGTTCTATGAGGCAGTCGAGAAAGAAATGGGTGTCGCTGGGTTAGCGGGAAATCCCGCCTACCCGCCCGGCTCCGGCCCGCCGCTTCCCCCAGCGCCCATCCACATCCCGGGCCGCAAGATGGCGGAAGGGATGAACCGCTTGGGGTGGCACTGGTGGCCAGGGACCAACGCCATCGCTACGCAGGCCTATCGACACCAAAGCCAGTGCGTTCGTTATGGAGTCTGCCGAATGGGCTGCCCGCAGGGGGCAAAAGCGTCGGTGGACATCACCCATCTCCCCCAAGCCGTCGCGAATGGAGTCCGTCTGATCACCGGGGCCCGCGTTGCAGAAATCCCCCTGGACCGCCGTGGGCGGGCTACGGGCGCCGTCTACATGAAAGACGGACACCAATATTTGCAACGTGCGTCAGTTGTCGTCATGGCGGCAGGAGGCATCGGAACCCCACGGGTACTCCTGATGTCCGAGTCGGCGCGTTTCCCGGACGGTTTGGCGAACACATCGGGCTTGGTGGGCAAGCGCCTGATGCTGCACCCCTACGGTTCAGCGGTCGGCGTCTATGACGATGATCTAGAAGATTGGTTGGGACCGGCGGGCGAATACATCTCATCGATGCAGTTCTACGAGTCCGAGCCCGATCGAGGCTTCGTACGGGGCGCCAAGTGGTCACTACTACCGATCGCAGGACCCCTGGAGGCGGTGCACAAGTGGGAACGCCACGGAAGCGTCGACCAGCGGGATTTCTGGGGTGCAGGTTCGGCCCAACGTATGAAGAGCTTGATCGGCCACATGATGCAGTGGCATGTCGTACCCGAGGACCTTCCCGAAGAATCGAACCGGGTGGAGCTGCATCCGACACTGACCGACTCCGACGGACTTCCGGCAGCGGCTATTCGATACCGAGTCTCAGACAACACCGAGCGAATCGTTGAATTCAACCTTGCTCGGGCCTTGGAAGCGCACGAGGCGGCAGGAGCCACGCAATCGTGGGTGGCGGGACGAAGGCTCAGCACCGGACACAACACGGGAACAGCCAAGATGGGCGTCGACCCTGAGACCTCGGTGACCGACTCGTATGGCAAGGCGCACAACGTCCCGAACCTCTACGTTGTCGATGGCAGCGTGTTTCCCACCTCGACGGGTGTGAATGTGACAGCCACCATCTGCGCCTTGGCCAAGCGAACCGCGAGGCACATGATCGAGGGGGCCGCGGCTCAGGAGGTCTCCGCGTGACAGGGGAACCTGGTCCCATGCTGTTGGGTCCAGCTGAGAGACAGCACCTTGATCGAATCGCGGACGTCCTCATCCCAGGAGGGGCAGGGCTACCGTCCGCGTCTGAAGCGGGCGTTTCAGCAGAGCCGATCGACCGCGTCATCTCTGCTGACCGTGAACTGGCCGGGACCTTGGCTGCGGTCGCGCGGAGCGAGGGCACCCCGGAAATCCTGCTTGAGGAACTCCGCGCCCGGGAGCCCGAAACGTACCAGCGTTTCGTCTTCGCGGTGTCCGCCGCCTACCTGATGGTCCCGCACGTTCGAAGGGTCCTCGGGTATCCGGGCACGGCCCCGCGTCGGTCCCCGGCGGCCCCCGGTGAATCGGACTTCTACCTCGAAGACGACGTGCTCCAAGCGGTGATCGACCGCGGCCCCATATACCGCGAAGTGCCCTAACGGTCTTCCGTGGAGACCAGCTTCTAGATCGCCGCATCGTCGCGAGCCCCCCTAGCGGTACGCCGAGTCGACCTACGGCGCGCCGGTGTCCACAGAGGTCCGCGGGGGTGCGCGGCGTCGGTGACTGACACCCGCTTTTGACTGGAGCCCCCGACAGGAGTCGAACCCGCGACATCCTCATTACAAGTGAGGCGCTCTACCAACTGAGCTACAGGGGCGTACGGGCGAGAGGCCCGAAGCACCATCGTAGAGGGTCGGAGCGGCGGGAACGCGAGTGGTGCAAAAGGGGTCCCGACTGGCGCCCTGTGGACCGACACGCCGTCCCAAAACGTCCATTGTGCGCCACTCGCGGTAAGTGCTCTTGGTCAGGTCGCGCCGGCGCGGCAGCGCCGGAGGTACTCGGCGTCGACCTGCTGCTCCTCGCCGAGTGATGGCATCTCGACTCGTGGGCCGTCGCCGACCGTCACGAACGTCTGCAGGTCGATCGCGGACGCCCCAAGGTCGGCGTCCGGCACGAGGTCGTCGTCGAGGGCGAGTGCACAGTCCGTCGCGCCGAACTCCTGCCAGCCGCCGCTGATGCCGAAGTCTTCGGTCGTGTCGGGGTAGGCGCTGAGTCCGTGGACCCGCAGCACGCCGACGACGCGGGTCGGGCCGTCGCCGCCGACCCGCACCTCGTAGGCCGTCCGGGTCTGCAGCTCCAGCAGGACGTACCCGCGGCCCGCGTCGTCGACCTCGGTCGACTGGCGCCACGCCGTCGTGACGCGCGGGTCCCCCACGACCGTGACGTCCTCGGCGAAGACGTTCGCGACGGCGAGTGCCGGCGAGACGGCGGCCTGGGTCTGGTCGCGCAGCGCCGCACCGACGGGCTCGGGCAGCACCGCGGCGACCTTGTCGATCGGCGTCGTGCTGCGGCGGACGTCCTCGTCGAGGGCCGCGACCTGCGCCCAGCCCGTGAGCAGGCCCGCCATGCGATCGAGCAGCGCCGCGTCGAACCCGTCCGGCGGCGCCGGGGCGGCGCCGGGCGACAGCTCACCCCGCGCGGCCGGCCAGTCGATGCCCGTCGACGAGAAGGAGGTCTCCGGCTCGGCCGAGACGGACGCCGAGGCCGACGGTCGGGGTACGTCGTCCCCACCGCTGGCCGACCCGGTCGTGCAGGCCGTGCACGCCAGCAGCACCGTGACGACGAGCACCCCGAGCGATCTGCGCATCGTCCCAGTATCGACGACGTACCGGGTGATCCCGGGTGCGACATACTGACGAGATGCCAGCACTGTTCGACCGCCTGCTGCGCGCGACGGCCGGCCTGGACACCCCGTTCGCCGTCGTCGACGCGCCGGCGATCACGCACAACGCCGACGACCTCGTGCGTCGTGCGGGCGGCGTGCCGATCCGCGTCGCGAGCAAGTCCGTCCGCGTCCGGTCGATCATCGAGGCGACGCTGGGCCGGCGCGGCTTCGCCGGCGTCATGTCGTACTCGCTCGCGGAGTCGAACTGGCTCGTCGACCACGGGATCGACGACGTCCTGCTCGCGTACCCCACGGCGAGTCGCCGCGCGCTCCGCGACCTCGTGGCGGACGACCGGCGCCGCGCGGCGATCACCGTCATGGTCGACAGCACCGAGTCGCTCGAGCACATCGACGCGCTGCTCGGCGCCGATCACCCGGCGATCCGGGTCTGCATCGACGTCGACGCATCGCTCAAGCTGGGGCCCGTGCACCTGGGGGTCCGCCGCTCCCCCGTGCACTCCGCCCGGCAGGCGGGGCGCCTCGCCGCGGCGATCGAGCAGCGCCGGGGCTTCGACCTCGTCGGGCTCATGTTCTACGACGCCCAGATCGCTGGGCTCCCCGACACCTCGCGCGCCGTCCGCCTCGTCAAGCGACGGTCCGCGGCCGAGCTGCTCGACCGACGGGCCGCCGTCGTGACGGCGGTGGAGCAGCACGCACGGCTCGAGATCATCAACGCCGGCGGCACCGGCAGCCTCGAGATCACGGGCCAGGACCCCGTGATCACCGAGCTGACCGCCGGTTCGGGGCTGTTCTCCCCCGTGCTGTTCGACGGCTACGACGCATTCGAGTCGCGGCCCGCGGCGTACTTCGTGCTGTCGGTCGTCCGCAAGCCGGCCAAGGACATCGCGACGCTCTTCGGCGGCGGCTACATCGCCTCGGGGCCCACGAACAAGAACCGCCAGCCACTGCCGACCTGGCCAGAAGGGCTCACCGCGATCGGCACCGAGGGCGCCGGGGAGGTGCAGAGCCCGGTCAAGGGGAAGGCCGCGCGGGCGCTCGCGATCGGCGACCGCGTCGTGCTGCGGTACGCCAAGGCCGGGGAGATGTGCGAGCGCTTCGACCAGGTCGCGATCGTGGCCGACGACGGCAGCGTCGAGCTGGTGCCGACGTACCGCGGGGAGGGGAAGAACTTTGGCTGAGCGCTCGAGCACATCGCCGTCATGGACCACGCCGTCATGGACGAACTGGGGCCGCAACGTCGAGGCGCACCCCGTCCGCATCGCGCACCCCGCGTCGACCGCCGAGGTCGTCACGATCGTCCGCGGGGCGGTCTCGGCCGGTCACCGGGTCAAGGCCGTCGGCGCGAGCCACTCGTTCACGGCGATCGCCGCGACGGACGGCGTCCTGCTGCGCCTCGACCGCATGAACGCGATCGTCGCGACCGACACGGCGCGCAGGCGCGTCCGCGTGCAGGCCGGCATCTCGTTGCGCAACCTCAACCCGCTGCTGCTGGCGCGCGGCCTCGCCCTGCCCAACCTCGGCGACGTCGACCCGCAATCCGTCGCGGGGGCCGTCTCGACGGGAACCCACGGCACCGGCGGCGCCCTCTTTGGCATCTCGCGCGCGGTCGTGGGCGTGCAGCTCGTCACGGCGACCGGTGAGGTGCTGGAGATCGACGAGCACCACCCCTGGTTCGGCGCGAGCCGCGTGACGCTCGGCGCGCTCGGCATCGTGACCGAGGTGACGCTGCAGTGCGTCGCGGCGTTCCTGCTGCACGCGCGGGAGGAGCCGATGCCGCTCCCGGCCGTCCTCGAGCAGGTCGACGCGCTCGTCGCCGACAACGACCACGTCGAGTTCTACTGGTTCCCGCACACCGAGAAGACGCAGGTCAAGCGCAACAACCGCGTCATCGAGGGCACCGCGCGCCAGCCGCTCGGCCGGCTGCGGCACTGGGTCGACGACGAGCTGCTGAGCAACACCGCGTTCGAGGGCATCAACCGGATCGTCGCGAAGCGGCGTTCGTGGATCCCGCGGGTCAACGCCGTCGCCGCCTCGGCGCTGAGCGCCCGCGAGTACGTCGACGACTCGTTCGAGGTCTTCGTGTCGTCGCGCACCGTGCGCTTCCGCGAGTCGGAGTTCGCGATGCCGCGCGACGCCCTGCCCCACGTGCTGGGCGAGCTCGCGGCCTGGTTCGGCGCGGGGCACGAGAACATCTCGTTCCCCATCGAGGTGCGGTTCACGGCCGCCGACGACGTCTGGATGTCGACCGGCCACGAGCGCGACAACTGCTACGTCGCGGTTCACCAGTACTGGCGAACCGACCACCGCGCGTACTTCGCCGCGGCGCAGGACATCTTCACGGCGCACGAGGGGCGTCCGCACTGGGGCAAGCTGCACACCCTCGACGCGACGTACCTCGCCCAGCGGTACTCGCGGTTCACCGACTTCGTGGCGATCCGCGACGAGCTCGACCCCGGCCGGACGTTCGGCAATCCCTATCTCGAGCGCGTCCTGGGCTGAGACGTCTCAGAAGACCTGGTGCGTACCGAACGTCCGTTGCCAGTAGGTCAGCGGCGCGGACGCCGTGGTGTCGGCCGTCGCGACCCGGCCGAGCACGACTGTGTGGTCGCCGGCCTCCACGAGCTGCACGATCGACATCGACACCCACGCGTGCCGGTCGACCAGGGCCGGCGCCCCGTCCTCGACCTGCCACGGGATGTCGGCGAACTTGTCGGCGCCCCTGCGGGCGAATCGCAGCGCCACCTGGTCCTGGTGCGCGCCCAGCACGTTGACCCCCACGACGGAACCGATGTGCAGCCTCGTCAGCAGCGAGGAGCCGTTGTCGAGCGAGACCAGCAGCATCGGCGGGTCCATCGACAGCGATGCGAAGGCGCTGACCGTCGTGCCGTACGGGATCTCGTCGGCGAGCGTCGTGACGACCGACACCGGTGCCGCGACGTTGCCCATGGCGGCCCGGAACGACTTCTCCAGCACGGCGGGGTCGAGGTCGTCGCCGTCCTCGCGCGTCACCGCCGGCCTCCCGCCGCGGCGCGCACGACGGGACCCCAGCGCTCCAGCCACGCCACCTCGACGGGGTCGGGGACCGGCACGCTGTCGACCAGATACAGCGCCGGTGCGGGGACGATCGCCCCCAGCTCGACCAGCACGGGCTTGAGGTACAGCTCGGGTGACAGCTCGTGCGCCGGGCCTCCGCCCAGCTGCAGCGGGACGGCCACGACGCCGTCGAGACCCGTCGACCCCGCGAACTGATCGAGGAACAGCTTCAGCAGTCCCGTGTAGGTGGCCTTGAACGTCGGCGACGCCACGACCACGACATCGCTGGCCGCGACCCGCGCGACGGCGTCCTTGACCGCCGGATCGCCCCAGCCGAGCAGCCCTGACCCGAGGTCGACGAGGTCGATCGACGTGGTCGCGGAGGCCCCGAGACCCTCCGCGACCCGGTGCGCCGCGTCCCACGTGCGGGACCGCGGCTTGGGATTGCCGACGACGACGGTGCCGACCAGCTCGCGCGCGGCCGGTGCCGAGGTGCTCATGTCAGATGGCCTTTCCAGGGTTGAGGACGCCCGCGGGGTCGAACAGCCGCTTGACGGCACGCTGCAGGTCGTCGACGTCGGGGCCGACCTGCCGGGCGACCCAGCGCTGCTTGAGGAGCCCGACCCCGTGCTCGCCGGTGACGGTGCCGCCGAGCTCGAGGGCGAGGGCGAAGATGCGGTCGGCCGCCTCGACGGCCGCGGCCGGCAGCTCGGCCCCCGGGTCGGCGTCGACCACGATGACGGGGTGGACGTTGCCGTCGCCGGCGTGGGCGAAGACGTGGATCGTGGTCCCGGTCGCCGCCGCGACGTCCTGGACGCCGCGGATGGCGTCGGTGAGGCGCGCCGGCGGCACCGCGATGTCCTCGATGAGGGCCCGGCCACGTGCCTCGATCGCGGGCAGGGCCAGGCGGCGCGCGGCCAGCAGCCGCTCGCTCGTCACCGCGTCGAGCGTCGACTCGACGTGGGTGGCGCCGGCGACGGCCTGCTCGACGGCGGCGAGCTCCGCGGTGACGTCGAGCCCGTCGACCTGGACGAGCAGGAAGGCCTCACCGCGCTGTCGCAGGTCGGTGCCGGATAGCTCGTCGATCGCGGCGAGGGTCAGGCCGTCCACGATCTCCAGCACCGACGGACGCGCGCCGCACGAGCGCACCGCGACGGCGGCGTCGGCGGCGTCCTCCAGCGAGCCGAAGTAGGCCGCGACGGTGCCGGTGGCGGCCGGACGGGGCAGCAGGCGCAGCGTCGCGCCGACCACGATCCCCAGGGTCCCCTCGGAGCCGACGACCAGGCCGAGCAGGTCGTATCCGGCGACGTGCTTCAGCGTGCCGGCGCCCAGGTGGACGAGCCGTCCGTCCGCCAGCACGACGTCTAGCGCCAGCACGGCGTCGCGCGTGACGCCGTACTTCGCCCCGCGCAGCCCGCCGGCGTTCGTCGCGATGTTGCCGCCGATCGTCGAGATCGCGACGCTGCCGGGGTCGGGCGCGTAGAACAGGCCGTGCGCGGCGGCGGCCGCGTCGACGTCGGCGGTGATGACCCCCGCCTCGACGACCGCGACCTGGTCGACGGGGCGGATCTCGATGATGCGGTCGAGCCGCGACAGGTCCAGCACGATCGTGCCGGTGCCGGCCACCGCTCCCCCGGCGAGGCCGCTCCCGGCCCCGCGCGTGACCAGCGGAACGCCGTGGGCCGAGGCGAACCGCGCGACGGCCTGCACCTCGGCGACGTCACGCGCGCGGACCAGCAGCGCCGGGATGCCCGTGTCGGGTGAGCCGGAGCGGTCCGTCGCCGCCTGCGCCAGCTCGACGGGGTCGGTCGACCAGTCCGAGAGCAGCTCGGTCAGCCCGGCCAGGACCGTCACAGCACCTCTTCGGTCGCGATGGGCCGCAGCTCAGGCCCCCGCTTGAGCCGCTCGAGGAAGCGGACGATCGACGCGGCGACGGTGCGGTGCGTGACGTCGTTCAGCACGTCGTGAAGTCCGCCGTCGATCGTCACGAGCTCGGCGCGCGCGCCGAGGGCGCCGACCGTCTCGCGGAGCCTTGTGACGGGCGCGACCCGGTCGTCCTCGCCATGGACGACCAGCAGCGGGACCGTGACGGATCCGCGGTCGGGACGTGGCACGTGCGTCTCGACCGCGGCGAGGGCGTGGTCGACGCCCTCGCGTGCCAGGACGCCGCGATGGTTCGGGCACGCGGTACGGACGCTGAGCTCGTCGTCGAACGTCACGGTCGGGTCGTCGGGGTAGGTCAGCCCCGCGATGACGGCGGCGTCGGGCTGGCCGAGCTCGGCGCGGTGGGAGAGGTAGTCGAGCACGACGGCCGCGCCGGTGTCGGACCCGACCAGCACGGCCGGCAGCACGGTCTGCGCATCGCCGAGGACGGCGTCGACCCGCTTCGCGATCCCGTCGAGATCGCTGAGGTCGCCCTCCACGAACCGCACCCGGTACGCGTCGAACGCGATCCGCCGGCCGAAGCGCTGGTAGACGGCCGCCGTCTCGAGGCGTCCCCCCACCACCACGAGGGTGCCTCGGGGCGCGATCCCGTCGGGCTCGTTCCACTCGGCCTGCAACAACGTCTCCACAGTCATGCACCCAGCGTCGTGGTGATCGCGCCGCGCGTCCAACAGACATCCGTGATCACGACCCATGACCGATCGTGATGAGTCTGGACGAGCGTCCACGTAGTGAGACGAACGTCCCGCGCACTGGGACACGGGGATGCTGGTGGCATGGCCTCCTCGCTCGATCTCGACCACCTGCGCACCCTCGTCGCCATCGCGGAGTGCGGCGGGTTCAGCAAGGCCGCCGCGGTCCGTCACATCAGCCAGCCGGCTCTCAGCCAGCACGTCCGGCTGCTCGAGCGCGGCCTCAAGCGCAAGCTGTTCGAGAAGGACGGCCGAGGGATGAAGTTCACCCCGGCCGGCGAGCAGGTGCTGGCCGAGGCGCGTCACATCCTGGGCGTCCACGACGAGGCGCTCGAACGGCTCGACGCCCAGGCCGAGCACCTGGTCGTGGTGGGATCGAGCGAGCACTCGGCCGAGCAGCTCCTGCCGGAGATGATCCGCGCCCTGAGCGATGCGTTCCCGACCGTCACGACGCGCTTCGAGATCGGCCGGTCGACGCAGCTGGAGGACTCGGTCGGCAAGGGCACCGTCGACTTCGCGTTCATCCTGGCCTCGCGGGGCAACGAGGGCGGCCGGCAGATCGGGCGCATGCCCCTCACGTGGTACGCGGCACCCGGCTGGACGCCGCCTGCTGCCGGTCAGCCCGTCCCGCTCGTCGCCTTCGAGGAGCCGTGCGCCCTGCGTGAGCGCGCGATGGCGGCACTCGGCGGAGAGGGTTACCGGGTCAAGGTCGCGGGCCAGTCGACGACGCTCGAGGGCGTGCTGGCAGGAGCCCGCGCGGGCCTGGGCGTCGCCCTCCTGCCGAGCCTCGGTGGCCACCCGGTGGGCCTCCAGGCGCGCGACGACCTCCCGGCGGTCGGCTCGGCGGGACTCAACGTCCTGACCCGGCGCGGTCTAGACCCCGAGATCGAGCTGACCGCCATCGAGGCCGGCGAGGCGTTCTTCTCCCGCCGCCGCCTGCAGCTCGTCGACCTCGCGGGCTGACTCATCCAGGCCGCTGATCGGCACCCATGGGCGATCGGTATTGGACGCGTCCCGCGCCGCTTCCCTAGCGTGGGCGCATGACTGTCCTCGTGACCCCAGAAGAGCTCGCGACCGCGCTGCGCGGCGAGCGCCCACCCGTCGTCCTCGATGTCCGCTGGAAGCTCGGCGGCCCCCCGGGGCACGACGAGTACCTGACCGGCCATGTGCCGGGCGCGGTCTTCGTCGACCTCGACGACGAACTGGCGAGCCACGGCGAGGCGACCGACGGACGGCACCCGCTGCCGTCCCCCGAGGCGCTGCAGGCCGCGGCCCGTCGCTGGGGCATCGACGCGGGCGACACCGTGGTCGCGTACGACGGCGAGGGCAACCTGGCCGCCGCTCGCGCCTGGTGGCTGCTGCGCTGGGCCGGGCTGACCGACGTCCGCCTGCTCGACGGCGCCCTGCCCGCCTGGGTCGCGTCAGGCGGAGAGCTCGCGACGGACGACGCCCGGCCCGAGCCCGGCACGATCGAGCTGAGGTCGGGGACGCTGCCGACCCTTGACGATCTCGACACCGTCGCGACGTTCCCCGACGCGGGCATCCTCCTCGACGCCCGCGCCGCCGAGCGGTTCCGCGGCGAGGTCGAGCCGATCGACCCCAAGGCGGGGCACATCCCCGGCGCCACGAGCGCCCCGACCGGCGCCAACCTCGCCGCCGACGGACGCTTCCTGCCCGCCGACGTGCTGCGCGAGCGCTTCGCGGGGCTGGGTGTCGACGGCTCGACGCCCGTCGCGGTCTACTGCGGCTCGGGCGTCACCGCAGCGCACCAGGCCGCGGCACTGTCGATCGCCGGCTTCGAGCCGGTCCTGTACCCGGGCTCGTGGTCGCAGTGGAGCAATCACGACCGCCCGGTCGCCACGGGCGCCTGACGCGGGGCGGGGATGGCCCGCAGGAGCGCCTGAGTGTAGGCGTCCTGCGGGTCGTCGAAGATCTCATCCACCGTGCCGAGCTCCAGCAGGCGTCCCTGCCGCATGACACCGACGTGGTCGCAGATCTGCCGGATCACCGCGAGGTCGTGCGAGATGAACAGATAGCTGAGCCCGAGCTCGTCCTGCAACCGGGTCAGCAGGTCAAGGATCTGCGCCTGCACCGTCACGTCGAGCGCCGAGACGGGCTCGTCGCACACCAGGAGCGCGGGATTCACGGCGATGGCGCGGGCGATTGCGACCCGCTGGCCCTGACCGCCCGACAGCTCGTGCGGGTGCCGCGCGGCGAACGCCGCGGGCAGGGCGACCTGGTCGAGCAGCTCGGCGACCCGGAGGCGGCGCCACGCCGCATCGCCGATGCCGAACGCCCGCAGCGGCTCCTCGATCGCCCGGCCGACCGTGTACCGGGGATCCAGCGACGAGACCGGGTTCTGGTAGATGATCTGCACCGAGCGGCGCAGCTCGCGCATGTCCTTGCGCCCCATCGCGGTCACGTCGCGTCCGTCGACCAGCACCGATCCGGCATCGGCCTGCTCGAGACCGACGACGATGCGGGCCGTCGTGGACTTCCCGGAGCCGGACTCGCCGAGCAGGCCCAGCGTCCGGCCGCGACCGAGCGCGAAGCTCACGTCGTCGACGGCCTTGATCGTGTCGCCGCCGACCCGGAACGTGCGGCGCAGGCCCGACACCTCGAGCAACGGCTCCGGCGCGGCGCTGCGGGCCAGCCGGCGCGCGCCCGACAGGCTCGGCGCGTCCGCGACGAGCCGCCGCGTGTAGTCGTGCGCCGGGTGCTCGAGCACCTGCTCGGGGGTCCCCGACTCGACGACCTCGCCGTCCTTGAGCACGACGACGGTGTCGGCGCGCTCGGCCGCGACGGCGAGGTCGTGGGTGATCAGCAAGATCGCGACGCCCAGTTCGCGCACCAGCTCGTCGACGTGGTCGAGGACGGTTCGCTGCACCGTCACGTCGAGCGCGCTGGTCGGCTCGTCCGCGATGATGAGGCGGGGCCGGGCCGCCAGCGCGATCGCGATCAGGACGCGCTGCTTGAGGCCTCCCGACAGTTGGTGCGGGAACTGCCGTGCGCGCACATCGGGACGGTCGATGCCCACCCGCTCGAGCAGCTCGTGCACTTGGCGGTCGACGTCGCGGCGATTCGCCAGTCCGTGGATGATGAGGGGCTCGGCCACCTGCGCCCCGATGCGCGCCACGGGATTCAACGAGGTGCCGGGGTCCTGCGGGACCAGGCCGATCGAGCGTCCCCGCAGGCCGCGGAAGTCCTTGGCCGAGATCGTCGTGAGGTCGAGGCCGCGGTACAGGATGCGACCGCCCGAGACGCGGCCCGCGGCGGGCAGCATCCCGTTGACGGCGTGCGCCGTCGTGGACTTGCCCGATCCCGACTCCCCGACGAGCGCGACGATCCGGCCGGCGTCCACCGTAACGTCGACGCCGCGGACCGCCGCAACGTCGGAGCCGCCCGAGCGGTACGCGACGTGGAGGTCCTCGACCCGGAGCAGCGGGATCGACGAGTCGCCGGGCGCGAGCGCGTCGGCGGGAAAGATCAGGCTCATCGATCTCCTCGATCGTCGTAGGCACGGGACAGGCGATTCGCCGACAGGGCGACGGCACTGATGACCAGGCTCGGCAGGAGGACCGTCCACCAGGCCGTCGCGAGGTAGTCGCGCCCCTCGGCGACGACCTTTCCCCACTCGGGCGCGGGCGGGGGCTCGCCGTAGCCGAGGAAGCTGAGGGCGGACACTGCGAGGATCGCCGACCCGAACTCGAGCGCCGACAGCACGAGGGCGGGGCCGATCGCATTGGGCAGCACGTGACGGGTCAGCACCTGCGTCCGGCCGACGCCGAGCGCGGACGCGGCCTCGACGTAGGGCGTCGTGCGGATGCGCAGGACCTCGCTACGGGTCAGGCGCGCGAACGACGCGACGCTCGCGACGCCGACCGCGACGGCGACGTTGGTCGCCCCGAAGCCCAGGGCCGCGACGATCGCGAGCGACAGCAGCAACGTCGGGATGGCGAGCAGGACGTCGATGACGCGCATGATCAACGCGTCGACCCATCCGCCCACGTAGCCGGCGACGAGACCCAGCAGGCTGCCGACGCCGAAGGCGATCGCGACCGCCAGGACTGTCGCCCGGAGCGAGACCGACGTGCCGTGCACGACGCGCGTGTAGACGTCCCGGCCGAGGTAGTCGGTGCCGAACCAGTGAGCGCCACTGGGGGCCTGCAGCTTGTCGAGGACCTCGCCATCGATCGGCGACTGGCTCGTGAGGAGCCCCGGGAAGAACGCCGCGACGGCGACGACGGCAAGAACGAGCCAGGCCAGGACGACCGACGGACGACGGGTCGGGCTCATCCGAGCACTTCCTTCTGCAGCCGGCGGGGCTCGCGGGTCGCCAAGGTGATGCGCCGGTCGATGACCGGGTAGAGCAGGTCGACCAGCAGGTTGACCACGACGAACGTCAGCGCCGAGAGCATCACGATCCCCTGGACGATCGGCAGGTCCTGGCGGTTGACGGCGTCCACCGTCGTGCGCCCAATGCCCTCGCGCGAGAAGATCGTCTCCGCGACGACGGTGCCGGCCAGCAGGTTGCCGACGATGATGCCGGTCATCGTCAGCGTCGGCCCGATCGCGTTGCGGAAGGCGTGCCGCAGGTGGATGCGCACGGTCGAGGCGCCCTTGGCGACGGCCGTGTCGATGTAGTCCTGCCGCAGGACGTCGTCGAGGCTCTTGGCGAAGATCTGCGTCACCACCGCGGCGACCGGGAGCGACAACGTGATGGCCGGCAGGATCAGGCTCTCGAGGCCGAGGTTGCCGCCCGACGGGAGCAACCTCCATTGGAAGGCGACAAGGTGGATCAGGACGAGCCCCACCGTGAAGGTCGGCACCGACGTGCCGATCGGCGGGAGGGACAGCAGCAGCTCACGACCTCGGCCCCGCGGCAGGTAGCCCGAGACGCTGCCCAGGACGAGCCCCACCACGGTGCCGATCACGATCGCCAGCCCGGACAGCTGCAGGGTCTGCGGCAGCGCGCTGGCGAGCGTCGAGGTGACCGTTCCACCGGTCACGAGGGACGTCCCGAGATCGCCCTGCACGACCGAGCCCAGCTGATCGAGGTACTGCGCGACGAGCGGCCGGTCGAAGCCGTACTCCGCGCGGATCTGTGCGATCTGGGCGGGCGTGACGGCACCGGTGTCGCTCGCGCCCGAGAGCTTGATCGAGATGGCGTCGCTCGGTAGCGCGTAGAGGAGCGCGAAGGACGCCGTGAAGGCGCCCCAGAGCACCAGCAGGGACTGGCCGAGGCGGATCAGCAGGTAGCGCGGCATCAGGCCCGGTCGACCCAGACGTCGTACAGGTTGAGCCGCGAGCTGGCCTCGAAGACCAGGTCGTTGACGCGGGCCGTGGTGACGAACAGGCCGGCCAGCTCGTACAGCGGGACGACGTATCCCTCGTCGACGAGCTGGGTCGCCGCCTCGGTGATCTCCTGCTGCCGCTTCGCCGGATCGGTCTCCTGTGACTGCTGCGTCAGGATCTCGTCGACGGGACGCGCCTGGGGCGCCTTGCCCGTGTTGCCGGCGTAGAACGACAGCGTGCTGCGGATCGCGTCGGGCTCGGCCCGGTGGAACGGCGTGAACCACAGGTCGTAGTCGCCGCTGGTCTGGTACTTCGCCAGGTCGGCGGGGCTCGGCAGGAGGATCTTTAGGTCGATGCCGATCGCCCGCAGCTGCTGCTGGACGAGCTCCATGGCCGGCGTCGACTGGCGCGAGAAGTGGTAGACGGCGGTCAGCTTCAGCTTCTTGCCGCCCTTCTCGCGGATGCCGTCCGATCCCTTCGTCCAGCCGGCGTCGTCGAGCAGCTGCTCCGCGTGGTCGGGATCGAACGTCACGCCGGGAATCGACTCGAACAGCGGTGTGACGGACGTCAGCGGGCTCTGCGGGACCTTGTCGTACTTGGTCAGCACGCCGGCGACCAGCTCCTTGCGGTCGATCCCCTCCACGAGGGCCTGGCGGACCTTGACGTCCTGCAGCACGGGACGCTGCAGGTTCGGCACCAGCGTGACGCCGAGGCCGGGGTACGGGCGGCCGATGACCTTGAAGCCGGGATCGGACTCGAAGGCCGTGACGTCCTCCGTCAACGGGATCGTGTCGACGTCGAGCTCGCCCGAGCGGAGCTGCCCCGTGCGGACCCCCGACTCGGGGATGACCTTGAACGTCGCCGTGTCGAGGTACGCGTCGCCCTCGTGCTGGCGCAGCGACGATCCCCAGGAGTAGCCGGTCCGCTTGGCCAGGACCGTGGCCTGCTCGGGCTTGTAGTCCTTCACCGTGAAGGGGCCGGTCCCGACGAGGGCGCCCTGGCAGCGCTCCTCCGCCGTCGCCGACGTCGTGGATGCCGCGAACTGGCCCAGCGTGATGGTCGAGGTGCCCTGCAGGAACTGCACGTTGGGGGTGTCGAAGTCGACCTCGACGGTCGTCGGGTCGATCACGGTGCTGCCGCTGTAGCCCGACAGGTAGTTGTTCGCGAGCGGCGCCTTGGCGGGGGTCAGTGCCTTGATCGCGTCGAAGTTCGCCTTGACGGACTCGGCCGTGAACGGGGTGCCGTCGCTGAACGTCACGTCGTCGCGCAACGTGAAGGTGTACTTCGTGGCGTCGGCGTTGGCCTCCCACTTGGTCGCGAGCCACGGCTCGAGCTCGCCGGTCTTGGGATCCTGGTCGGTCAGGCTGTCGGCGATGCTCCGGGTCACGAAGATCGTGGTGTTGGACGAGTTCTGGTGCGGGTCGAGGCACGCGAGGGCCGAGTTGAGACCGATCGTGATGTCGCCGCCGGTCTGCGGCGGGCCGGCCGAGGCGCCGTCCGAGCCGCCACCGCAGGCGGACAGCAGGAGGGCCGCGACGGCGGGCACGACGACGAGGCGTCGCCCGCGCAGGGGCATGGGGACTGACATGGTGGTGCTCCTTCAGGGGGTGGGAGGGCTCAGCGCAGGAGGTCGTCGAGGCCGTGGCGGCCGATCGCGTCGGGCGTGGCCGCGCTGCTGCTGACGAGGGCCTGCAGTCGTGCGTTGACGGGGGTCTTGACGCCGTGCAGGCGCCCGAGCAGGACGATCTCGCCGTTGAGGAAGTCGGTCTCGATCGAGCCGGCGCCGCGGGCCAGGCTCTGCCACGTCGACTTGTTGCCGGGCGTGTAGTCGCCGACCGGCAGGGGCGGCTGGCCGCGGTCGACCGAGATCTCCGTGGTGTAGTCGGCGGGCCGGATGCCAGCGGCCGACAGGGCCTCGCGGGCCTCCGCCTCGAGCAGCGCCTTCGCGTCCTCGAGCGCCGGCCCCGATGCCCCGGACAGGACGTCGAGCGCGTTCGTGAGGTTGCCGATCAGCTTCGCGGCCTTCCAGCGGACGATGTCGTCGACGACCTGGGTCACGATCTCGAGGCGGCCGAGATCGGCAACCAGACGATCCAGCCGAGCGTCGTCGGCGCCGCCGTGGGGGTACCGGCCGATCCAGGCCGTGCCGATGCGGTCGGGACCGCCGTTGGCGACGTCGCCGGGCCGCACGTGGTGCCCGGGAAGCCAGATCGAGACGCCGTAGACGAGATCGAAGCGGCGCAGTGCTGCCCGCTCGGTGTCGAGGCCGTTCTGCAGCGTCAAGACCGGCAGCGACTCCGCGGCGGTCGAGCGTCCGCCGTCGACGGGCTGCCACGCCCACTGCTGCAACGCGGCCTCGGCGTGCTGAGCCTTGGTCGTGAGCACGAGGACGTCGTCGGCGGTCAGCTCGACCTCGTCCGGACCCGCGACGACGTCGACCGGCACCTGCCGCGTCCCCGAGGGGCGCGAGAACGTGAGGCCCCGCTCGCGGATCGCCCTCAGGCTCTCGCCGCGGGCGACCAGCACGTGGTCGATGCCCGCCGCGTGGGTCTGCGCCGCGAGCGTGCCTCCCGCGGCCCCCGCGCCGATGATGACGTAGCGGGTCACGCGGGCACCGACTCGCGGGTCGCCGCACGGTGGGCGAGCTCCTGGCGGACCAGCGGGATGACGTAGCGGCCGTAGTCGACGGCGTCGTTGAAGTTGTCGTAGCCGCGGATGGAGATGAGGTCGGCGCCGAGGTCGACGTAGTCCAGGATCGCCGCAGCGACGGTCTCGGGCGTCCCGACCAGCGCGGTCGACGCGCCGCGGGCGCCCGTGGCACTGGCCGTCGGGGTCCACAGGGCGCGGTCGTGCAGCTCGCCGCGCCTTGCCTGGTCCAGCAGACGCTGCGACCCGACGTTCTCGGGTGCCTCTCCGGCGGCCTTCTCGTGCAGGCGCCAGGTCGCCGCCTGGTTCGTGGCGTTGCGCTCGAGCGCAGCCAGCGTCGTGTGCGCCTTCTCCCAGGCCAGCTCCTCGGTCTGGGCGATGATGGGGCGGAACGTCACCCAGATGCGGGGCCTGTCGGTGCGGCCGGCCGCGGCGGCCTGAGCGTTGACCTTGTCGATCTGCTCGCGCGTGTCGGCCAGCGGCTCGCCCCAGAGCCCGAAGATGTCGCCCTCGGCGCCGCCGACGCGGTACGCCTCCTGCGACGAGCCGCCGATCGAGACGGGGATCGTGCCGTTGACGGGTCGGACGTCGCTGCGGAAGTCCTCGAACTGGTAGTGCTCCCCCGCGTGGTCGAAGGCCTCCGCCGAGTGCCAGGCCCGGCGCAGGATCTGGACGTACTCCTCGGAGCGGCGGTAGCGCTCGTCCTTGCCGAGCCGGTCGCCCTCGCGGGCCTGCTCCGCGGTGTCGCCGCCGGAGATGATGTGGACGACGGCGCGGCCCCGGCTGAGCTGGTCGAGCGTCGCGAGCGCCTTGGCGGCGACGGTCGGGTACATCGTGTTGGGACGCAGGGCGATGATGGGTCGGATCCGCTCGGTGACCTGGCTGAGCGCGGCGCCGAGGGTGAACGGGTCGTGCCCCGAGGAGCCGTAGGGCAGCAGCGTGTAGTCGTAGCCATAGTCGTCGAGCGTCCGCGCGTAGCGGCGGAAGAAGTCTAGATCGAGGTCCTTCGACGACAACGGGTTCAGCTCGTTGGACGCGTTGACGTTGGTGGCGCTGATGAATTCGACGCTCATGGCGGGCTCGCTCTCACGGACTCGGGGGGCCTGACCCCTCGAACCTAGGCGCGCCCCGGTGGGGCGTCCAACAGTGTTTTGGGATCAGAACGCATCGCTTCCGACTATCGGTCGCGGGACCCACAAAACACCGTGACGACAGCAGAAAGCGCCCCTGTCCGGCCCGTGGGACCGGGCAGCGACGCCCCGCACGATGGTGTACAGCCGCCCCGGGTCGGGGCCGGCGCTAGCCGCGCCTCTGGGCGATCGCGTAGAGGGCGATGCCGGCGGCGACGCCGGCG
>JAOPXY010000146.1 GCA_025964895.1 Aeromicrobium sp.
GTCTTCGGCGCCCAGGCCACCGGTTGCTCGCCCGTCTCGGCGGCGTTCCGCGACGGCCACGACGTCATCCGTCCCGTCAAGCCCGACACGATCGCCAAGTCGCTCGCGATCGGCAACCCGGCCGACGGCATCTACGTGCTCGACATCTGCCGCGAGACCGGCGGAGCCATCGAGGACATCACCGACGACGAGGTCCGCGAGGGCATCGTGCTGCTCGCCCGCACCGAGGGCATCTTCACCGAGACCGCCGGAGGCACCACGATCGGCGTGCTGAAGAAGCTCGTGGAGACCGGCGCGCTCGACCCCTCCCGTGAGACCGTCGTCATCAACACCGGCCACGGCCTCAAGACCCTCGACGCAGTCTCCGACCTCGTCGGCCCCGCCGCCACCATCGCTCCGACCTACCAGGCGTTCCTCGACGCCGGCATCGTCTGAGCACTCGTCTCAAGAACACGATCTTCAAGGAGCACCGTGAGCATCAACGTCCGCATCCCCACGATCCTGCGCACCTACACGCAGGACCAGTCGCAGGTCACCGCCGAGGGCGCGACCCTCACCGACGTCCTCGACTCCCTCGAGTCGAGCTACCCCGGCATCAAGGCGCGCGTCGTCGACGAGCAGGGCAAGCTGCGGCGCTTCGTCAACATCTACGTGGCCGAGGAGGACGTGCGCTTCTCTCAGGGCCTCGACACCCCGACGCCCGACGGCGCGCAGGTCTCGATCATCCCCGCGGTGGCCGGGGGCTGCTGAGCCCGACCACGGGGTTCGCGGCCCCGCGACCGGCCATGACAGGCCGCGACGCAGACGTATAGGCTCTGCGCATCGGGCCCTCGGCAGGTGGGTCCGGTTTCTGTGACAGGTGGGAGTGGCGGCATGGTGCAAGGCACCGTCAAGTGGTTCAACGCGGACAAGGGCTACGGCTTCATCGAGGTCGAGGGCCAGGACGATGTCTTCGTCCACTGGTCCAAGATCGCGTCCGACGGCTACAAGACCCTCGAGGACGGCCAGAAGGTCGAGTTCGAGATCGTCGACGGTCCCAAGGGGCGCGAGGCCCACGAGGTCCTCGGGCACTGAGGACTGAGTACTGAGGATTCGTGCGGAACCCGGTCCGGGGGGACCGGGTTCTTCTGCGTCCGGGGTGCGTGTCCTATCTGACACTTGCCATGCGACATCACCGCTGACATACTCGCGGTATGTTCCTGACGCACGCAGTCCTCTCAGCAGCGGAACCCGAGAATCCTCCCGTCGGCGGTGCGGAGCTCGGGCAGGTCATCGGCCTATCGATCGCCGCCGGTGTGGTGACCCTCGTGCTCCTCGCGATCGCCTGGGCGCACCGCACGCACCGCATCGAGTGGTTCGACCGGCTCGGCCGGCGGCTCGGTCAGCGCCACGGTGAGCCCGGCTGGTCCACGATCCCGACCGCGTTCGTCGCGAGCTCGCTGATCGTCGCCCTGCTGGGGTTCATGTGGGACGTGAGCCTGCACGCCGGCCGCGGCCGGGACGCCGGGCCGCTCGCGAACCCCGCGCACTACCTGATCCTGTACGGGCTGTTCGCCCTGTTCGTCGCGGGCATGTCGGCGATCGTCTACCCGCGCGGGGGCGACCGTCCCGGTGTCGCGGCGGTCCGGATCACGCGCCAGTGGTACGCGCCCGTCAGTGGCATCTTCATCGCCGCGTGCGGCCTGTACGCCCTGATCGGCTTCCCGCTCGACGACGTCTGGCACCGGCTCTTCGGCCAGGACGTGACGCTGTGGGGCCCGACCCACCTGATGCTGATCGGCGGGGCGGGGCTCTCGACCGCCGGCATCATCCTGCTCAACCGGGAGGCGGAGATCGCGATGCGCCAGCGCGGCCGCGCCGTGCCGTCGTGGCTGCGCACCGTCCTCGTCTCGACCGCGTTCGGCTCCCTGCTGATCGGCCTGTCGGTGTTCCAGGCCGAGTTCGACTTCGGCATCGCGCAGTTCCGCATGGTGTTCGCGCCGCTCATGATCGTCGCCGCGGCCGGCATCACGCTCGTCGCCGCCCGCCTGTACCTCGGTCCCGGCGCCGCGATCGCCGCCGCGGTGTTCTTCCTCCTCATGCGCGGCATCATTTCGTTCGTCGTCACCGACGTCATGGGCGAGGCGCACCACGTCTTCCCGCTCTACCTCGGCAGCGCCGTGATCGTGGAGCTGCTGGCCCTGTCGCGGCTCAAGGACAAGCCGCTGTGGTTCGGCGCGATCGGCGGCCTGCTGATCGGCACCGTGGGCCTCGTGATCGAGAAGCTCTGGAACGACCAGGTCTTCCAGTTCCCATGGACGCAGGACATGTGGGTCGAGGGCCTGCTGATGGCCGTGCCCGTCGCGATCGCGTCGGGGCTGTGCGGTGCGCTGTTCTCGCTCGGGCTCCAGGGACGTCTCCCCGCCAAGAACGTCGGGCGGGTCATCGTGGCCGCCTCGGTGCTGGTGCTGTCGGGGGCCGTCGCGAACGGCCTGCACGCGACGGTGCCGAAGGACGCCTCGGCGTCGTTCGAGCTGACCCAGGTCGGCACGGACGAGGAGCCCGCGGTGACGGCGCAGGTCACGCTCGACGACGGCGTCGTCGACGACCACCCGACGTGGGTCCAGATCACCGCCTGGCAGGGCGGCGGCGCCGGCGTCGTGACCGACCGGCTGCGTCGCACCGGCGACGACACGTTCGAGTCGACCAAGCCGATGCCGGTCGGCGGCAACTGGAAGACGATGCTGCGCGTGCAGGACGGCCGGACGCTCGCCGCCGTGCCGATCTACCTGCCTGCCGATGCGCCGCTCGACGCCGAGGAAGTGCCTGCCGACGCGTCGTTCACCCGTGACTTCGTCCCGGAGATCGAGATCCTCCAGCGTGAGCGCACCGACGGTGCCCCGTGGCTGTGGGGCGCGGCCAACATGATCGTCCTGCTGTGCAGCCTGGGCATCATCATCGGCGTGTGCGTCTGCGTCTCCCGCGTCTCGCGTTCGATCCGCGAGTACGAGGACGCCGAGGCGGCCGGCGAGCGAGCCCCTACCCTGACGCCATGACCTCCGTGGGTACTCAACCCCTGACCGACGTCCTGCTGGCCCATCACGTCGCGCTGCTCGCCATCCCGGCGATCGTGCCGGCCGTCATCGTCGTGGGCGTCGTGCTCTACATCGCCCGCAAGGACCGCCGCGAGGAACGCGAGGAGCGCGAGCTGATCGAGCGGGCCTTCGACACCACCCCCGAGGAGAGCGACAACCCATGAAGCGCCTGACCGTCCCCGCCACCGCGACGCTCCTGCTCGCCGCGACGCTGCTCGCCGGCTGCGGATCGTCCGACGAGCCGGACGCCGCAGGTAGCACCGAGCCGGCCCCTGCCGCCGCCAGTTCGTCGACCAGTCCGTCGACCAGTCCGTCGGCATCGGCCGAGCCGGCCGAGGACGCCGGTGTCGTCGTCGACATCACGATCGAGGACGGAAAGGCGACCCCGCAGGGCGACCGCGTCGAGGCGGAGGTCGGCGAGACGATCACGCTGAACATCACGTCCGACGCCGCCGAGGAGATCCACGTGCACTCCGATCCGGAGCACACATGGGAGGTCGCCGCGGGGGAGTCGATCACCAAGACCTTCTCGGTCGACACCCCCGGCCAGGTCGCGGTCGAGGCCCACCACCTGGACGTGACGATCATGCAGCTCGTCGTCCGGTGAGCGTCGTCCGTTGACCGCTGCGGGGTTCGCGGCCCACGGGGTGGGCGGGGCGACCGACCTGCCGATCCCGTTCATCTACGCGATGGTCGGGGCGTCGTGGGCGCTGACGATCTCGTTCGCGGTGCTGGCGCTGGCCTGGAAGGAGCCCCGCTTCCAGCATCGGGTGGCGGTCGTCGAGCCGGGCCGGCGTCGCCCGTGGCTCGCGGTCGCCGGGCTGCTGCTGACGGCGTGGGTGCTCGTCGCGCTGTTCGCGGGACCGGACGATGCGTCGAACGGCGGCCTGCAGGCGCTCTACATCCTCGTCTGGGTCGGCCTCGTGCCGCTGGCCCTGCTCTCGGGGCACGTGTGGCGCGATCTGTCGCCGTGGCGGACGCTGACCGGCCGTGCCTCCGGCCGCTGGGAGTACCCGGAGCGGCTCGGCTACTGGCCGGCCGCGCTGGGCTTGCTCGCGTTCGTGTGGCTCGAGCTGGCCTCGCCCGACCCCGGCGACGTCTCGGCCGTCCGCACCTGGGTCGCGGTGTACGCCGTCGCGATGCTGGCCGGTGGCCTGGCCTTCGGCCCACGCTGGTTCGACCGCGCCGATCCCTTCGACGTCTACAGCGCCCTCGTCGCGCCGCTGTCCCCGGTCGCGCGCGGCGGACGAGCGTCCCGCAACCCGTTGCGCGGCCTGACGACGATCCCGGTCGCGCCGGGGCTCGTGGCGGTCCTGGCGGTGCTGCTCGGCTCGACCGCGTACGACAGCTTCTCGGCCTCGCCGTTCTGGCAGGCCAGAAACGTCTCCGTGATCGAGGGCACCGCGACGCTCGTCGGGTTCTGCGTCGTCGTCGGCGTGCTGTTCGTCGCGGCGGCCTCGGCGACCGGGGGCCTGGAGTCGTCCGCCCGCCGCGCGCTGCCGGGCCTCCTGGCGCACTCGCTCGTGCCGATCGTCGTGGGCTACGTCTTCGCCCACTACCTGACCTATCTCGTCGAGAAGGGCCAGTCGGCGTTCTTCGCGCTGCTCGACCCGCTGGGACGGGGCTGGACGCCGCTGGGCGATCCGTCGGTCGCGTACGTCCTGTCGCAGCACACCTCGACCCTCGCGGCCGTCAAGGTGACGTGCGTCGTCGCGGGTCACGTCGTCGCGGTCGTCGCGGCCCACGACCGGGCGCTGGCCCTGCTGCCACGGGCGCACCGGCTCAGCGGACAGCTCGCGATGCTGCTGCTGATGGTGGCCTACACGTTCACGGGCCTGTACCTGCTGTTCTCTGTCTGAGCGTCGTCGTACCGTCGATCTATGGCGACGATCTACAACACCGCGACGACGCTGGACGGTTTCCTCGCAACGACCGACAACTCCCTGCAGTGGCTCTTCGACGTCCCTGCCGCCGACGAGGCCGAGGACGGCATCGCCGACTTCCTGGCCGGGGTCGGCGCGCTCGTGATGGGGTCGACGACGTACGAGTGGGTCGTCGAGCACGAGTCGCTGCTGGAGAGTCCCGACACCTGGACGGCCTGGTACGGCGACCGTCCCACCTGGGTCTTCACGACCCGCGAGCTCCCGGTCGTCGCGGGTGCCGACATCCGGTTCACCCGCGCCCCGGTCGCCGAGGTGCACGCCGAGGCGGCCGCCGCGGCGGGCGACCGCGACATCTGGCTCATGGGCGGGGGCGATCTCGTCGGCCAGTTCGCGGACGCGGGGCTGCTCGACCGCATTGTCGCGACCGTGGCTCCTGTGACGCTGGGGGCCGGGGCGCCGCTCCTGCCGCGCGACATCCGCTCGGACCGGCTCCGGCTCGTCTCCGTGACGCAGAGGGGACAGTTCGCGGAGCTGACGTACGAAGTCCGATCACCCTCCTGATTGCGCCGCGTTGATTAGCACTCGTATAGTGAGAGTGCCAGACCACACGTCTGGCGCATGGATCAGACCGATGAGGTCGTGGGCCGCGGCGAGAAGGGTTCGCCACACGCTGCGACCGTCCGTCGCGGGCATCGCCTGATCACCCCCACGTCGACAACCAAGTCGGAGAAACTCAACCATGGCAAAAACCATTGCTTTCAACGAGGAAGCCCGTCGCGGCCTCGAGCGCGGAATGAACCAGCTCGCCGACGCCGTGAAGGTGACGCTCGGTCCCAAGGGCCGCAACGTCGTCCTGGAGAAGAAGTGGGGTGCCCCCACGATCACGAACGACGGCGTCTCCATCGCTCGCGAGATCGAGCTCGAGGATCCCTACGAGAAGATCGGCGCCGAGCTCGTCAAGGAGGTCGCCAAGAAGACCGACGACGTCGCCGGTGACGGCACGACGACCGCCACGGTCCTCGCCCAGGCGCTCGTCCGCGAAGGCCTGCGCAACGTCGCGGCCGGCGCGAACCCGATGGGCCTGAAGAAGGGCATCGAGACCGCCGTCGAGGCCATCTCCGCGCAGCTGCTCGGCATGGCCAAGGACGTCGAGACCAAGGAGCAGATCGCCTCGACCGCCTCGATCTCCGCCGCTGACACCACGGTCGGCGAGATCATCGCCGAGGCGATGGACAAGGTCGGCAAGGAAGGCGTCATCACGGTCGAGGAGTCGAACACGTTCGGCATCG
>JAOPXY010000168.1 GCA_025964895.1 Aeromicrobium sp.
TCGCGAGTTCGAATCTCGTTGTCCGCTCGGAGAGGGTCTCCATACCCATCCAGCGGTGGGTTGGCCGAGAGGCGAGGCAACGGACTGCAAATCCGTTTACACGGGTTCAAATCCCGTACCCACCTCGACACAAATGAATACTCACGGGCGATTGGCGCAGCGGTAGCGCGCTTCCCTGACACGGAAGAGGTCACTGGTTCAAACCCAGTATCGCCCACACTGAGAAGCGGTCTCCCACGGGAGGCCGCTTCCTTTTTGTCTCGATGGGTCTCGCGTTCGCTACCGCTCGGATCTTCACGGCCCACGACGACCAGGGCCAGGGCTGTCGGCAGGTGCGTGGTCGTCAGCGCACGCCTGCGAGCTGCTTGAGCGTGGCGAGCCCCTCGGGCGTGCCCGGCCAGTGGCGGTCCAGGGCGTCCGCTCCGGCCCGGCGGGCGACGGATCGCAGCACGAGGGCGATCAGGACGACGTCGTCGGCGTAGCCGATGACCGGGATGAAGTCCGGCACGACGTCGATCGGCAGGACGAGGTAGATGCCCAGCAGGACGAGCCGGACGCGCACGCCACGCGGGACGGCGGGGTCGGCGGCGAGGCGGCGCAGCAGGCGCAGGACGTCCGGGAGGAGCCGCAGCGCGTCACGCAGGCGCGCGGGGTCGTCGTACCTGCGTCCCAGAAGACAGAACAGTGCGACGAGGGAAAGCCAGACGGCCACCAGCGAACCACTCACCGCGAGGACCACCTGCCACCAGTCAGACACCCAAGCAGTCTGTCGCACGACGACACGCGAGGGCGTCGAGCTCTTCTGCAGGTGCCTATCCGCGTCGTAGAGTGCGAGAGTGCCGTCTCCGTCGGCTTCCCCTGGAAGGCGGAGGCGGCACACCACGTCGCCAGCCCGAGATCTGGCCCGTCATCAACCGTTTTCGGCTCGATCGGACCAGGAAACGGTTGATCAGCGGCCAGAAGGTCGTTCGACCTCTGGCCGTCCCTGATCAGTCCGGTGCGGGGGCGCTCCCCCAGCGCGAGTCCTCGACGGCCTGTTCGACGGCGGCGTTGAGCGCGGCGCCGATCAGCACGGCGATCGAGAGCACGTAGAGCCACAGGAGCACCGCGATCGGGGCGGCGAGGGGTCCGTAGATGGACGTGCCGCCGGTGGAGAAGCCCAGCGCCCAGCGGACGAAGTAGCTGCCCAGGATCCACAGCAGGAGCGTGAACGCGGCGCCGGGCAGACCGTACCGCCAGCGCTTCCGCACCGGGACGGCCAGGTGGTAGAGGGTCGCGAGGAATCCGACCGAGAGCACCAGCACGGCCGGCCAGTAGAACACCTTCAGGAACGACCACCGGTCCGACAGGATGTCGGCAGCCATCTCCGGGCCCGTCAGGATCAGCGGCACCAGCACGATGCCGACCAGCAGAGCGGCGATGTAGAGCGTGAACGACAGCGCGCGGGTCTTGACGATGCCGCGGTGGCCGCCGAGGCCGTAGATGATCGAGATGGTGTCGATGAAGACGTTGAGCGCCCGCGAGCCCGACCACAGTGCCAGCACGAAGCCGATCGAGATGACGTCGATGCGTCCGCCGCCCAGCACCTCGTCGAGCGTCGGGGCGACGACCTTGTCGACCGTGCTGTCGGTCAGGGCCTTCGAAGCAAGGTCGATGATCCGGTCCTTCAGCACGTCGACCTGGCTGACGTCGTATCGCTCGGCGATGAACCCGATCGTGCCCGCGAGCCCGAACACGAGCGGCGGGAGCGACAGGATCGCGAAGAACGCCGCCTCCGCCGCGAGCCCCGTGACCCGGTACCGGAAGCAGCTGCCGACGGTGCGGGCCACCAGCTTGCTGAACGTCTCGCGGGCGCCCGGTCGGCCTACCGATTGCGCCACCATGGCTCTACCGTAGCGACATGGATGCCCTGCAACGCTCACCTCACAACCAGGCGTCGCCGCTCGTCGGTCACAACGTCGCGACCGCCGATGCGGCCCTCATGGACGCGATCGCCGCGTTCGGCGGGGAGCACGCCGCCGGCATCGTCGACGCGATCACCCCCATGGGCGCCCTGGCCGGATCGGCCGAGGCTCGCGAGCACTGGCACCTGGCCAACGAGAACGAGCCTGTGCTGCGCACGACCGATCGCTTCGGGCACCGCATCGACGTCGTCGACTTCCACCCGTCGTGGCACTGGCTCATGACGCAGGGCGTCGGCTTCGGCCTCACCGCGGAACCGTGGGTGTCGCAGAGTCCCGTCGCCCACCTGCAGCGCGCGGCCGGCTTTTTCACGTGGGGACAGACCGAGCAGGGCCACATGTGCCCCATCACGATGACGTACGCGGTGATCCCCGCCCTGCGGGTCGACGACGCGATCGCGAAGCAGTGGACCGGGGGCCTGGCCTCGCGCACCTACGACTTCGGGCTCCGGGCACCGGACGAGAAGGCCGGCCTCCTGGCGGGCATGGGCATGACCGAGAAGCAGGGCGGCTCCGACCTGCGCACCAACGAGACGGTCGCGCGTCCCACCGAGACCCACGGCGAGTACCTGCTGACGGGCCACAAGTGGTTCACGTCGGCCCCCATGAACGACGTCTTCCTGGTGCTGGCCCAGGCGCCCGAGGGCGTCACCTGCTTCGTCGTGCCCCGCACCCGCCCGGACGGGACTCGCAACGCGCTGTCGATCGTCCGGCTCAAGGACAAGCTCGGCAACCGTTCGAACGCGTCCAGCGAGCTGGAGTTCACCGACACGTGGGCCGTGCGCCTGGGCGACGAGGGACGCGGCATCCGGACGATCATCGAGATGGTGTCCGCGACCCGCCAGGACTGCATCCTCGGCTCGGCCGGCATCATGCGCAAGGCCGTCGCGGAGGCCGCCTGGCACACGGCGCACCGCTCGGCGTTCGGGGCGACGCTCGCCGACCAGCCCGCCATGACCAACGTCCTGGCCGATCTCGCGATCGAGAGCGAGGCCGCCACGATGGTCTCGCTGCGGCTCGCCGGGGCGGTCGACAACCCGCACGACGCCCACGAGCAGGCGCTGCGGCGCATCGGGCTCGCGCTGGAGAAGTTCTGGGTGTGCAAGCGGACGCCGTTCATGGTGGCCGAGGCGCTGGAGTGCCTCGGCGGCAACGGGTACGTCGAGGAGTCCGGCATGCCGTTGCTGTTCCGCGAGTCGCCGCTCAACTCGATCTGGGAGGGCAGCGGCAACGTCAACGCGCTCGACGTGCTGCGTGCCCTCGCCAGGGAGCCGGAGAGCCTCGACGCATGGATCACCGAGGTCGCGACCGTGCGCGGCGAGAACCGCCACCTCGACGCCAGCGTCGACGACGTGCTCACCGAGCTGGCCGACCTGTCGGACGTCGAGCTGCGCGCGCGCCGCATCGCCGGCCGCATGGCCGCCGTCCTCCAGGGCGCGGTGCTGCTGCAGCACGGCGACCCGTCCGTCGGCGACGCGTTCTGCGCCTCACGCCTGGGAGGTGATTGGGGCGGTACGTTCGGGACACTGCCGCGGGGGCTCGACCTCGCCGGCATCGTCGCGCGCACCACACCTCACCGGGAGTCCTGATGGCTCGCTTCTTGTTCATCATCGTGCTGCTGTCGGCGCTCACGACCCTCGTGGCAGCCATGGCGCTGCGCGCCGCCGACGCGACCCTCGCGGTCGCCGCCGTCGCCGGCGTCGCCGTGCTGTTCACCTGGTTCGCCGAGCTGCACTCCACCGAGGAGCAGTCGTCCGTCGGACTGGCGAACCCCGCGTCGACGCTCGCGCTCGCGGTCGTCGGACGGCGGCCCTGGGTCACGGTCCTCCCGGCGGTCGCCGCCCACGTCGTCGGCGCCGTCCTCGGCGGGCTCGTGGCGCTGACGCTGGACGACCAGCTCGGCGACACCCTGGTCTTCGCCTCTCCCGGCCTCGGCCTGACCGCGGCCGGCGCGGCGGTCGTGGGCCTGATCGGCGCATGGGCCACCCTCGGCGTCGACGGCGGCGGTCACGCCGGGCTCGCCGCGGTGCCCGTGGTCGTCGGCGGCGCCACCCTCCCCCTCGGGCTCATCACGGTGTTCCACCCGGCCGCCGTCATCGGCCTCGCGACGGCCGATCTGGTGCCGTGGGACGTCGCCCTGGTGGCCGCGTGCGTCGCGATGGTCGCGGCGGTCGTCGGCGCGTACGCCGTGTCGCTGCTCGTCCCGCGTGACTGACAGCGAGTTTGAAGCATGAACTTTCGCTGTCATTTGGGCATGTCCGCCACAATGTGGACACCCGTCCCACATCGCAAGACGATCGCTTGTCCTGGCGGCCCGGCGTCTACAGACTGGCTACATGCTTTCGGCGCAGACACTCTGGCTCGTGGGACGACTCCACGTCGACCTCGGCCGCGCCCGCAACATGATGTGTCGCTGATCCACGCGCGACCTCTGCTCTGATCTCGAATCACACCAGGCGCGCGGCGACCACACCGTGACGAACCTGTCGTGATCGCCGTGCGTCCTGCCCTCAAAGGACACTCATGGCCACGACACCCGGCACCGACACCCCCGCCCGCCGCCCGCGCCCCAAACGCGGTGAGGGCCAGTGGGCGCTCGGCTACCGCGAGCCGTTGAACGCCAACGAGCAGTCCAAGAAGGACGACAACCCGCTCAACGTCCGGGCTCGCATCGAGAACATCTACGCGCACCGCGGTTTCGAGTCGATCGACGGCGGCGACCTGCGCGGACGCTTCCGCTGGTGGGGCCTGTACACCCAGCGCAAGGAGGGCATCGACGGCGGCAAGACCGCGACGCTCGAGCCCGACGAGCTCGACGCGGACCGCTTCATGATGCGCGTGCGCATCGACGGCGGGCAGCTCAGCCTCGAGCAGCTGCGCACCGTCGCCGACATCTCGGTCGAGTTCGCCCGCGACACCGCCGACCTGACCGACCGCCAGAACGTCCAGTACCACTGGATCGACGTGCGCGACGTGCCCACGATCTGGAACCGCCTCGAGGCGGTCGGCCTGTCGACGCAGGAGGCGTGCGGCGACTGCCCCCGCGTCATCCTGGGCTCCCCCGTGGCCGGCATCTCGCACGACGAGATCGTCGACGGCACCTCGGCGATCGACGCGATCGAGAGCACGTTCATCGGCGACCGCGCGTTCAGCAACCTGCCGCGCAAGTTCAAGTCGGCCATCAGCGGGCACCCCGGCCACGACGTCGTGCCGCAGATCAACGACATCGCCTTCACCGGCGCCGTGCACCCCGAGCACGGACCGGGCTTCGACCTGTGGGTCGGCGGCGGACTCTCGACCAACCCCATGCTGGCGCAGCGCCTCGGCACCTGGGTGTCGCTCGAGGACGTGCCGGAGGTCTGGAAGGGCGTCGTCAGCATCTTCCGCGACTACGGCTACCGCCGCCTCCGCACCCGCGCCCGCCTGAAGTTCCTCGTCAACGACTGGGGTGCGGAGAAGTTCCGCGAGGTGCTGGAGACCGAGTACCTCGGCCGCAAGCTCGCCGACCTCGATGCGCCCGTCGCGCCGGAGACGCCCGCCGACCACGTCGGCGTCTTCCGCCAGACCGACGGCAAGTTCTACGTCGGCGTCGCCGCCACGGTCGGACGCATCTCCGGCACCCTGCTCAACCAGCTCGCCGACATCGTCGAGGCCCACGGCAGCGACCGCGTCCGCACGACGCCGATGCAGAAGCTCGTGGTGCTCGACATAGACGAGGACAAGGTCGAGTCGCTCGTCACGGCACTGGCCGGAATCGGCCTGTACGCCCGTCCCTCGCAGTGGCGCCGCAATACGATGGCCTGCACCGGCATCGAGTACTGCAAGCTCGCGATCGTCAACACCAAGGACACCGCGCGCATCCTGATCGACGAGCTCGAGGAGCGCGTGCCTGAGCTCGACACGCCCATCACGGTCAACGTCAACGGCTGCCCCAACTCGTGCGCCCGCATCCAGACCGCCGACATCGGCCTGAAGGGCATGCTCGTGCTCGACGAGCACGGTGACACAGTCGAGGGATTCCAGGTGCACCTCGGTGGCGCGCTCGGTCTCGAGGCGGGGTTCGGTCGCAAGCTGCGGGCCCACAAGGTCGCCGCGGACCACCTGCCCGACTACGTCGAGAAACTCTCGCGCACCTATCTCGAGCAGCGCGAGGACGACGAGTCGTTCGCCCGCTGGGTGTCCCGCGCCGACGAGGAGATTCTGAGATGAATCACCCCGCGAAACCGCTCGCTCGCGGTGCCCTCGTCGCGCTCGTCCAAGCTCCGCTCACGCTTCCGCGGGGGCCCCGATGACCACGACCCGCGCCGTTCCGTTCCACTGCCCGTACTGCGCCGACGAGGATCTTCGTCCCCACGGCGAGACGCACGGCGAGTGGGAGTGCCGGTCCTGTCTGAGGGCGTTCCGGCTCGGTTTCATCGGCCAGCTCTCCCGCGCCGACCTCACCACCCACTGATCACCCACCACCACGCAACGCCCCCCGGAAGGAGGCACGCATCATGACCGCACCAGCACTCATCGCTCTTGCGCACGGCAGCACGGATCCCCGTTCCGCCGCCACCATCACAGCCCTCACGGAGATGGTCTCGTGCATGCGACCTGACCTCCGGGTGGCCACGGCATTCCTCGACCACGTGGGTCCGACGTTCGACGAGGCCGTCGACCGGCTCATCGCCGAGGGGCACCAGGAGATCGTCGTCGTCCCGCTGCTGCTCAGCGAGGCGTACCACGCCAACGTCGACGTGCCGAAGGTCGTCGCGAGCGCTCTGACCCGCCACGACGGGATCAAGATCCACGCGACCGACGTCCTCGGCATCGAGGCCGCGTTCTTCCACGTCCTCGACAAGCGACTGCGCGAGGCGCTCTCGAAGAACCGCGTTCGGGAGCTCGACGCCCTCGTGCTGGCCGGCGCCGGATCGTCCGACCCGATCGCGAACGCCGCGATCTCCCGGGCGGCCCGCGCGTGGGGCTCTCACCACAAGCTGCCGACCATCGCCGCGTTCGCGTCGAGCGTTCCGCCGGCCGCGGGTGAGGCGGTGCGCCAGCACCGGGCCGACGGACGTCGCCACATCGCGGTGGGCCAGCTGTTCCTCGCACCGGGTGTCCTGCCCGACCGCGTCGCCGAGCTGGCGTACGAGGCCGGCGCCGTCGCGGTCGCCGAGCCGCTCGGGGTCGATGTCGAGGTGGCCCGGGTCATCCTGGCTCGCTACGCCGTCGGCGCGGTGGACCTCGTCCCGCTCGAGGCACTGTTCGCCTGACCGATCCGGACGGCTCAGGGAACGCTGGCCTACGTTGGGAGTCGTGAGCCCGCGGCCGAGCAGAGCGTCAGCCAGCGCCTGGGCGCTGCTGGTGGCTCTGGTCGCGGGGCTCTCGGTCGTCCTGACGCTGGTCGGCTCGCCGACCCCGCTGCTGTTCGGCGGACTGCTCGGCGGGCTCGTGTTTGCCCTGGGGACGCCCCGTGAGGTCGCGGTGCCCCGGTGGTCGTTCACGACCGGCCAGGCGATCATCGGGGCCACGATCGGGTCGATGGTCGCCTGGGGCACCCTCGTCGACCTGGGTGCCGACTGGCCCGCCGTCGTCCTGATCTCAGTCGCCACCTTGGTGCTGAGCGTCATCGCGGGACAGGCGCTGCGGCTGCACCGCGGCGTCAGTGCCGTGACGGCCTCGTTCTCGACCGTGGCCGGGGGCGCGTCCGGCATGACCGCGATCGCCCAGGACATGGGCGCGGACGACCGCGTCGTCACGGTCGTCCAATACCTGCGGGTGCTGATCATCCTGCTCGCGATGCCCACGGTCGCGTCCACCGTGTTCGACGCCGAGGCCGGCTCGGGGTCCGGCTCTGCCGACCCGGGGACGACGCTGGCGGCCGTGAGCTTCTCGGTCGTGGCGGTCGTCGCCGGCGTCGTCGCCGGACGCCTCCTGCACCTGCCGTCCCCCGCCCTGCTGGGCGCGCTGCTGGTCGCGGCGGGGCTCGCCGCGCTGCCTGCCTTCGACGACGTCGTCGTGCCTACCTGGATCCAGGGCGTCGGCTACGTCCTGATCGGCGTGCAGGTCGGGCTCAGGTTCACGGCCCGGAGCCTGCGGATGATCGGCCGCGTGCTGCCGACAGCCGTGCTGGTCATCGCCGTCATCGTCGCGGGCTCGGCGGCCTGCGGCGTGCTGCTCGCCCAGCTGACCGGCGTCTCGCGGCTCGACGCCTACCTAGCCACGACCCCGGGCGGGCTGTACGCCGTCCTGGCGACATCGGCCGACACGGGCGGCAACGTGACGTTCGTGACCGCCGCCCAGCTGATCCGCCTGCTGCTCGTCCTGCTCGCGGCGCCGCTGATCGCCTCGTGGCTGACCGGACGCCGGCGCTGACCCGCCGACGCCGGCCTACATCGTGGCGAGTCGCGCCTTGGCGGCCTCGACGTCGAAGTCGGCCGCGGGCCACGACAGGTCGAGCTCGCGCAGCCGGTCGGTCAGCAGCGTGGCGACGGCCCAGTTGCGGTACCACTTGCGGCCGCTCGGCACGAGGTGCCATGGCGCCCTCGACGTCGAGCAGCGCTCGATCGCGATCTCGTACGCCTCCTGGTACTCGTCCCACAGCATCCGCTCGTCGAGATCGCCGACGTTGAACTTCCAGTGCTTGGACGGGTCGTCGAGGCGTGCGGCCAGGCGCTCCTTCTGGTCGACGGCCGAGATGTGCAAGAAGCACTTCAGCAGCACCCCGCCGGACTCGACGAAGGCCGCCTCGAACTCGTTGATCGCGGCGTAGCGACGGGCGAGCTCCTCCAGCCCGGCGAGCTTGCGCACCCTGCCGATCAGGACGTCCTCGTAGTGCGAGCGGTCGAAGATGCCGATCATGCCCGGCTGCGGGAGGGCCTTCTCGATGCGCCACAGGAAGTCGTGCTCGAGCTCCTCGGCGGTCGGCTGCTTGAACGACGTGATGTCGAGCCCCTGCGGGTCGGCCAGGCCGGCGACGTGCCGCACGATGCCGCCCTTGCCCGACGTGTCCATGCCCTGCAGGACGACCAGCACCCGGGTGGGGCTCGCGCCCGAGCGGCCGTTGGCGAACAGCCGCTCCTGCAGGTCGCCCAGCTCCGCGCCCATCGCGGCCAGGGCCTTCTTCGCATCGGCCTTCTTGCCGTCGAAGCCGGTCGTGGCTCGGGAGTCGTACATCGTCAGGTCGAGGTGCTCGGACACGACGAGCTGGCTGGCGAGTGAGTCGGACATGCCGACCAGTGTGCCCCAGCCGGGGCAGCCCGGCAGGTCCGTAGGCTTCAGCGCATGAACCTCGCCGACGCGGAGATCGAGCGGCTGTACGCGTACCCGTCCATCGACCGGCCGTGGGTGCGCAGCAACTTCGTCGCGACGCTCGACGGTGCC